>JASJDZ010000010.1 GCA_030065575.1 Acidimicrobiia bacterium
AGGTGACGGGACCCGCTGGCGTATGGCCAGCCGACGGCTACAAGGATTGTGCGGGGGTGATTGTCCATGGCCGTCGATGGTAACACTGGGATCAGGAGCAGCCCCTTGCGGCGCAAACTCCCGGCGAAAAAGGTTCGGTCCAGTAGCCAAACCACCAAGTAGAGTGGTTTACCACACACCAGGGGCCTCACGGGGACTGGGTCCCCCCACCTAGCGACCGAGGGGGTCAAGTGCATACGGGAATGGCCCGAAAAATCGACGATCTCGGCCGGATCGTCATTCCGGCGGAGACCCGCCGATTGTTGAATATCCACGAGGGCGACGAACTGATGATCGCCGTCGAGGGTGACCGCATCATCCTGCACAAGCGTGAGGGAACGATTGCGGTCGGTGACTACGTGTTCGAGGTCGACCGCGCTGCGCTCAGCGACTGGCAGAAGAAGCTGGGAGCGGAAATCGGCGCCAAGAGCCAGGAACAGGTAGAAGCCGAAATCAGGCGCCGTCTCGGCCTTTGAGTACAGCTCGGTATAGCTGAAGACGCCCGATCCCAACCAAGGACGCGGTACGGCGGCCGCGTCCTTTGTTGATTCCCAGCTGCGATCGCGCCGCCACTGCCGACGCCGCCGTGATTGCCAGAGGCTCACTTCTTCTTTCGCAAGACCGTCTCGTAGAGCTCCCGGCGGCTGACCCCTGATTCCGATGCAATACGTCGTACTGCGTCGGCCATCGACTCTCCGGACTCGATCGCGTCGATTGCATCGGCAACGGCACGGTCGAAGTCAGCGAGTTTCCTCCGAGCTCCTGCCACGACGATCGTGAACTCGCCGCGGAGCTCGCCGCCCTCCCATCGCGGGACCGCCTCAGCGAGGGTGCCCCGCCACACTTCCTCGTATACCTTGGTCAGTTCCCGGGCAACAGCGACGCGGCGGTCACCGCCCAAGCTCTCGGCCATGTCTCCGAGGTCTGCGACCACGTGTGCCTTGCCTGAGAACAGCACAATCGTGCGCTCCTCGTCGGCTAGCTGGGCCAGGCGGTTGCGGCGATCCTTGCCTCGCCGCGGCAGGAAGGTTTCGAATACAAAACGATCAGCCGGAAGGCCAGAGACTGCGAGCGCGGCGGTTACTGCGCTGGGACCCGGAATCACCGTCACCTGTGCGCCGACGCCAATGGCGGCATTCACAGCAGTGAAGCCCGGATCCGCAATCGAAGGCATCCCGGCATCGGTGATGAGGGCCACAACGTCGCCGGCGCGCAGCCGCTCAGCAAGTTCCGCAGCCCGCCGATCCTCGTTGCCCACGAAGTAGGAACGCACCTCAGCTTCGACACCCAGAGAGCGGAGCAACGTGGCGGCCCGTCGGGTGTCCTCGGCGTAGATCAGGTCGGCTTCGGCGAGCGCGCTGCGCAGACGGTCGGACACATCACCAAGATTGCCGATCGGAGTTCCACAGAGAATCAGCTTGCCGCTCACAGCGGCGAGCATAGATGTTGAGTTGCTCACCGAGCTCCGGGCAAGGATCGGTGATCGGGAGTTCCAGCGTCCACACGACATCGCGAAGAACAATCAATCGCCCGGGATTGAGCACCTGCCGCACCAGCACACCGCCTCGCTCGTCGATTCCCACCACCTGCAGCGGTCGCCGCAGCGCAAAGCTGTGAATACAGCGAGTGCGGAGAAGCACCCTGGGCACAGAAGTGAGCACACCCCGGCGCCGATCCGCCGCACTCTCGGCCAGCAGCACCCCGTCGGCCATCCAGCCTCCGTTTCGGGATGCCACGGTGACGAATCGGCGCGACCGTGCTACGCTCTCCCGCCTTATGGCTAAAGCAAAACGACGCAAGCTTCGCGCCCGCCGCAGCAAGGCAAACCACGGGCGCCGTCCTAACGCCGGTCGCGGCTGATCCGCCGCTCGCTTTCGCTTCTGTGACTCGGTGTCTTTTTGGCGCGCTCGAAGCACGTCTGGAGATTACGAAGGTCAGCTCTAGTTGAGAACCCGGTTCAAGGAATCCGCATTTGGTCGGCGGCTGCGCTACCTGCGCCTGCATCAGTCGAGAGCACGAAGATGAAGCCGTCGCCGATTCGATCGAGGTGGGCGTAACGCCCATCGTCCGGACGGAAGGTGATGCCCCCGTCATCGCCAAGACCATCGCCCATCGCCAGAGTCTCTCCCGCATAGGTGATCAGGGCATCGGCCAGTTCGAAGGCGTCTTCTTCGGTGTCTCCCTTGTACGCGAGAGCAAACACGACATCATCGTTGTCGTACAGGACCTGATACTCATCGCCACCCCAACCATTGGCCGCTTGGGCGGAGACCCCCGGGGCGGCCGAACCGTCGAGCAACACCCGGAATCCCCACTCGCCATAGGAGGATGTCTCGTGGACCTCGTATCCGTCGAGTTCGATCTCGAGCGGCGGAATGGGGAGAACGCCCTCCCCGGCCGCATACCGGGATGGGTGCATGACTACTTCGGTGGTTATCGGGCGGTCCGTGTAAGCCTGGTCAACTGCGGCAATCCCGCCGGACGAGACGAGCGACTCGACAAACACCTGGCCCGACTCGTAAGGGAACGAAATGTCGTTGATGAGCCAGTCGGGAACGGAGTCGGCTGCCGACGAGTCCTCGAGGAGCTGGAGCGCCTCGGTGGCAAGCGCCAGCTGTTCGGCCAGCGGCAGCTCCTGCATGTAGATGAACTGGAAGTAGGTTGCGTCACCTTCGATCAGAGCCTGGAATGCTGAGGCTTCCTCATATCGCTCTTCCTCCCACATCGCCTCGTAGTCGTTGTAGAAGAGGAAGTGCTGATCGGTGAGCGCATGGATGAGCTCATGGACGACGACGCTTCTTGTGTAAGGGGTCAGCTCGCTGGCTTCGCCACCGATGACCATCTCCCGGGTCTCCCCATCGTAGAAACCCGCCACCTGCTCTCCGTAGAGGTCGATGAGCATCGTCTCCAGGTCATCACCGGGCTGCAGCAACCCCATCAGCTTCAGCAATCGGGAGTCCACCGCTAGCGAATCAGGGTCTATCTCCTCGGCGAGGTCAGCCCGCACTCGGGCTTCCAGCTCCTCAGGGGAGAGGATGGAGACGATCGGCTGCGCGAGGAACGGAAGGCCCCGCACCTGCTCGGTGGCGTTCACCAGTTCAGCGATCTGGGTGGTCAGCTGTGCGACGACCTCGTCCGAAACGCCTACCCCGGCAGTGACGATGGGCCCGGTCGATTCCTCCCCAGGCTGAGTGGTTGTGGTTGTAGTCGTTTCGACCGTTGTTGTGGTCTCGTCGCTGACCACAGTGGTGGTCTCCGTTGTGCCGCCCGTATCGCAAGCCGCAACGAACAGCGACAGCGCAAGAAGCGCCGGCAGAAGCAGACGGTAGGTCCTGGTCCTCATCAAGCGGTGAGCGTACCCCATGGCGGAAGTTGTATCGGCGGTCACCGCTGGACGCTGTAGGGACCGTGCGCCGCAGAGGCCGAGCCGACGGACGGACTGCTACTCACCCTATTCTCGACACATCGACACAGCATCCGACCGGGCAACCCCGTGGACAGCGCTGATTGCAGTCGCGTTGACCGTGATGATGGCCTTTGGTGTCATCCTCTACGGGTTCTCGATCTTCGTCACCGATACGGCTGCTGGAGCAAGATTCTCCAAGACGACCCTCTCTCTTGCCTACGGCGGATCCGTAGTGGTCGGTGGGATTCTTGCCTTTCCCATTGGTGCCTGGGCAGACCGGCGGGGGGTGCGGTCGATACTGATCACCGGAGGGGCTTGCGCTGCTGCGGGGATGATCGGGTTTGGCGCAGCACAGAATCCCTGGCACGTCATCGGGGCCTGGTGGCTGCTGATCGGGCCGGCTTCGGCGATGCTGTTCTACGAAGTGGCCTTCATCGCACTCGATCAGTGGTGCAGTCCGCAAGATCGTCCCCGGGCGCTCGGCCTGGTCACCCTGATTGGCGGCCTTGCCGGGATCATCTTCATCCCCGGTACAGAGTGGCTTGTCACCATGATCGGCTGGAGGTGGACCGCGGTCCTCCTCGGATCGCTCGTGCTGGCGACGGCGCTGGCTACCTCGTTCGGCACGCTGCACCGAACCGCACCCCCGCCGGCTTCGCAGCCGAGGCGGCAACAGCGACTACGCCGGCGGCTGCTCGGCGATCGCCGTTTCACCATCCACACCGCCGCCATGGTCCTGGTCTTCTTCTCGGTGCAGGGCCTGTTCGCTCATCGGGTTGCCGTCTTTGAGGAAAGCGGATTCGACCTGCGCGTCGTTGCCGCATGGGCGGCGCTCGCATCGGCCCTGAGCCTCCCTGGCCGATGGATCGCTCCCCTGGTGGCGAAACGACTCGGCGCACCCAACCTCCAGGCAACCACCACTGCGATGCTTTCGATAGCCACCGCCATGATGCTGGGCGCCGTCGCACAATGGCAGATGGCCGGGCACTTCGTTCTCTTCGGGCTTGCTTTCGGTGCGTTCCTACCGCTGCGAGCCATGACGATGTCCGAGTGGTTCTCGGGATCGAGCTATGGAGCGACGATGGGGTCGCAGTGGACGGTTGTCACCATCCTCGGCGCATTGGGACCGGTGGTGACCGGGCTGCTGCGTGACGCAACGGGCGACTACACCACCGCAATGCTGACGCTGGGCACGGCGCTGGCTTTGGCAGTCGCCCTGCTGCTGGTTGTGTCGCGCCTCGACCGACCCGCTACGCCTGATCAGCCCAGATCGCCCGGTTGATCTCGTTCTCCAGCAGTTCCTGGCGGCCGGAGACCGGTTCCGGATCGATCCCCTCGTCCAGCACCTTGTCTGCGATGGACTCGAGCGAGGCATCATCGGACATGATGTGAGCGCCCAGGTCGCCCTTCCACCCGGCATAGCGGTCGCGGCGTGCCTTGGTGAGAGTCTCCTTCGCGAGCAGATCCATCGCTACGAGGAATGACTTAGCAAGGGTGTCGATACCACCGATGTGGCCGTGGAACAGGTCGGTGCGATCGATGCTCTGCCGCCGCAGCTTGGTATCGAAGTTGAAGCCGCCTTTGTCGAAACCACCAGCACCGAAGATCTCGTGTAGAGCGAGAGTCAACTCTTCTACCGAGTTCGGGAACTGGTCCGTATCCCAGCCGTTCTGCGGATCACCCCGGTTGGCGTCGACGCTGCCGAAGATCCCGTTCTCGACGGCGTACTTCACCTCGTGATGGAAGCTGTGCCCGGCCAGAGTGGCGTGATTGACCTCGATGTTGACGAAGAACTCGCCGAGCAGGTCGTAGCGCTCGAGGAAGCCGTGCACCGTCGCACAGTCGTAGTCGTACTGGTGCTTAGTGGGCTCCTGCGGCTTGGGTTCGATGAAGAGCTGACCGCCAAAACCGATCTTCCGCTTGTGCTCTGCGACGAGATGAAGGAAGCGGGCGAGCTGATCGGCCTCGTGCTTCATCAGGGTGTTGAGCAGGGTGTCGTAGCCCTCCCGGCCGCCCCACAGCACGTAGCTGCTCCCGCCGAGCCGGTGGGTCGCTTCGAGAGCGTGCCTCACCTGGGCAGCGGCGAACGCAAACGCCTCAGGGTTGGGGTTGGTGGCGGCTCCGGCGGCGAAGCGAGGATGGCTGAACAAGTTCGCAGTACCCCAGAGCAACTTGACCCCGGTCTGTTCCATCTTCTCGGCGGTGTAGTCGACCATGGCGTGGAGGTTGCTGACTGTCTCGCGGTAGTCGGCTCCATCGGGGGCGATGTCACGATCGTGGAAACAGAAGTAGGGCGTTCCCAGCTTGCTGAAGAACTCGAAGGCGGCGTCCATCTTCTGGCGAGCGGCCGCCATTTCATCGGCGCCCGGGGCCAGCCAGGGACGATCCAAGGTGCCGTCGCCAAAGATGTCGCTTCCCGGCCAGTTGAACGAATGCCAGTAGCAGACTGCGATCCGGAGATGATCTTCCATGCGCTTGCCCGCAACGATGCGGTCGGGGTCGTACACGCGGAAGGCAAGCGGGTTGGTGGTATCGGGGCCCTCGTACCGAATCGGGTCGGTCACCTCGGTGAAGAACTCAGCCATCTCCAACGCCCTTCTATCGAATGTCGGCTCCCGCCCCATTTAAGTACTCGGGATTCTCCGAGCGGATGTCTCCATCTTGCTGTCATCCCGGGCGATGGGCCTACGCTGCGGGGATCATGGACGTATTCGAGGTCATCCACGGGCATCGCTCGATCCGCAGCTACCGGCCGGACCCGGTCGATGAGTCGCTACTGACTGAACTGCTAGAAGCCGGCGTTCGGGCGTCGTCATCGGGCAATATGCAGACGTTCTCGATCGTTGTGTCGTCCGACGAGGAGATGCGGCACCGGCTGTATTGGCCGCACATGGAGCAAGAGATGGTGCGCCAGGCGCCGCTGGTACTGACCTTCTGCGCCGACTTCCGGCGCATGCGCAAGTGGCTGCGCCTCAACGATGCCCCCGACAATTTCGACGACTTCTTTGCGTTCCTGGTCGCCGCCATCGACGCCATCCTGGTTTCGCAGAACGTTGCTCTTGCTGCCGAGGCCAACGGACTCGGGATTTGCTACATGGGATCGACTCTGGCCAACGCCGATCAGATTGGCGAGATACTCGAACTCCCGCCGGGGGTGTTCCCGGTCGTCGGTTTCGTGATGGGCTGGCCGGATGAAGCCCCGGCACCGCGAGATCGGCTGCCTCTCAGCGGGTTGGTGCACCGCGAGCGGTACCACGATCACACCGACGAGGAGATTCGGGAGATCTACCGGGATCGCGACCAGGCGGGGTGGGATCGATATATGAGCATTCCCCGGCTGCGGTCGCTTGTCCTGGAGGCGGGAGTCGAGAACCTGGCCCAGATCTACACCGTGGTCAAGTACACCCGGGAGGGCCATGCCCGATATACCCAAAGCATCCTCGACTACTTGCAGGAACAGGGGTTTCTGCCGCATCGCACGGTCCAGTCGGACTAGCCCGCCTCCGCCGATGACCTAAAGCCGGAGTCGACAATCCGCGTCACTCCGACCGCATCAGCGCCCCCCTCGCCGTCACCTTGCCTTCCGTGCCTGGACTAGCCTCGCCGCAACAGAGGCGGAGTGTCTCGAGAAGAGCGGCGTGTGAGCCTGGTGACCCCATCAGGAAACGGCCGCTGTCCGGAGGCTCAGAACTTGGACGCTGCCGCTTCTGGCCAATTGAGAGAGGTAGACAAGGTATGAGGCGTCTGACATTTTTGGGCTTTGTTATTGGCCTGGTGGCCCTAGCGGCACCCTCGATCGCGCAAGCACCAATAGTGATCGAGCTGGATGGGATCTTCGGAGGGAGCCCTGACACGGTGCGACTGATCCAATCGGAAGACGTAGATCCGGCCCTGGTAGGTGCAACGTGCACCGGCACGGGACAGGTGGCGAACAACATATCGGTTCATCCAGACAACGATTTGCTCCTCGCCAGCGGCGACTCGACGGGCGAGATAAGCAACTACGAGTCCGTGCCCGGGGCAGTCATTCCCGTAGAGTCTTCAGGGCCGTTCGTACTTGGCGAAACCATCGACTTCAGCGTTCGATTTGGTCCTGACGGGATAACGAGCCTGGGTGTGACGGTTGTGCTCGATTGCGCCCAGCCGCCGCCGACTACTACCACCACCACAACGACTACGACGACCACTACGCCGCCGGAGACCACGACAACTACTACGCCGCCGGAGACCACGACAACCACTGCACCGCCCACGACCACGACCACGACATCTCCGCCGCCGGTTGGTGGCGCCGGGGCGGGTGGCGGCGGCACAGCAGACCAGGATGCTCTTTCCTGGTATGCGCTGGGAGCCGCAGGCCTCATCCTCGCAGTTGCCGGGGCCACCACAGCATGGAGAATGCGCGGTCAGTGGTAGCCGCTCCTCTAGCTTGAGAGCACGATGACAAGGCACGGACTGAGGTGGCCGCTGGTGGTGCTGAGCACCACTGCGGTCGGCATTGTCATCTTCGGGTCGGCGACCATCGCCGGAGGCGAGTCGGGGAATGATTCGATCGAGATGGCCACAACAACCACCTCGGTTGAGGTTGCAGACGAGCTGGCTCGGACAACAACGACGACGACCAACGGACCCCCCGGTACCGCGACGACTGCGGTAGCACCAGCGCCCGAGGTAACTAACGCCGGAACCACCGACAGCTCGGTCGCCGAAGCCAATACCGACAACACTGGCGTCGACTTGACGCCGCTGCGTGTCCGTATCCCCAGTATCGAGGTCGATGCACCCATCATCGACCTGGGCCTCAATCCGGATCGCACGATCGAAGTACCGTCCGATTTCGACGATACCGGCTGGTACACCGGGCGCTCGGTACCCGGAGAGATCGGACCGGGTGTTGTGGTGGGTCACGTCGATTCACGGCGTGGTCCGGCTGTCTTCTTCCGACTACGAGAGTTGACGGCGGGGGATGTCATCCTGGTCGATCGTTCCGACGGGCGGGTTGCCTGGTTTGAAGTCACTGACGTTGTTCTGGTCAAGAAGGATGCGTTCCCCACCGAGGCGGTCTACGGGGGAACCGAGGCGCCGACATTGCGTGTGATTACCTGCGGCGGCGAATTCGATAGAGATGAACGAAGCTACTTGGGCAATCTGATCGTGTACGCCGAGCACCTTGGCAACTTCGAAGGTCCCGGCTCCCGTCTGCTCTAGGCGAAGACCTATCTGGTCGTGGCCCCAACTGTTCGGCTCTCAACCGTCAACTGACGGTTCAGGGATGGACTGCAGCGATAGGGGGTGCAGCGGCCGGGATGCATTGAGCTGCCGGGTAGGCTTGCCATCGGCGGCTTCGGCGGCCTTCGTCACGCTTGTAGTCGAACCTAGAAAGCGAGTCTGCGTATGTCGATCTCGGAAGCCGACCTGACGAGTGCCCGAGAGGCGTGGGGGAACAGGCTCATCGCCATCTCAGCGGCGTTCGAGGCCGAGGGCATCGACGGCGCCCGCTCGGTTGCTGATCGCATGCTCGACGACCTCTACGGCTACGACCACGGTCCGGTGCTCTTCAAGCCGACTATGGCGAGCGGCGAGCAGACGTTCCGCCCCACGAAGAAGGGGGCGCTGTCCTACTTCGTCGCCCATGACAGCGAGTTCCCGCTCGACACGGGGTTCGGCCTGAAGGGGTGGCGCGCCGCCCGCTCGGAGACAGCGGCCACCTTCATAGAGGGCGACGTCGCCATGTGGATGGGTTGGGTGACAGTGACCGACAAGGACGGTCTCGACACCACCGTCGACAAGAGCTGGGGGTACAAGAAGGACCCGGCTGGCATCGTGCGCATCGCTTTGCACCACTCGTCATTTCCCTATCAACCTTGAAGCTTCGACGCGCCCGTGAAACCCGGCCCGCGTCTCGCTGCGGCCGAGTAGATGACGGAATTTCCCCAAAACCGGAATTCGCCTGATAGGTTCATCGCCGAGGGAGAGGAGTCTGTGGTGAAACGACGTTTGAGTGTGGTTCTTTCATTGGTGCTCGTCCTGGCGAGCTGCGGAGGCGGCGAGTCCTCTGACGACCCGACGACAACGGCAGCCCCAACAACGACGGCAGCCCCAACAACGACGGCAGCCCCAACAACGACGGCAGCCCCAACAACGACGGCGGCCCCAACAACGACGGCAGCGCCAACAACGACGGCAGCGCCGACGACCACCACTCAGCCGGCGGCCGAAGGCACGATCCCCGACCCGACGACCGGTGTGACCCTCGTCCCCTTCGACGACGAGAACATCACCGCCGGGGACGTCTTCCTGTATTGGTTCCGCGAGGACGGCGGCAACTATGTCGTGATGTACGCCGGTCCCGGCATCGCCGGATCCGCCGGACAAGCACTGTGCCCGGGTAATTCGATCGCCACACCGAGCTTCGAGTTCATTTCTAACACCCCGGTGGAGGACGGCTCGTGTGAGGGTTTCACAACCGCCACCGCTTCGGTGCAGGTCTGTAGCGGAGATGTCTGGCTCTATCGCACGGCGATCCCCGCAGACACCCAGGGAACGCTCTTCGGGAGCCTGGAGTGGAACGCAGCGGATGGAAGCATCAAGGGTTTGACGAGCCAGTTCGAAACGACAAACGACTTCCCCACAATCGAGTACGGCCTCTCGTCCTACACGCTGTGGGAAGGCTTCACCTCCGATGGCTCGACGATGATCACGTGTAGTGCGCCATAGGAAGCAGTGAGTAGCTGCTACTCGGGTACTCAGCTCGGTTCTCTGCACTCGCTGCTCAGTACTGCAAAGAGACCCGGGTCGATCTAGAGAACGACCCCTCTGGATGAGTTCCGCAAGGAACTCAAACCTGCCCGCAGGGCAGGCGGTGACGGGATTTGAACCTCTCCCCACCGCAGTCACCCACGGCAAAGGGCCTCCCACCCACCTCTAGCCCCAGCCCGCAGGCAGAAGAAGAGCTCAAATCCTCAGCTCACATGAGGAAGACCCCGCCTACAACGGCGGGGTCTTCTTCATCCTGTGGAGGTGACGGGATTTGAACCCGTGACTTCTACGTTGCGAACGTAGCGCTCTGCCGAACTGAGCTACACCCCCGGGCGAGGTGCAAGTGTAGCGCTACCCCGATCGATCCGTTTCTTGCGTCCGAGGCCGGAACATATTCCGGTCTGGGACGCCAGAACCGAAGGGGCTCAACGGTCTTCGAGTTGGCGCCGCAGCCGCTCCTGAACGATGGTCGTCGTGAGGTCGGCCCGGCTCCGCTCGATCAACGAACGGGCAACATCGGTCGTTCGTCGTAGCTGGGAGGTCATGCCGTCGGGGTAGTCGAGTGCAGCAAGCAATCCGTGGATCACTTCCATGTCTGCAAAGGTCTCCTCGCCCTCGGCCAGTTCTCCCTTACGCAATTGGTCGAGAAGTCGGCGCCGCAGTTCCCCAACGGCCTCACCCAAGCCCTTGAGATACGGCACAGCATGAAGCCCGAGGTCTGACGGCATCGGTAGCGGCTGTTTGCGAACGAGCGCCTTGGTCAGCTCGGCCTCGGCGTACTCCTTGACGGCGTCGTAGAAGAAGCCGGCGTGATAGATATCGCGATGCTCGGCAAGCGGCGCCTCTGCCTCATCGATCAGTGCCCTGCCTTGCGCCAGTAACTCGTCGGCATCGGCCAGATCGCCACGGTGCAACGCGCGAATAGCTTTCGAGGACGCCTGGATGATCTTGCGACAGTTCTTCAGTGCGAGCTCTCGGGCGGCGAACTTCTCATCGAGCTCGGCGCGCACCTCGGCTTCGAGTTGATCGAGATTGAGGGACTCGGACACCGTCTAACCGGCTTCGACGATACGAATGGATCGAACTACCTCGACCTCGGACAGGTCTTCTGCGCCTGTCGGATCGATTGAGACCACAGGAGCCATCGTCTTGAAGCGCGCCGCCTTGGCCTGTAGGAGTGCGGTGACAAAGCCGGCGAGAAGGATGTCGAAGACGATCGCGACCCCAAGCCAAACCGTGCTACCCGTCGCCACGGCAGCGCCAAGCGAACCGAGGGCACCAGTGCTGAGGATCGCCACCGCGCGGCGTCTCCGTCGCCGAGCGGCGCGGGCGGCCCTCACCTCTTCAGCGGAGTGCAGAGCCACGGAGGCAAGAAGGTCGTTACCGCGCGCAAAACTACGGGTCGACTTCATTGAAGCGCTCCGTTGACCCTCGAAGAAAGAGGGCAGCAAAAAAACTGCCCACACGCCTCCGATAATGAGGAAGGCCAATATCTCCATCTGTTCCTTACTCCGTCCGCCACCGAGCGTAGGCACGGTGCCATGCGTAGCCAAGCATTTTGGCCCGCCGTCCCAAACGGGTGTCACATATTGTGGTCGCTTTGACCCGCTACAAGCAATTCGACTCCATGCCGCAGAGCAGGGCCGATTACGTCCATCGACTCCTCGACCGCTTTGACCGACCCGGGCAGGTTGACGATCAACGTAGCTCCGGCAATCCCGGCAATCCCCCGCGACAGCATTCCGTGCGGGAACCGGCCGAAGGTGTCGGCCCGCATCGCCTCTGCCAGCCCCGGTGCCTCGCGGTCGATCACCAGCTTCGTGGCCTCTGGGGTGAGATCGCGCGGGGAGAACCCGGTGCCGCCCGTGGTCACGATCAACCCGTACTCCGGGACCAGATCGAGCAGAATCGTCTGCACCGACTCGACACCATCCGGAACCACCCGCAGGTCCGCACCGGGAAACCCGTACTCGGCCAGCTTGACGACAACCGCCGGCCCGGAGAGATCGTCGGCGACACCCTGGGAGACCCGATCGCTCACGGTCACGACAGCCGCTTTCACCGATTCCACTCCCCCGACTTGCCTCCGCTCTTGTGTAGGAGCCGCACCGATTCGACCTCCGCTCCCCTGTCGAGGCCTTTGACCATGTCGTAGAGGGCTAGCGCCCCGACCGATGCTGCGGTCATGACCTCCATCTCTATTCCCGTCTTGGCGGTTGTCCGAGCGGTCACCTCGACCTGAGCGCCGTCCTCTGTCTCGTAGATAACGGCTTCGACGCTGTCGATGGGAATTGGATGACAAAGCGGAATCAGCGCAGGGGTCTGCTTTGCAGCCATGATTGCGGCAATCCTGGCAACGCCCAGCGCATCGCCCTTCGGAAGATCACCGGAGAACAGACGGCTTCGGACTTCGTCGCTGAGCCGCAGATTCGCCGCAGCGATCGCGACCCGGCTGGTGACGTCCTTGGCGCCAACGTCGACCATTCGAGCATCGCCATCCTCGCTGAGGTGTGTGAACCCGTCAGTCAAGTTGCACCTCCTCCCAGGATCGGTTCGCCGGCATTCTCATCATCTCCAAGTCCACGAGCGACCCGGCAGCAACTTCTGCATCTCCGACCGGGATCACTGCATAGGCGTCGGCAGCGGCCAGGGCACTGAGGATGTTGGAGCCCTGTGCGCCACTCAGCTTTGCTCGCAACACACCGTCCCGACCTGCCGTGGCGTTGACCCGCAAGAAGACGACCTTCTGAGGATCGGTCCTCACATCCTGTTCGATGATGCCCCGGATTCGAGGGCGGAACAGCAGTCGGGCTCCCATCATGTGCAACAGGGCGGGGCGGAGGAATTGCTCGAACGCGACAGCAACCGATACCGGATTACCCGGCAATCCGAAGAACGGCTTTCCGGCAATACGGCCGAAGGCAAATGGCTTGGCCGGCTTCATCGCCACCTTCCAGAAATCGACCGAGCCGAGCTCGGCGAGTAGATGCTTGACCAGGTCGTACTCGCCCATGGAAACGCCACCGCTCGACACAACGACGTCGGCTGCTTCTGCCGCTGCGGCAAACCCGTCCCGCAGTTCTGCTGCGTCGTCGCCGATGATCCCGAAGTCGAGCACCTCAGCGCCAACCTCCTCCAGAGCCCCCAGCAGCGTGAAGCGGTTGGCATCACGGATCTTGCCGGGAGCCAGCTCCACCTCATCGGGCGAAACGATCTCATCTCCAGTGGACAGGATCGCAACGCGGGGACGGCGACGCACCAGGGGTCGGCCGTAGCCGAGCGACGAGCACACGCCGAGCTTCACGGGAGTGAGCGTTTCCCCAATCTCGAGTACGACGGTGCCCGCAGCAACGTCGTCGCCGGCAGGTCGCACCGATTCGCCAACGGGCACTCCGGAGAGGATGCGGACCTGCCCGTCGCCCGGCTCAGTGTTCTCAACCGCAACCACTGCGTCGGCGCCAGGCGGCATCGGGGCACCGGTCATGATCTTGATGGCGGTTCCCGGGGTCACGGTCTGGGTCGGCACACTGCCGGCAGCGACGTCCTCGAGGACCGGGAGCACCACCGGCGCGTCCTCAACGTCCGCTGCGATGACTGCGTAACCGTCCATTGCGGAGTTCGCAAAGGGAGGAAGGTCGTGACGGGCAACTACCGGCTCAGCCAGGACGAGGTCAGCAGCGGCAGCCAGCTCGACTCGCTCTTCCGGCAGGGGATCCACCAGTTCGAGTACGTCACGTTGGGCATCGAGCAAAGGTCTCATTGTGTTTCCACTGTCTGTTCGCGGCCCTTGATGAGCCTGCGGATGTTGGCTGAGTGACGGACGATAACGAGCGCTGCGGTCAAACCTGCCGCCACGAGGGGCCATCCGCGCTGGCCGAACAGGGCATAGCCGGGCACGTAGAGAACCATCGCCCCGAGCGAGGCGATTGAGGCCGTCTTGGTGAGTGCGACCGTTGCCCCCCAGCCTATGGCGAGGATCAATCCCCACCAGGGCTCTAGGAACAGCACGGCACCGATCGCAGTGGCGACGCCACGGCCACCTTTGAACTTGTGCCATACCGGGAACACGTGCCCGACAACCGCGGCCAATGCACACCAGAAGCCGAGCGGATCGCCTACCCAGGCGCCGATCGCTGCGGCAAGGGCACCCTTCAGTGCATCCACCACCATTACGGCTGCGCCGGCCTTCTTGCCGATTGTGCGCATGACGTTTGAGGCCCCGGGGTTACCGCTGCCGTGCGCATAGATATCGACACCCATCAACCGGGGAACGATCACGCCGGCATCGATACTGCCGAGCAGATAGGCGATGGCGATGGCGATTGCTGTGTCCACTGTTGTCCGAGTCTAGGAGCGGCCCGGCGTCTGATTCGCCCGCCGCGCCATGCGCAGCCGAATAAGTCATTGGCTACGCAGAGTGCGCGGGATAGACTTGACGTCGAACGTGGCAACGCGCCCGGAATCACAATCGAGGAGGCCGATAACCAGCCCACATGCTCAGTGATTCCTTCGAGTCTTTCACGTAGGAACCGGGCCTTATCTACTGTGATTGACAGTTCATCAGGTTCCCTCCCCGTGCGCCGAACGTAAGTCCCCCACCATTCCCCCTGCTTGCGTGAGGCTCCCTCCCTCATTGAGGGAGGGACACGGGGAGGGTCTTCTATCGCTGCGGGTTTCTAGATACGTTCGAGCCGTGTTCTGGCTTCGCCAACCTCCGTATCTGCGCTGGATCATCGCTGGCGTTGTGCTTGCTGTAGGCATCTTCCTCGACCTCCGACCCGCTGCAGTTGTCGACTACCCGTACGCCGCAGGTGACGTCCATGCCGGACAGTCGATCGCCGGCCATGTCGAGTGGCGCCGGGTGCCTGCGCATCTGCTACCCCACTGGGATGGAGAGGTTGCCGGTTACGCAGCGACCGAGGTGGCGGCAGGGACTCCACTGCTCCCAGGTCTGGTCACCGCAGCCGCAGTGCCGGAAAGTTGGTGGTCGGTGGCGATTGCGCTCCCTCATGCGATCGGCATTGGAACCCCGATACGGGTCGCGGTCGGCGGCACGGTGGTGACCGGGATTCTCGGTGGAGAGGTCGTCGACACCGGCTACCAGTACGTCGGCCCCGTTGCCTTCCCAGCAGACGATGCGGCATTGGTCGCTGAGGCGGTAGCGAGTGGCGCAGTAGTGGTCATGATCGGTTCGGCAAGCTCGGTTCCGGCATCTGCCGGTTAACCTGCGCCCCCATGCTTGAAGCCGCATTCTGGGGTCTCATTCAGGGCCTCACCGAGTTCCTCCCCATATCGTCGAGTGGCCACCTCGTGCTGGTCCCTGCCCTCCTCGGCCAGGACCCTCCAGACCTGGCGACATCGGCGATGCTGCATCTCGGCACGCTGCTGGCGGTGCTCGTCTACTTCCGGCGAGAGGTCGTCGAAGTGCTCACCTTCACCGATAAAGGGAAGCGGCTGCTGTTGCTCGTGCTGATTGGAACTATTCCTGCCGCTGTGTTCGGCCTTGCGTTGGAGAGCCAGTTTGACTGGCTGAACGAGCGACCAACGGCGGTTGCCATCGCCCTGTTCCTGACTGGCATCGTGTTGTTCTCGACACGCTGGTTGCATCGGGGTGAGAAGGTGGTTGCGGACGCTTCTATCCGAGATACGGTCATCATGGGTTTGGGTCAGGCTGTGGCGCTGATCCCCGGAGTGTCGAGGTCGGGCGCAACCATCAGCACGGGTCTCTTGCGTGGCTTCACCCATGCTGAGGCGGCCCGGTACTCGTTCTTGCTCGGTATCCCGGCCATCGCTGGTGCCGGCCTGCTGAAAGGAATGGACCTGGTCGACTCGGGTGCCGGAATAAGCGGCGATATCCTGGTTGGTGTCGCCGTCGCCGCCGTCACCGGATATGCCGCAATTGCGTTCCTGCTCCGGCTCATCGGTCGTACCGGTCTAGCGCCATTCGGCATCTACTGCATGGTGGCCGGAATTGTCGCTTTGCTCATCGTGTAGCTCTATGTTCCGGGAATAGTCGGCCGCAGCGCTGGTTGACTAGACCGGCACCAAGAAGGATTCATGGCAGTCTTCTCTCGCAAACCAAAGGCCTACAAGCTTCAGTCGCTGAATGAGCTCGACCCGATGCTCAAGTCGGGCAAGCCGGTTTTGCTCGACTTCATGCAGGTCGGATGCAGCCCGTGCAAGGTCATGGACGGCATCGTCAACGAGTTGGCCAATGAGTACGGCGACACGGCGCACATCGTCAAGGTTGATGTGGGGAAGGTGCCTGGTGCGGCACAAGCTTTCAACGTTAGGTCCACGCCGACATTCGTTCTGCTGGGGACCGCCCCCGCCAAGCAATCCAAGAAGGCCCGACAGCGCGCAGCCAAGCAAGGCAGCGCGCCTCGGGGCAAAAGTGGCAAGATCACGCCTCGCTTCCGTACCACCGGGCTGGTCAAGAAGGACGCACTGCGCAAGGTGCTCGAGAGCAACGGGGCGCGATCGGCGGGCTAGGGCCCAGCCTCAAGGCTCAACAACCTCGAGCTTGGCGACGCGCCACACATACTCGGTAAGTCCTTCTTCCTTGCAGTCGAGCAAGTGCGTTCCCGGCCCCAGCGTCAACGGCCGAGTCCAAGACTGCCCCGGGTCAACCATCATGGAGAACCACTGAATGCCGTCCGGCATAGGCTCCCCTGTCACATCTCTGTCAGTTCCGATGGGCAGTTGCTCCAGCTCGAAGTCCAAAGCCTCACCTTCCATGAGCCAGCCGTGGAGAGCCAGGATCTCAGTGCTCGAGTTGGTCATCGAGACCTCCACTTTCCCCACTTCAATCAAGGTCGGGCCCTCGTACGTGCAGGTGGTTCCATCGCACACCACAGCGAGAATGGCGTCCTCGGCTGCAACCGGTGCCGAATCCCCGCTCATCACGATTGCAGCGGCCACGACCGCAACCATCACTACGGCAGCGGTCGCGACAGCAGTTACCAAACGCTTCCGCCTGGGGCGCGTGGCCGGCTGTCCTTTGCTTACCCGTTCTTCAGTGATCATGTCCGGACTCCTTTCGAATGTAAGGAGCGCGGCTTCGTCCCGGGTGGCAGGCAGCAGGTCGGGATCAGGAACCGGATTCGCCTGCACGTACAGCGAGTAGATGAACTCGGTGTCCTTCACGATCTCTCACCTCCTGCGGCATGACGAAGTTCCGCCTGTGACCTCGTAGCGTGGTAGTGCTTTGCGAGTCGCTGCTTGGCACGATGCAGTCTCTGATCCACCGCGGCTATGGAGCAGCCCAGAACCTCGGCAATCTCTCGATGGGGCAGACCCTCCCACGCCGCCAGGTTGAGCACCTCACGGTCGCGTATGCTCAGCTGACTCGCCGCCTGCAACACCGCCGCGTACTCGGCACGTTGCACAACAACCGTCTCCGGGTCAGGACCTCCGTGGAACGGACCCGTCCCCGCCTTCTCGACAAGGCGGCGGAATCTCCTGGTACTCCGATGCCGCCGATACAGCACTCGTTTGGCTACGACGAACAACCACGGCCGGGCTGCGTCTCCGACCGGCACATCCTCGATCCGGCGCCAGGCGATGGTGAAGACCTCGTTGGCTGCGTCATACGCATCGTCGAGGCTGCCGCGGCGTGCGCAGTAGGCAAGCACCTCACGGAAGTACTGCGAGTACAGATCCTCGAGCCGGCCGTCCTGAGCAGCTGCCATCGCCTGCGTCACCCTCCGGAGGGACGAAGCCCCCTCCTATACACTACGTCTCCGGCAATGGGGTTGACCTGACAGGGAATCTCGCCGCATCACCTAGGTACCTGCGCTACCCAGAACTGGAAGATGCATGAACACGATCTCTGACGCACAGCGGGACATGGCCGCGGCCTACGTGGGCGGCGCCGGCGGGGCATTCGCCTCCGCCGCGGCCTGGCTTTCCGCGGCACTGGTTTCGACGCTCATCGGTGCAACGGCAGGAATCGTCACGTTGGTGGTAGCGGGGATGATGATCTTTCCCGTCTCCATCTTGATCTCCAAGGCGCTGGGAGCGACGGGAAAGCACTCCAAGGGGAACCCACTGGCTCCGCTGGCGATCTACGGAACACTCTGGATGGTGATGAGCATTCTGATCGCCTTGGCGGCGGCACAGTATCGAACAGACTGGTTCTTCCCCGCCATGCTTCTGGTCATCGGTGGTCGCTACCTCACGTTCGAGACCCTCTACGGGATGAGGATCTATCTTGCGTTTGGTGCCTCTCTCGCGTTCACAGCCATTGTTCTGGTTGTTCTCCAGGCGCCGGCTGCGGTGGGGGCCTACGCAGGCGCACTCATCGAGTTCACCTTCGCCTCGCTGATCCTCGCGTCCGCGAGGAAGCAAAGCGCCTGAGAGCGGGGTTGAGGGCAGAGGTTGGCTAGGTGTGGCCGGGCGGGTTCTTGATCGCAGCCAGCGCTTGCCTGCGGTTCTCGACTATCTCGTAGGCAATCTGGTCGAGACTGTCCATCAACCACAGGTAGGCGGCCTTGCCCGGGCGAAAATCGGCTTCCGCCATGCCCTGAATGCGGCCTTGCTCTTGCAGTTGCTTGACCTGCTTGTGGTTGTTGCGCGGCTCCAGGTTGTACACACCAAGCGTCTTGCCGCCCGCCTTGTTCAGGATGGAGAACATCGGAACATCGCTCGGGCCGTCGGCGATGTAGACCATGTTCCGTAGCGGCACCCGTCGCTGCGACTCGGACATGCGGGCGTTGACATCCACACTTGGGTTGACGTTGACACCCTTGTTGATCTCGAACAGCGCCCTGGTCTTCGAGGTGTGGCCGATGTAGTCGGACAGGTACTTGATCTCTTTGCCCTTGCCGACAACGGGAAGTTGCTCGAGGAACCCCGGCGGGGCCGTCTGCTCGATGAAGCTGTTGGCCCAGATACCGTCCACGTAGGGAGCGATGGCGGAACCTTCGATCATCGGGCGCAAACCTGTCGACACCACGAAGTGCTCGACGCTGATGTCTTCCTTGGCGAACTCCTCGGTCTCGGCGACATGGCGCCGTGACTCCTCGAAGAACTCGGGGATGCCGGGGCAAAACTCGAGCTTGCCACCTAGCTCGCGCAACTTGGAGTTGCTCAGACCCTTGAAGATGCCCTGTTCGACATAAGTGAGGATGTGGATGAGGTAGGCGAGGCTACGTCCCATGGTCTCGCCCATGGCACGGTGATACTCGACCAGGCCGTCGACCTCGCGCCAGAAGCTGGCCTCATCGACCCCGTACTCCTCGAAGATGGGCCACTGCATGTTGTCCGGGATCAACGTCCGGTCGAAGTCCCAGATGAACGCGATGACTGTTTGGGTGTGGAGTGGAACTGGCATCAGTCCCTACAGGGTACAGCCTCGTGAGGGGTTCCCCAGTTGTTACGGGCGCTCGTACGGACCGAAGCTGATCCCCGTCTCGTCTTCCCACCAGGCTTGGAGCCGGCAAGGTAAGCCGCGCAGAGAAGTGTGCGCTTCCCCCAGCCGGGCGGCCGGCACAATTACATCGGCCTGCCATCCCTGCTCGGCGAGCGACCAAATCGCTGCCGTCACCTGCGCACACAACACAGTCTCGTCGACCATGATCTCTGCTACGCGACTGTCCCCAATGGCTACGACGGGAAGGCATGCAACGTCGACAGCGATTTCCCTGTCGACCATCTCACCGAGCGATACCTCGATAGCCCTCTCGAGATGCGCTCGATGAATTGCCAGCGCCCGATCCACCACACGATCGGCCCCTATCAGACTGACCTGTACCGCCATAGCCATACCGGATGCCCCTTACTCCTGGTCCTGAGTTACATACTTGTAATTCGGGAAGTTACACAAGTGTAGTTCAGCCCGGAGGGTGCGTAAACAGGTCGCTCGCCCTAGTTCCCGGCCACGCCAATTCCGGCCCCCTCCCGGCCCAGCCGCCTCGCTTCGCTCCGGTCTGGTCCCGCCCTCCCCCCAGGGGAGGGCAGACCTGTTGGCAGCCTGTAGTCTGCGGCCATGACCTCCACAACCCAGCATGCTGCGGCCATACCGCAGGGTCTGAACTCGGCAGAAGTAGCTGAGCGGGTTGCCGCAGGCCAGATCAACATCGTCACCGAGACCACGAGCCGCACCACCCGCGAGATCATTCGCGCCAACGTCGTGACGAGGTTCAACATCCTGCTCAGCGTCCTGCTGGTGATCATCCTCGTTGTCGTGCGCGAGCCCCGAGATGGGCTGTTTGGGATCGTCCTCGTATCGAACGCGGCGATCGGCATCATCCAGGAGCTACGAGCAAAGCGGACCCTCGACCGCCTGGCTTTGCTCACCGCCCCGATGGCCAGCGTCGTCAGGGACGGTCGACAGGCTCAGATACCCGTCGACCAGATCGTTCAAGACGACGTGATTGCGCTCGCTACCGGTGATCAGGTTCCCGTCGATGGGCCGGTCTTGCGAGCCCGGGGACTGGAGATAGACGAGTCTCTGCTCACGGGCGAGTCCGACCCGGTGGTCAAAGAAGAGAACGACATGTGCCTGTCCGGCTCGTTTGTTGTGGCCGGGAGCGGCTGGTTCCGGGCCGAGCGCGTAGGTGAGGAAGCCTATGCGGCTGCCCTGGCCCGAGAGGCCAAGCAGTTCACCCTGGTCAACTCTGAGTTGCGAGACGGCGTCAACTGGATCATCGGCGGAGTGTCGTGGATCGTCGGCCCGATGATTGCGTTGCTGCTGTGGAGCCAAATGGATCTTGGCGCAGGGTGGATCGATGCGCTCAGCTCGGCAGTGGCCGGCGCCGTCGGCATGATCCCGCAGGGCCTGGTGTTGCTGACGTCGCTGGCGTTTGCAGTCGGCGTGGTCCGGCTCGGTAGGCGTAACGTTCTGGTGCAGGAACTACCGGCGATCGAAGGCCTGGCGCGCGTTGATACGGTCTGCTTCGACAAGACCGGGACCCTCACCGAGGGCACGTTGGCAGTACGCGACATCATCACCCTCGGCGAGGTGGATCCTGACCCGGCCCTCGCCGGGATGGTGGCCGCCGAACCGGAGCCAAACGCTACGTTGCGAGCTATCGCCGCCCGCTTCGAAACGGACAACGCGTGGCGCGCCGAAGCCGCCGTCCCTTTCTCCTCAGCGCGCAAATGGAGCGCAGCAGCTTTTGGCCCTCGCGGCACCTGGGTGCTTGGCGCCCCGGAGATCGTCCTACCCCGTAATCCCAGAGTTGCAGCCCAGGCCGAATCGCTGGCGGAGGAAGGCCACCGGGTCGTGCTGCTGGCGTCAACCGACTATCCACTCAGCGGCGACAGCTTGCCCCAGCAATTGCGTCCTGCCGCTCTGATCACACTCGGCGATCGGATTCGGGAGGATGCGGCAGCGACTCTGCGCTACTTTGCTGCCCAAGGCGTACAGGCCAAGGTCATCTCCGGCGATCATCCGGAGACGGTTGCAGCCATTGCCCGCGAGGTCGGGGTACCTTCCTCGGCGACGGCGGTCGATGCCCGCACTCTCCCCAGTGATCCTGAGGCCTTCGCTGAAGTCATTGAACAGGCGACGGTCTTCGGGAGGGTCACCCCTCATCAGAAGCGAGCGATGGTCCAGGCACTGCAGTCCCGCGGTCACGTCGTCGCAATGACCGGCGATGGAGTGAACGATGTGCTTGCCCTCAAGGATGCCGATATCGGTGTCGCCATCGGGGGCGGTTCGGCTGCGTCACGGGCGGTGGCCCAGCTTGTTCTTATCGACGGCGAGTTCAACACGCTGCCCAACGTGGTCGCCGAGGGTCGCAAGGTCATCTCCAACATCGAGCGGGTAGCCAACCTGTTTGTGACCAAGACCGTCTACGCCGTCTTCATTGCGCTCGCTATCGGTCTCGTCGGTCGGCCCTTCCCGTTCCTACCCCGTCACCTCACCCTGGTGGGAACCATCACCATCGGGCTTCCCGCCTTCTTCCTCGCCCTCGCTCCGACCGCTGAACGAGCCCGGCCCGGATTCGTCCGCCGGGTACTCACCTTCTCCCTGCCAACTGGCTTGGCCGCCGGGTTGGCCACGTTTGGCGCTTACGAGATGGCGCTGGCCGAGGAGGTGTCGACGGCCGAAGCAAGGACGACGGCAACTCTGGTCCTGGCTGCCATTGGCCTGTTTGCGCTGGCCATCGTCAGCCGGCCACTGCTGCCGTGGAAGAAGATTCTGATCGGCTCGATGATCGCATTCCTGGTGCTGCTGCTCCTCTCCGGAGCTTCCCAGGACTTCTTCGAGCTCAACCTTCCCCGCGCCGTGGTTCTCGTTGCTGCCATCGGGGTGGTTGCGATAACGGGCACCCTCATGATGATGACGTTGCGCGCCGTGGGCTGGGCAAAACAGGTGCCGATCTACTTGCGCGACCATCCTCGGAACGTCAGCACGACATGGAGCGATCTGAAGGATCGGATCACCCACACCATGGCCGGCGAAGTCGATGAGGAAGACACCGGGATCATGGAACGGTATCGCTCCTGGGAGTCGGAACGGGTCGACCCTGACGCCGAGGAGGAAGAGGAAAGACCGGAGCCTCCCCCACCCGAGGACTTCGACACGCTGGAGTGGTTCAACGTCGATGACGTGCTCGAGGACAAGTAGCAGCACACCTCAGTTCGCAAAGGGAATTGCCAATGCGCTACGAAGTAGCGCACCTACACCCAGTGGATGAACTCGAAGTAGAACTTCTGCCCTCTGTCGTTCTTGACCTTCACATTGAAGACCTTCTCGGCCGGTGCCTCCGGGAAGTAGACCTTGACTTCCCAGTCGCCTTCGGCGTTGGAGACCGTGCTCCCGCTGCCGTATGCCGACTCGACATAGATGGGAGTCCCCGGAGGGGCCGTCCCCCAGTAGACGTCGAAAGGCGGCGTCTCTTCGCATGACCCATAGACGTTGTACGCAGTGAACTCGATCTCCTTGGGAGCCTTCGTCGTCGTTGGCGCCGGTGCGTCGTAGTGCACCGTGACTCGCGCCTCGGCCTGGTTCCCGGCCGCGTCGGTTGCGACGAAGCGGGCACCGTTGGCGCCTGGCGAGAGGATGAGGACGATCGACCAGTTCCCGTCACCATCGACATCGGCCTCGTACCTGCCGGCAAACACAGTCGCTCCCGGCTCGGTGACGCCGCTGAACTCGATGACGTCCACCTCGAAACGTTCATCGTTCTTCGGCGCAGTGATCTCCAGATGCGGCGGAGTCGTGTCCGCTTCGGTGGTTGTGGTCACCGGGGCCGCAGTCGTGGTCGTCACCATGGTTGTCGTGGTTTCGGGGGCCTCAGTTGTGTCCGGAACGATCGGGACGATGACCTCAGGTGCGGGCTGCGGCACGGTCGGCTCAACGATCGTTGTCGGAATGTCGGCGACCTCGGGAGTGGGTGCTGGGGTGACGGCGATCCCGGCCACAACGACTGCCAGGGCGGCGGCAGCTCCGGCGAATCCGGCCCGGAGCGTGCGCCACCGCTGCTGTCTCACCACCACAACGTCAAAACTGGCAGCCGGGGTGAATTCGGCAACACCGGCATGGATGGCGTGGGCGGCACTGCGAGCGCGTGCGTCGAGAGTCGTCATGACGTCTCACCCACTTCTACTCCGAGACGGCTGGCCAGCTTCTGCCGGCCCTTGTGCAGATGCACCTTCACGGTGCCCTCTGCACACTCGAGGACTTCGGCGATCTCGGCCACCGAGTAGTCCTCCAGGTAGTAGAGGGCAATCGCTTGTGACTGCCGCTTGGGAAGACCGCGGACGGTCTTCCAGAACTCATCGTCCTCGGCGGGAATCCTCGGGAGGTAGCTCGACTCCGGCTTCATCTGCGCAATGGCCTTGGCCTCGCGCATCTTGCGGCGGAACATCGACACGGATTTGTTGGCAACGACGCGGCGGACCCAGGCCTCGGGCTTCTCGTACTGGGACACCCGATCCCAGGCGTTGTGGGCGGCGAGGAACGCCTCCTGCGCCAGGTCCTCTGCAGCGGACCGGCTCCCGGAGAGCGCATATGCCAAGCCAATCACGGGTTTCAACTCCCGTCGGTAGAACTGCTCGAAAGGGACAACGGCCCGGATCGGGGCAGGCTCGGCTTGATCCGAGGGCTGTAGCCCTGCCGGATCAGCGCGTTGTGCGGATCGGGATATCGAAGTCACTTTCTACCCAGTAACTCGCCGAGGGGGGTGTTGAGGTTTACTCGGGTTTATCGATGCGATCCGGGGACGGGTTGAGCAGCTTCGATCGCCCGATATCCTCAGCGTGATATGGCTGTGACCGTTCGACCGGCGAACCAGACAGATCTGCCAGCGCTGACTGCGATCGACCTTTCATACACCATCCATCGCCTGCTGTCGCTCGAGAGATCAGGGCAGGCGCCGGAATTGACCTTCCAATTCCGTTGGGACGCAACCGAGCCGCGGGAAGGGCTCTACGACGAGCTCGATGTCGATGGGCTCCGAGTGGCACTCGACCGGACCGATCTCTTCCTCGTTGCGAGTGTCGAAAGTGAGTGCGCGGGCTACTTGATGTTGGTATTGCCTGACTACACGGATGCCGGCGAGATCACCGACCTGGCCGTCCATCGGCCGCTACGCGATCGCGGCGTTGGTAGGGCCTTGGTAGAGGCTGCGGTTACATGGGCTCAGGAACGGGGTCTCCGTGCGCTGTGGGTTGAGCCGGGGGCGGAGATGGCACGAGCCATTGAGTTCTACCTGTCAATGGGATTTCGAATCAGCGGCTTCAACGACAGGATGTACTCGAACCAGGACGAAGAACCGCCCACCATCTACATGTATCTCGACCTGTGAGAAGCCGTAGCTACTCGGCAGCTGCCTCCCGAGCGGCGGCTTCGACCCGTGACCGGTGCTCAGCCCAGCTGTCCTCATCGCGCGGAGGAAGGTTCTCGTTGCCGGGGAGATACCCAACCGAGCCGTCGACCAACTCTCGCAGGATGTCCGCATGGCCCGCATGCCGAGCGATTTCAACAACGAGGTGTACCAACACGGTGTGCAGGGTGGGGTTGCGCCTCTCCTCCGGCCACCAGGGAACCTCGCCAACGGCATCGAGCTCGAGCGCAGCAAGCGTGGCGTCGGCATGAGATGCTGAGCTCCGATAGAGGCTCATTATCTCGTCGCGTGACTCACTTGCCGGCACCCACAGATCGGCATCCGGATCGTCGTTGTCGTCGTCCCAAGGCGTGGGAATGCCTGAGGGGCGACCAAAGCAATCACCCAGGTAACCCAGCTGTACGTAGGCGACGTGCTTGACGATGCCGAGGAGATTGGTGCCCGTGGGGACGTGCGGCCGACGTACGTCGTATTCGCCTACCCCTTCGAGCTTCGAGGCCAGCGCGTCACGCTGGACACGGAGGTAGCGCTGCAGGACTTCCTTCTCGGTCATGCCGATCATTCTTGTCGATGGTGATGGCTGGGGTCGAATGGTGGGCTCTCCGGACCGGCGTCATGCTGCGAGCGAACTTGTGCTTGCGGCCGCCGCCATCCTCAAGTTCGACATCTACGTACCCGCTCATGTTGCCGGGTTCGGGCTGGGCTCGATCACCTTCTAGTCAGTTTGCCTCGGTGAGGTGGCGGATGATCTCTCCCCAGCGACTCATGATGAAGAAGTGGCCTTCGTCCGGGAGAACCGTCAATGACGCATCGGGGATCGTCCGGCTCAGGTACTCGCCGGTCCCAATGGGGCTGTTGATGTCGGCGTCGCCGTGCCACAACGCCACCGGTATGGCGATGTCCTGCAGACGGAATCCCCAGGGAAGCGTGAAGAGCCTGGCTTCCCATGCCGAGCCGTCCGATCCCGCCCGGAACGACTCCACCATCGAGGCAAGCAGCATGTCGGTGGCTTGCGGGTCGCTCAGGGCCTGCTGGTCAGGAGCGGGTGCCGAAGCGAAACGGCGCCGGGCTGCACCCTCCGGGTCCTTGGCAAAGGCCCGCCCCATCATCCCCGTCAGCCGCCGGGTCACCGCCCAGGGCATGCGGCGTGCCATGGCGAGGGCGACCTTGTTGAAACGGTCCATGCCCGCCGTCGCCCCGGGTCGATCGTAAGGCCCAAAGCTGGAGACCAATCCCACCGCAGTGAGCCGCTCCGGTATCCGGTACGCACAGGCCAGGGCGTACGGTCCACCGGCTGACCATCCGGAAACCGCGAACCGCTCAATGCCCAAGTGGTCCGCCAGCGCCGCGACATCCTGCGGCCAATCCAGCAACCTTCGTTCCGGTTGGAAGTCAGAGAGGCCGTGTCCGGGCCGATCGATCGTCACCAACCGCACCCCCGCAAGTACATCCTGTTGCACCGGGTGCTCGAGCCGGGAACTGCTCGACCCGTGGAAATGAACGAGCGGAAACCCTGACGCATCACCCCACTCGGCATAGCCGAGGGAGCGTCCGTCCTCCAACCTGAGCGTCTGATTGGACTCAGCGGACATCACAGCAGCTCCAGCCCATCAACACGCACATTCCGGTGTTGCGCTCGGTCATGATTGTTGGCCCTGAGACCCATCGTGATTCCTTCTCGAGGTTCGTGATTACAGCGTCCGGTAGATCAGGGTGGCTGCACATCACCCCCGGGGGAATCCACCCCGGGTGGGGATCGCATGCTTGTTCAACCACCCCAACGCAAGAGAGCCATCTAGTGATGGTCAGCCGTTCGACCCGCCGTCGTTGCGGGTGAATGAGCGGAGTCGTGCGACTTCGGATCTCTTGTTCCCAGGTTGATCAAGGTGTCTAATGGAGGGGCCAAAGTGGTCCTTCTCTGGACTGCCCCTAGGAGGTCTCTGATGAGAAGCCGTGTGATGCTCCTGATGGTGGTAGGTGGCCTGATCGTCGCCTCATGTGGAAGTGGGGAGTCAACCGAGACCACGCCAGAAGCGGCCCCTTTCCACGCAGTACCCGAAGACGCAGTCGCAGTCACCGGCACAGCGACTTGTGAGGCTTCCTGGCCAGGAGGGCTGTTGACGGTTGAATGCATCCTCGACATGTCTGACCCCAGGGTCAGCGGCAACGAAGTCATGCCCGATACTCACTTCTTCGCCGCAGGGTTGGACGCAAGGGTGTGGATGGTAGAGGAGGCCGTCATTGCCAATGAGGGGGGCACCTGGCGTGGCAGTTCTCAGGCCGCAGAGAATCTGGACGGCATTCCTGCCGGAGAGGCGCACTACGTAGGTGAGGGCGGATACGAGGGTCTCGTATTCCACTACTACTTCTTTCACGCCGACTTGGACGAGAAGGCCGAGCTGCGCGGGTGGATCTCAGGGGGCGGGTGAACCCGTTCATCCCGATCCAAGGCGACAAGTGGGGACAGGCCTACCAGAAGAAGTTGACCCCCGGGATGTGGGAGTTTCCGTCCGGCTTGATCGAAGTGAGCCCGGATCTGAGGATTCGCCTGCTTCAGGGCACCCTCAACTGGACATCGAAGGGGGTGAGGCCGGTCACGCCACAGAACTCACAGAAGCCGCCTCGCCTGCGCTAGCTTTGGGGTGCGATGTCGAACTGGTACGACGCCTGGGCGGACCGATACGAGGACTGGACCGATGGGATGTCCGCCGACGTCCCGTTCTACGTCGAGCTTGCACGTCAGGCTGACGGACCTCTGGTCGAGCTTGCAGTCGGCACCGGGCGCGTTGCGATCCCGGTTGCTCAGGCAACGGGCCGTCGGCCAATAGGGATTGACTCCTCGCCGGGGATGCTCGAGCAGGCTCGAGTGCACGCAGATGAGGCGGGAGTCGAGCTCGATCTGCGTGAAGGAGACATACGGGACTTCGAAGTCGAGGAGCCGGCGGCCCTGATCTACTGCCCTGGGCGATCTCTGCTGCACCTACCCACGTGGGCCGATCGTCGTCGCTGCTTCGAACGGGTGGCAGCCTCGCTTCGCCCCGACGGCCGCTTCGCCTGGAACGCCTTCGCTTTCAACCATCACGTCGCCTCCGAATACGACGGCCGTCATGCGGACACGCCGCTACCGCACACGACCTCCTACAGCGTCAGCGACAATCGAGTCGACGTCACCCTGGACGATGGTGGAACGGGTTCGCTCTGGTGGGCGACCAAGAACGAATGGCTGGGGCTCCTCGACGTCGCAGGCCTGCGCCTCGAAGCTCTCTATGGCGGATTCGCCGGGGAACCGCTCGACGACGACAGCGGTGAGTACGTCTTCGTGGCCCGTCGATAAGCGCTCACCCTGACCGGCGAGACAGCGCCACGCAGTTGAGCCGCTCTGCGGTCTATCCGGTTCTGATTCCTCGCTATTGTCCCATCGACTCCCGTCCCGAAAGGAAGCCATGAACACCCTGTCCGTCCGCACTCCTTCCGACACGCAGGTCGAAGTCAGCCGGAGGTTCGCCTCCTCGGTGGCCCTCGTCTGGAGGGCGTTGACCGAACCGGCGTTGGTGAACCGTTGGCTGCTGGGGCCGCCCGGGTGGTCAATGCCCGTGTGCGAGTCGGACTTCAGGGTCGGCGGCAGCTACGAGTACGGGTGGCGGAGTGAGGACGGAGGTGAGTTCGGATTTGTCGGTGAGTTCCGCGAGATCGAACCGCACTCGAAGATCGTGCACACCGAGGGCCTTCGGGAGGGCAGCCCCGGGGCGGAGATGGCGGGCGGGACACTGGTCACCATCAACTTCGCGGAGATGGACGGGGCCACGACGGTCGTCACGACGATCGAGTACCCGTCCAAGGAGGCACGCGACGCGGTGCTGGCCCAGGGCATGACCGACGGAATGGAGATGAGCTACCGCCACCTCGACGAGCTCCTCGCCGGGCTGTGAGGTAGGCGAGGAAGCCTCGGGTGCCACGCGCCGATTGTCCCGGGTCGGCCGTATGATCGCGATCGAAGAGGCTCGGGGCATAGATGTCACCAACACTCAACTCTTCTAACCCGCTAGGACCAGGGCAAACGCTGCCATGCCGATTCGATGATGTGCGTATTGCGAGTGTCTCCTATGGACCGACCGCATCCACGGTGATCGACATCCGCTCGAGTTCCGAGATGAGAGCCTCAAACTCTGCGCGACCAAACGATTCGACTAGGCGTGTCGAGAATGCAGCTTGCCCCGGCGCGATGCGTTCGATGGCCAGACGGCCATCCGTCGTTGGTGCCAGCAGTGGGGATCTCTTGTGCGCCGGGTTGGGTGATGCTTGGAGCAGACCCTCGGCGATGAGGCGATTGGCTATCCGCTGCACTGCCTGCCTGGTGATTCCCATCTGGCGGGCGATCCCGGACGCGGTCAGGGGCTGTCGCAGGACCGCCCCTAGCACTTGCCACCAAGCGACGGTGATGCCGGCAGGTTCAGCGAGTTTCTCCCCCGCCGCCAACAACTGACCATGGAGCTTGAAGATCGCCAGAGTGAACTCGCCGCCGAGCTGTGACTCACTCGGCATGCGCCATCCCTCCCATGAGGCCGAAGAACCCAGCCTCATCCTGCTTTCCGTAGAACAGGTACCAGTTGGCACTGGTCGGCTCAGGATAGAACTGGAGCGCATCGAAGATCTCTCGGGCGAACTCGACCGGTGCTGTCGCACTGGCAGTGACCAGATTGCCGTCGCGAACCGCCAACTCGTTTCGGTAGCGGTCGTGGCCGGTGTAGGCCGGAGACTCGAGAATCTGCGGGGCGTTCGACGTGTGGTCGATGTCGTTCAGGAGGCCACCACGGGCAAGACCGATGGTGGCACCGCAGATGGCCGCCACGGGGACTCCGGCGGCGAGAAACCCCCTTGCGGCTTCGACAAACGCCATGTTGGAGCCCATGAGCCAGCTGTCCGCACCGGGCAGGATGAGCATTGCGCTCTCGTCAGGATCGAGCTCGCTGATGGTGATGTCAGGTGTGAGCGAGATCCCGCCCTTGGTCGTTATTGGTTCGAGTGACTCAGCCACTGTCACGATGCGATAGCTTCGTCCGTCCGGCTGCCAATCGCCCGACCCCAGATGGGCGAGGGCGTATCCCGCCTCCCAATCCGCCCAGGTGTCGTAAATGGCTACGTGGATGGTTTCTACCGTCATATTGCCTCTCCTTGCTTTATGACAACATATTACCAAAATGACAATACGTTGTCAACTGGGAGAGAGCGCCGTACTTGCCCGCTGCCCGTACTGAGTATCAGCTGTCCTGCTGAGAGATGGCGTCAGCCATAGCCTGGCTGATGACGGTCTCAACCTCTGGGTTCCCCGCCACCCCGAATTGATCGTCGACGAAGCCCCACAGAGTCCAGTTGACCTTGCGGTCGTTCAGGATGTCCATCACGTCCCGATACCACTGGAGCCCGCCACGGTTGTTCTCGAAACACTGCGCCATGGCACCAAATCCCCAGATTGACATCGGCAGCCCATGGTCACGGCCGAACTCCAACTGCCGATCCAAGTAGAACTCGAGGTATTCACGAGTGAATGGCAGCGTGCGCTCGAATCCGGTGGTCTCGCGGTACCGGATCATCCAGGAGTCGTGCGGGTAGAACCGTTCCTGCTGGAGGTCTTCCCGCCATGGCGCGAATTGGTGTGTGTATTCGTCGCGCTCGAAGTAGTAGAACTCTGCCACTACGTTCGGATCGTCGACGAGAGGGAAGGCCTTGTCGGGAGCGAAATCGAGTCCGGTCAGTTCCCGCCGCTGCCCGAGTTCCCCGTAGATCCGTTCGACAAAGATGAGGTGGTGGGGATCCAATGCGCGAATCGTCTCGATTGCCCGCTGGGCGAGGGAACGCCACTGTTCGAGACCTTCTGATGGAACTGGTTCGAAGAACAGACTGAATCCGGCGATCTGTGATTCGTTGCGATACCGTTCCGCAATCGTGCGCCATAGCCCGAGGAATCGGTCCTGCAACTCCGCGTCGTGCCAGATGGAGCCATCGAGAGGTACGCCGCTGATGGGCACCGGTTGAGATCCCTCGACCTCGAGGTCGTGCAGGATGACCCACAGGCCATGGCGACGGGCCTGTTCGACGTGGGCGTCGATCCAGTCCCAGATCTCCGCCTTGTACGTCGTCGGAGCCGAACTGTCGTAGAAATCGCGATACGAGAACACCAGGCGAACGGAATTCAAACCGAGGTCCGTGAGCCGCCGATAGGTTGTCTCGTCCGGAACCGGAAACTCGAACCGCTCCATCGCGATCCCTCTTAGAACTACCCCTTCGCCCGAATCGCCGCAAACGATCCGGGTGCCGTCGGTCTGCAGAAATGCCATTTGACCCCCGATAGCGGTGATTGTACGCCGATTACGGTTCGCGAGGTGAGCTCTCTCACACCCACTCCCCGCCGTAGGCCAGGCCAAAGGAAAGGGGCAGCCTCAGTAGCTCAGGGGATGGAGCACCGGCTTCCTAAACCTCTCGGCACAGGCGTTGTGCCACCACCGCAGGACCCCACCGAATCGGCGTTTCGCCTGAGCGACAATTGCGAGTTATGTGCTGCAACGCAGGCAGGATTGGACAAACTGGGACCGCCCACAATGCCCGATATGGGCCGGATGATCTCGTTGGGCTCGCTGTTGCCTCGCCCGTAACGTCTCGCTAGCGGTATTCCTCAATGAATCTGACGATTGCGGCTTGGAACTTGGCGACGTCTTCGTCTTCAGCTCCGTGACGAGACTGCTCCAACACGACGAGTTCTTTGTCCGCGTCGCTTGTGCCGATCTCGGTGTAGATGAACTCGCCTACTTCCACCGGGGCGACGAGATCGTTCCTCCCGTACACCAGCAACGTCGGGACTTCGATCCTCGGGATGACGTCGGTCAGGCTGGTATCAGACACGATGTAGGACATGAACTCCTCGGCCTGGACGGTCTTGCTGTTGTTGGGGGCGAGGCGTAGACCGTTGAACGGGGAGAACAGGGACGCCCGGACGGAGTTCATGATGCGGCTCATCAGGGAGATCGAACTGTCCATGACCCCGTACGTGTACTCGATGTGATGCATGAAGTCAGTCGCCTCCGTGATGACAGGCCGCTGCTCGTAAAACTCCTCAGCTTCCTGCCAGTACTCCACATCGACACCGTTGGTCACCTGCTCCTGAGCGTGGACAAGGATTCGCTCGCGGGCAACGACGTACGCCTGTTGCAGCTCCTGGTTTCCCTTGTAGGCGATGTAGCCGTCAACCCGGGCTTGATTGTCTGCCCATTCCTCGAGGTTCGCCAGGTAGCTCGTTGCGACCGTATGGCCCCAACTCTGACCGATGAGGAACAGACTCTGGATGTCGTAGCGTGCATCGAGCTCGTCAACGACAAGGGCCAAGTCCTCACCGAAGCTGTCCGGGGTGCTGTCGTTGGGGTCGGCGCTGCCCTTGGACATTCCTGAGTGCCGCTGGTCCCAGTAGACGACTGCATACTGCTCTTCGAGGACCTTGATCGGCGACTCGTTACCCATCTGCCCATTACCCGGTGATACCTCGATTATCGATTCCAGGGTGCCGACACTGCCCGGCCCGCCATGGTTGAAGACGACGAACACGCCTGAGTCGATGTTGCCCTCAACCCAGACCGGCATGACTGCGTCTTCTCGTTCGACCCAGAAGTAGTCATCCGGCCAGAAGCTGACGGCGATGGACAGGTACAGACCGGTCAACAAGAAGACCGGAACCAAGATGACAGCCGAAAGAACCTTGACCCAACGTGGCCACCTCTTCACCGCTCCACGGATGTCCAAAGCATGCTCCCTTCCCCGGGCCAGCGACCCGCAGTGCGAGCGCGGATCGTAGCGACTCAGCAGGTGCACAATGACGGCCCGCCGACGGGCCTCAGTGAGAGGAACGGCAGGTCGACAAGCTCTTGGCGTCCGAGGACCACGAGCCACCTCGATGAAGCACACCAGACTCGCGGCGCCGGATGCCGGTCTTGTGCGGCTGCGAAAGCCGTGCCTCTGGCTGGGAGGCGCACGTCTAGCGGCGGCAGGACTAAGGGATTGGTTCCACCGTCACGGTGAAGGTGATGGGCCGAGGGAGCGAACCTTCGTAGCTGTACTGAAGACCCTCGTAGCCGCCGCTACCCACCCCACTGCCTGCGTATTTGTTCGCTTCAACCAGACGAGAAGTCCCGGACCAGATACCTCCATCGGTGGTCAGCTCAAAACGACTCCCTGTAGGTGAGTACCAGAGCGTCGCAGTGCCTTCCCATCGAGGGTCGGGAGAGACTTCCATGCACCTGTACTTCTCGTAGCCGTCTTCCCAGGTGCCGGTCGATGCGCAGCGCTCTGTGAAGGTAGTGGTGTAGGAGTCCGGATCGTCCGAACCGGCAGAGAACCAGACCGCGACACCACCGAGCACTACCAAGGCGAGGGCGGCCAGAATCAGCGGTGGCCGATTGCGCTCGTCAACAGCCTCTGATGGTGTGCTCATTGCAATGGCTCCCGTTCCGCATCCGTGAGTATCGATATCCCGACCGCTAGTTGATACGGACGATCGGACTCAGGGCCGAATGGCCCTCTTTCCTTCCCTAGTCTCTCCAGTCCTCCTGAACCTGCCACCCGCCCCAACACGGCACACATGTGCAACCTGGCAGCTATCTACCTGGTGTTTGCCTAGATCGACCGATCGTGGCGATAAGGAGGATGCCGACCGCCGTTCCACCCGCAAGGATCGGATACATCCCCTTGGCCCCCGGGTAGTCCTCAACGACAAAGACAAGGGCGACTAATGAGATCGCCCAGATCGCTACATTGACCATTGCCAGGATGTACATCGAACGTTGCACTGCGGTGTTGTCGACATCAGGTGCCGAGTCACTGGTCACGGTTGCCTCCGGCTCATCGCCTGAGCTGACAACGTACACCCAGACCTTGGAGGCTGTCTATGCCTCCTACCGAGGATTTGGGCACGTCTGGCCGGCCTGAAAACCTCTCGGCACAAGCGCTGTGCCACCACCGCAGGGCTTCACCGAATCGGCGTCTCGCGTGAACGACAGCGGCGAGTTATGTGCTGAAACGCGTACAAGAATCAACAAACACGACCCGCACGTATTGCCGGTTCGAGGGCGGTGAAGGGCGCTCGATATCGCCCTTGGTGGTGGGTGATCTGTGCGCGTTCCGCCGGTGCCGATATTGGGTCCCGGCCGGGAAGCCGCTATCGCTGATCGGCGTCTAGTCTGACGGGGCTTAGGCGGCGCCCGAAGAACGAACAGCGGTGCCGGGGATTGAATCTCTCCCAAGGTCGGGATCGAGCTGAGTTTCTCAAGGAGCATCGTTGATGCGACGGTCATTGTCGTTGGTCGTGGCCACGGTTGCGGCCTTCTTCCTCCTCTCTGGGTGTTCCGGGAGCGTTGACGGGCCAGTGATCGAAGGCAACCGCAGTTCGGGAGGCTCCGATGCCGAGGTGTTCGGGTTTGTGGTGGTCGAAGGCGATTGCATCTACCTGCGACAGGACGGGATTAATACCCGCTACCCAGTGGTGTGGCCCTATGGGACCTCTTGGGATCGTGCTGAGTCAGCCATCAAGCTTCCTGACGGTTCACTGGTGTTCGACGGGGACCAGGTGTACGGCGGAGGCGGCTATTCCAAGGAAGGCAATCTGGATCAGTACGCCGTCGCAGAGGGGGTCGAGTTGGCGTTGCGCTGCGTTGACAATCAGTACGGAGAGATCGCCGTGTTCAACTCAGGTGCCGACATCGACGTTACGCCTTGAATCCCTCCGATACTCGAGCCGTTCTCGACATGTGGCTTCACAACGGAACTGGCGGGTGACAGGCGTAGAGCGTCACCGCCTCTAAGGTCGTGCAGGTGTCCACCAAGCGCAGAGTCCGTCGCTTCGTTTTTTGGTTGCTGTTTTGGTTCGGCGGTGCTGTGCTTGTGATTGTCGGCGGACACGCCAATGTTCGTTATGAGAAGGACCCGGGTCGGCTACCGCTCCGATCGGGTCTCGTAGAGGCTGTCGTCATCGACCCTGGCGACGCTCTCTCCATCTACAGCCCCTGGACGAGCTCATATGCCCACTGCGAGGCAGTGTCGCCCGGCCTAGTCGTTGAGTCCGGATCTGGGTTCGCATACATTGACGGTGCGACGCGGTGGAGACGTATCCATCACTTGGAGCCAGCTGTAGCTGGGAGCTACACCGTGGAGTGTGATGGGGACACGGATGTGTTCTTGTTGGCCGCAGCCGTTCCCGGAAGCCGAGTAGGGCGACTGATGGCTGCCGGGATTGTGAACGCAGGTTGGCTGCTCATCCTCGGAATCCCGGCCGTGGCCTTGTTGAGAACGATCGTACGGGTGTATCTCGACTACGACCCGACCTCGAGGCTCAGGTCCGGATGGCCCGGGAGTTGAAAGGGTCAGCCCAAACCGTTGACTTTCCCGCCCATAACACCCCGATCTCGAGCGATAACGCCTGGCTCTCCGAGTGCCCGGGATCGGCACTTCGGAGTGTGGTCGCATCCTGCGTTCTCGTCTCAGGTCAGATACATCAAACCCGGTGGCTTCCGGCGCGAGTTGGTGGGCGTAGTGACCGCGAAGCTGCCGAGTTCCCACGAGCTTCTGCTCCGAGGGCTGCGAGTTGTCGGTGGGGATACCAGATCCAGGTTCGTGAGCGATCAGGTCACTAGGCTTCCCGGGATGCGAAGCCGCCTACCGCGACGCGTGACGATTGTCCTCACCCTCATCTCCCTACTCCTGCTGTCGGCATGCAACGGAGAGTGGAGTAATGACGAGTTCGATGAAGCTGTCGGATTCTGTGAGGAGACGTTTGCCGCGCCCGGTGGTGAAGCCCAGTGTGAGCATACGGTGACGCTCCTCAGGGACGACCTCGGTTGCTCGGTGGAAACCGTCAACGAGTTCTTCGAATTGGCATCTCGTCTGGATTACGAGGAAAGCAGAGCTCTTCTCGATAAAGAGTGTGACAATCCATCCGGCGGCGAACCAGGCCTTCCTGGGGGATGACACCGGATTAAGTCGGATGTGGGAAGGCCGCACTGTTCCGCGTTCACAAGACGATGAAAGGTGACCCGAAGTCCGCCCAGATCACCTGATATCGAGCGATAACGCCCATGCCGTCGAGTGTCCGGGATCGGCACTTGTTGCTCGGGTCCTTTGGCTACTGGAGGTGGTTGCGGTGGGTTAGGCCCAGAGTGTTGAGATGGGGGCGGCCGTGATGCGGTCAGCGAGGTTGTAGCTGGCTGGGCCGGTGTGGAGGACGAGGCCGGCTAAGAATCGGTCGCCGACTTGGCTTTGGAGCCATTCGAGGTGACGTGCGTCGCTGCGTTCTGGCGAGCTGGTTGCCTTGATCTCGATCCCGATGACTTGCTGTCCGCCGAGCTCGACGATGATGTCGATCTCATGGCGGCCTTGTTCCTGGCGAAGGTGGTAGAGGCGGGCACGCGTCTTTCCGGCGGTAGCTTCGGCGCGGAGTTGGGTGGCGGCGAACGTGTCGAGGAGACGGCCCATCAGGTCGCCGTCTCGCATGATGGTTGCGGAGTCGATGCCGAGGGTGCCTGCGAGCAGCGAGGGGTCGACCAGGTAGCGTTTTGGTGAGCGAACAAGTCTCTTGAGCCGGTTCGATGTCCATGAGGGGAGTTCGTCGATGACCATGAGGTTCTTGAGGAGCCGCAGATAGGCGAGCGCGGTCTTTCGGTTGATGCCGGCGGCGTCGTAGATGGTCTTGTCATCGGCGAGACCTGCGGTGTTGAGGGCGTAGGCCTCGAGGAACCTTCCGAGGCGGATGGGATCTCGGCCCTCGTCGATGGTCATGGCGTCGCGGGTGACTAGTTGGTCGACGTAGCTTTCGAGCCATCGCTGCCGTGTCATAGCTGTTAGTTGTAGAGCTGGTTCGGGGAATCCTCCTGTGAGTGCGAGATCGACGTAGCCACGGAGATCCGGCGTGTCGGCGGCCGGCTCGAGCGTTTCACCGTCGACGATGCGATCGATCAACGGTCGGGTTCCTGATCCGAGCTGCTCAGAGACGGTGAGGGGATACATGGCGATTCGCACTACCCGACCGGTCCCCGGCCAGGTCTCGGTGTCGAGGTCGGCTCGAACCGACCCGGTCAGTAGGAACCTTCCCGGGCGGCTGTCAGCGTCAACAGCACGTTTGACTGCCCCTAACACAGTTGGGGTGGTCTGCCACTCATCCAACAGCACCGGTTCTGGCAGTCCCCGCAAAGCAGCATCGGGATCGGCCCGGAATGCAGCGGCTTCAGCTTCGCGATCCAATCGGACGATTGTGCTTGCGTGGCGTGCTGCGGTTGTTGTCTTGCCGGTTGCACGGGGGCCGACCACCAGCAATGCCGGTAGTTCGGTCAGCATCTCTGCCAACAATCGGTCTAGCAGGCGTTCTCGGTACTCAACCATGCCAATCACAGTACCACTTTCCCACGTCGTCTGGTACCGATTTCCCGCATGACCTGATGCCGGTGTCACGCAGCTTCACGAGGGCGGTATGTCTGGTAGTCATCAAGCCGGGTGGGGTGTTGTATTGGTGGGGTGCAGGTCGGTTCGTTTCCCCGGCGAGGGGAAGGAACCATCATGACAACAACAGAAACCCCCCTTCGTGCCGGCATTGGTCACGCCCGAGTTCGATTCGTTCAATGTGCGGCAAGCGATCGCCGGGTTCCTCGCCGGATACGGCGACACCACCCGCGCCGCGTACTCGCTGGATCTCAAGCAATGGCTGCAATGGTGCAACAACCACGACTTGCGCGTCTTTGATGTGAGACGGGCCCACATCGAGCTGTTTGCACGCAGCCTTGAACAAGACGGCAAAGCCCGAGCCACAGTGGCTCGGCGCCTATCAACCGTGGCTGGCTTCTACCGATACTGCTTCGAGGAGCAACTCATCCCCGTTTCCCCAGCGGCTCACGTGCGGCGGCCACGTCTCGACTACGAATCCAACGCCACCGGTCTCGACCGCAACGAACTTGGCATGTTCCTGGTCCAAGCCGGACTAGCCGGAGGTCGTGACCACGCGCTCGCCTGTCTGCTGGCATTGAACGGGTTGCGCATCTCAGAAGCACTCAACGCCGACATCGAACACCTCGGGTTGGAACGAGGGCACCGAACTCTGACGATCACCCGCAAGGGAGGCAAGATCGTCACCATCCCACTCGCACCGCGCACCGCCAGAGCCATCGACCTGTGCGTCAGTGAGCGAGAAGAGGGGCCGATCTTCCTCAACCACGACGGCACCCGCCGGCTAGACAGACATGCCGCCACCCGGATCGTCAAACGACTAGCAAAGCGGGGCGGGATCGACAAGAGCATCTCTCCACACTCGCTCCGGCACTCGTTCATCACTGCGGCGTTGGATGCCGGGGTCGCACTGCGGGACGTCCAAGAAGCTGCATCACATGCTGACCCGAGAACCACGATGCGCTACGACCGAGCAAGGCGATCACTCGACCGGCACGCCACCTACATCGTCGCCACCTACCTGGCCGGAGCCAGCCGATGACACCAACCTAAAACACCGCCACCACCCAAAGTCGCAGCGCCCGCACCTATCTGCCGGTTCGGCTCGGAACGGAGTGCGCCATATCGCTCCGGGCGGTGAGTGATCTGGGCGGTCCGCTTTCCGCTGGACACTATGGAATCGCGCGAACCTTCCCCGTAATGAGGTCCACAACAGGGGTGGCCGCATCGGCTCGGGTAGCTGGGTCTCTCGCGGTGAAGCTCGCCCAGCGATTCCAGAATTGACTGGGGTCTATGACATCATGGCGCCATGTCATCATGGCGAGACAACGTATCGCAGCAAGCCCAAGACGACCTCGACGAACTCCTAAACGCCTCCCTGCCCTTTGCTCAGAAGATGCTCGGCAAACACGGCGAGTTCTTCCCATACGCCTTTGTCATCGGAACCGACGGAGAGATCAGAATGGTGGCTGGCGATCCAAACCTCGGAGAGCAGCCACCGAGCGCTGCGATTCTTGCGTCGATTACGGAGGGTCTACGCAGCGAGCGAGACACAATCAGAGCGGCCGCACTCGTTTCCGACGTCCGGCTCGTGGATACTGATGCGATTCGCGTTGAGACCGAGCACGTTGAAGGACAGGCGATTGAGGCCCTGCTTCCCTACAAGACATCAAGGCTGCGGCGGACCGTCAAATACGGCTCTCTGATGGCGAGCCAGTCCGATCCTCAGATCTGGGCGAGCCACTAACCGGCACGGAGCCCAGGATTGCCGATGATGCGCTTTCCCTCACCTTCACGCGCACAGAGCATGCCACACCGATCACCAAACACGCTGCAGTAACGCTCATTCCGTCGAGTGCCCGAGAACGGCACTGCTGCGCTCAGGTTGCCGAATACCCACGGTGGCTCCCGCCCTTCCTTCGATGCACCCGATCTGCCGGTTCGGCTCGGAACGAAGTGCGCGATATCGTGCGGCGTGGTAGGTGATCTGGGCGGTCCACTTTCCTCTTGACGCTTTGGCGTCGCGCATACCCTCCCGAGCGGAAAGACGCGCCCCAAGTAGGGGCGTAGGGTGCGCAAAGTCTTACCATCAGGTCAATGTAGGAACACGTTTGGGGTAGCTCGTGCAGGCTGTGACAACCGCAATACGGCTGCTCGTTGCGACGGCCTCCGGCGTCATTGTCTTCCTCGCGACGATGGTCCAGGGCTGCGACGACCAAGAACCGATCCATAGCTGGGACCGATGTCGGTCGTGGCTGGGCAATCGGACTGTGGAGTGGCCGGGCGGGGATTGGTCTCCGATCCTGCCACTGCTGTGGTCGATAGCGATCGGCTACGTCGTGTGGTGGCTGCTTGGACGAACTGCGTTGCGGCGCGGATAGGGCACAGCGTCTGGGTTCCTGGCACCGCCGACCTTCCCCGAGGCGTCACAGCGTCAAGAGGACTTCTCCCGAGTAGAGGCCGCTCGGTACTGCCGGATCTGTTCGACGTAGAGCGTCTGGCATACTTGGTGAACGATGGCCGGTACTGAAGACTACCGAGGCGAGCTGCGTCGTCGACGGCGGCGATATGAACGGGAAGCTCGCGCCATCCGATACGCAGATGCCTGGCAACGCCTCTTTCATACTCTCTTGTTTCGGGCCTCGCCTCGGTTGGGGAGGCGGGAGCGAAAAACCGTCGTGGTCATCGCGGTGCCGGTTTTGGCGGGTTTGACTGTCGGGTTGGTCTACACGGCGCTTGACCGACCTGGGGTTGGTGCGCTTGCTCTCGGCGTTGGGGTGACAGTTGGGCTCTGGCTTCTGGCGGCTGCGGCTGCCGTGCTGCGCCGTCTAGGGCGTTCCGAATCTGGCCGTATGCCACCGCCTCCCGCATCCGGTGGGGGTTATGGCGGTGTTCGTGAGCCGCGACGTCCACCGTCGAATCCCGGAGCGATGTCTGTCGAGCTGCCAGAGCCCATCGGCGGCGACGATTGATCGAGTCCTGAATATGTCGCAGAAACAGGCACTTCGCCGAGTGCACTCGAACAGCCACCCACCGTCCACCAAACCGAGGACGGATTACCCACATATCCTCACGACTGCGCTCGGCCTGTCGAACACTAACGGTCGTTGCGATTGTCAGTCGTTCAGATCGTACGGTAGATGTCGCCGCGGTGTCCCACGCGGAGAACAATGACTTCCTGCCGTTGGTCGTCAATCCTGTACAGGATGCGGTAGGTGCCACGTCGAGCACTCCATACACCCGCGAGTTCGTTGCGTAGCGATGCGCCCACCCGCCGCGGATTCTCCCGAAGCGGGCCGGTGATGAAGTCAATGACTGCAAACGCGACAGCTTCTGGGAGTGTCTCTCGGATCGCCCGCGCTGCTGGGGCAGTTACAACAATCTCATAGGTCGGCTCGGTCACCGGGGCCGCAACGCCTTCACCGCGTCGACCCCACGGACCACATCACCCTCGAGATAGGCACGATGCGCCTCAACGAGTTCGGCCAACACGTCGGAGTCTCCGAGTACCGCCGCGGTTTCTTCGAGCGACTCGAGGTCCTCGGGACTGATGAGCACCGCGGCTGGTGTTCCGTTCTTGGTGACGACGACGCGTTCATGGTGTGATTGCACTCGGTCGATGAATTCGGAGAACCGGTCTCTCACTGTTCGCAATGATTCACTTGACATGTACACAATTGTGCCACACCCGCTGGGCAATGGGAAGACCCACGCCGATCACCAAATCACGAGCAATAACGCACACTTCGCCGGGTGCACCCGATCGAGGCCTGTTTGGATGTCAAGGGGTGTTTTGGGCGCGCCGGGACGTCTCGCTGGGTGGGCGAGGGTGGTGGTGTGAGCGTAGGCTTGGGGGTGGCCCGGGGTGATTGAGCTGAAGCGCCGGCTGTCAGGATGGAAGGCCGGTCACGCAAGCGACAGAGACGTTCCTGAGTGTCCCCCGGGCCTTAGCGCGGCTGCTGGTCGGCGATCAGGTGGCGGTAGACGACGTCGGAGAGGCGCCGTTTCAGTGACCGGATCGCTTCCTTCTTCGTTTTGCCTTCGGTGAGTTTGCGTTCGTAGAAGAGTCGTCCTTCGGTGTTGGGGTAGCGCAGCTGGGTGATGGCGATCAGGTGCAGCGCATGGTTCAACATGCGGTTGCCTCTCGGGTTGAGGCGATGCCGTTTCTTCGCTCCGGAGGAGGTGTCGATGGGGGCGGTGCCGTTGTAGGTGGCGTAGTGATGCCTCGTTGGGAACCGACTGATGTCGCCGCTGTAGCCGATCAACAAGCCAGCTACGACCGGGCCGACCCCGTAGATCTCCATCAGCGACGTCCCGGATGCATCGACGGCTTCACGCAATCGTGCCTTCGACGTCTTGAGTTCCTTCTCAAGGCGCCGCACCTCGGCGAGATGCTGGTGTGCGATGCGTTTGCGTTCTGTTTCCACCATCGACGTGGGTTGGACCCGACGTAACAGCCCGGCGGCTTGCCGTACCACCATTTCCTTGCCCAAACCGCCCGGGATCAACACCGCGAGCACGGCGTGGAGCCGAGCAGCCGCCTGGGTCTTCAAGCTGGAGAGTTGCTTGTGGTGCTTGGCCAGCATCCGTAACACCGTCACGTGATCCTCCACCGTCACTACCCGCAGATCGGGGTGACGCAACGCAACGATCGCTACCGACCGGGCATCATTGGCGTCGTTCTTCTGCGACCGGGTCGAGTCCAGCACCCGGACTCGCGCCGCCAGCGTGGAGGGCACATCGACGACATGCTCACCGGCGACAATCAGTTGTTGGGCCAACAGATACCCGTGGCCGTTGGCGGACTCGATCGCCCATGACCGCTGTGGGAAGCGCTCCGCCCAGGCCAACAACTCGCGGCTCTGGCGCCGGGTGGCTCGCACCTCGAGCTCGGCGAGGGCCTCCTCACATGCGTCGACAGCGGCCGCGGCGTGGGAGCCCTTTGCTGGGTCGATACCGATCATCACCGACATCACACACCTCCTCATCGTTGGGGGTCGGTGGATCTGACGGTGGGCACTCCTGATACGGATCTGCGTGCTACGCCTGTTTCGAGCCACACCGCCAGCAGAGATCCCGACGGGCACGACAGCTCGTTCGAAAGCCAACCCTCACGGGCGGCAGGCACGTCGAGAGCGACACCCGCCAGGACCTCTACAACGCTACGGAACAAACTCCCGCAGCACCCCTACAGCCCTATCAGGCACCTCGTGGTCAGGGACCTCTTGGTCCGGCACCTCCTGGTCCGGCACCTCCTGGTCGAATGACAGCTGGCATGGGCTCA
>JASJDZ010000063.1 GCA_030065575.1 Acidimicrobiia bacterium
AGGCCGCGGGAAGCGCCTTTCAGTTCGATGCGACCGAACTGCACCTACGACGCCTTGGTGGTGCAATGACGGGCTGGGCCGCTAGGCAATGGCGACCGCGGAACGGAGCAGGATCCGTTCTCGTACGTTCTGTCGATCGGTAACGAACAACTGGAAACAGCAACTAAAGGACTTCCAATGATTCGTTTGAGTGAAACCGCAACAACCCACTTCGACCGTGACGTCGCCTTCGAGTACGTCGGCGATTTCGGAAACATCGAGAAGTGGGATCCCGGGATCATTTCCTCGACCAAGGCGACCGAAGGTGACGTTGGGGTGGGTACCGCGTATGACGTGGTGGTTTCCTACCGGGGTCGGCAAATGGACATGCGCTACGTCATCACCGAATACAACCCGGGCCACAAGATCATTCTCGAGGGCAGCGGGGCTCGGGTGCATGCCATCGACGTCATCGACTTCGTTGACGAGAACGGCGGAACCCTGATCACGTACACCGCTGACCTTTCGCTGACAGGCCTGGGTCGTTTCATCGAGCCGCTGCTGGCAGGTCGGCTGCGGGAGATCGGGTCCGATGCCGTCGCTGGAATGAGGGCCTGGATCAAGGAACTCGAAGCGGCCGTCGATTTGGCCGGCTGAGCCTACGGGTGACGGCTTCCCGTCAGCAGCAGGTGGGAGTCGGGACGGAGGCGACGCTCTCTTCGAGAAGCGACCAAAGCTTCTCGCGGTCGGTCGCAGTTTCCGTGCCGACTCCGAGCCGATACTCAGGGCGCTCGGCCCGGTCGTGCCACAGCTTTCCGGTGGTTGTACCCGGAAGGTCTGCAGTGGCTAGCCAGAGGATGGTGTCGGCGCCTTGTTCGGTGCTCCGGAGCCATGGTCCCATCACCCGATGGAAAGTGGGGATGGAGGTGGCAACGCCAGGAGTGTCGACCCAGCCGGGATGTGTGGCGTGAACTACGACGCCGCTGTCGGCGAGGTCGGCGCCCCACATCTTCGTTAGAACCATCAAGCCCCGCTTGGCGCGGGCGTAGGCAACACTGCCCCGGTAGGTACCTCGCTTATAGTTGAGATCATCAAGAGCGAGTCCCTGCGCGTACATACCGCCCGAGATCACGTTGATGATCCTCGCCGGCTGCGATTCAACGAGGCGCGGGATCAAGCTATTGGTGAGCACAAATGGGGCGACCAGATTGGTGGCGTGCGCCATTTCCAGGCCTTCGGGGGTAACCATCCGGGTCGCCGGCAGAACTACTGCGTTGTTGATCAAGAGATGGATCGTCGGTTCGGCAAACAGGATCTCGTCGGCGACTCGTCGTACGTTGGCAATTTCGGACAGATCAGCCAGGTAGTAGTCGATGTCCCCTCCGGCGGACAGATCGCGGAGTTCGCGTTTGAGGTCTTCCGCCTTGCGCGGGTTGCGGGCAACAAAGCGCAGCCGGGCGCCGGAGAGAGCCAGCTCGGTGGCTACCCGTCGACCGATGCCCGAAGTGGCTCCGGTGATGAGGGCCGTCTTGCCGGCGAGGGAGGACGTGTCGACATCGTCCCACGCTTGTGAGCGCACTGTGTAGCCGAGCGAGGTGAAGCTGCCAACGACGCTTCCCTCGAGGAGGTTGTCCCAACGGCTTCTCTTGACGGGCTGGGACCGAGATGCGGAGATCATCAGGCGCTGTCGAGCCAGAGTGCCACCGGGTCGTTCTCAGAGACGACGACACCGCCGGCAACTTCCTCGCTGATTGCCATACCGACCACGTTGCCTTCGGCGCGGAACTGAACCACATCTGGGTTGCTGCCGAGCAGGCCTGCGGAAATGACCTGATCATCGACGATTACCCACAGTTGATAGGTGCGGTCCTCGGCGAGGGCCGGAAGAGATTCTGCGATCAGGTAGCCGGTTCCGTCGGCCGTCAGGACTGCGGACGCCGCAAGGTCGGACGTGGCCGGGTTGGCCATTTGGACGGAGGTACTGCCTGCTTCGGTTGCTGCAGCAACGGCGGCCTCCCGCAGGTCGGGCGTACCGTCGCCGAGCACCGAGCCGGCTGCGACACCGATCACCAGAGCAGCAGCAACGGACGCGAATGTCAGCACCAGATTGCGGCCCCGACTGCGAAGCGGGACGACGTTCGAGTCATCGACGATGGCTTGATCGTCCTGGTCGAAGCCGACCTCGTGTGCGATTCGTTCCCAAACCAGAGGAGAGGGGGCGGGTGAAACATTGGGAAGACCTTCGACAAGCTCGTCGGCGACGCGACGGAACTGGTCCATGTGTGCGGCCAAGTATTCGTCTGAGGCAACGAGGGCGTCGAACGCCTCGGCTTCTTTGGCGGGTAGTCCATTTATCGCCCGTGTCGCCGCGTTGTTGAGGCGTTCCATCGCTATACCGATCCAATCAGCTCTGTCCCCAGCGATTCCCGCAGCTTGGCCAGCCCGGACCGGATGCGGCTCTTTACCGTACCTTCTGGAACCCCGAGTACTTCGGCGACCTTGCGGTACGAGTATCCGAGGTAGAAGGCCATGGCGATTGGGTCGCGCTCGGTCTCCTTGAGCTGGTTCAGTGCATGCTGAACCCGTTCTGAGGTGACTCTCTTCATCGCCTCTTCTTCGGGACTGAGCTGGTAGTCGGATGAGAGGCGCTCGTTGGCGATTTCGCGCTTGGCGCGGGCTTCCTCGGACCGGATGAGGTCCACGCTGCGGCCGTGAGCGTCGAGCTGGAGGAACGAGGCAAGCGAGCCACGCTCTGCGTCATAGCGGTCGGGCCGCTTCCAGAGCCTTACGAAGACCTCCTGGGTTACGTCCTGCGCCAGCTCTTCCCTGCGGAGCAGTCCGTATGCAACCCGATACACGCGGGTGCCGTAGAGGTGGTAGGCGTCACTCAGAGCTTCTTGATCCTGCTGAACGAGGCGCTCTGCCAGCGCAGCGTCGGCGGCGCGAGGGTGAGGAGCGGCGGTGCTCGGACGGGTTCTTTCGAGAGTTGCTTGCTGTGTTGCCAGGGTGCCCATTGATTATCCCTTCGGTGATTTAGTGCTAAATTACACGAATCCGGAAGAATGTCAAGACGTAAAATGATTTCGGTCTTGAGAACCGATTTCGCCGGAGTGGTCCTAGTGGACTCTGGACAGCTTTTGTGCTAAATTAGCGATATGGACGCCAGCGAAATGACCCTGCATGAAGTCGCCGATGAGCTCGGCGTCCACTACATGACCGTCTACCGGTATGTACGTCTTGGCTATCTCCCCGCCCACAAAGAGGGGGGCTCGTGGCGGGTGTTGCGCGAGGATGTTGACGAGCTACGCAAGGCGCCTCCGTCGGACGCGCGGCGCGGCCAACCGTCCAGTCCCTGGGATCAGCGTTTGCTGCAGCGCTTGCTGGCAGCCGATCAGAGCGGAGCATGGAAGGTGGTCGAGGCCGCCCAATCCTCGGGGATGTCGATTGGTGCCATCTACCGCGAGATGATTCTTCCCGCGTTGCGAGAGATGGGGGATGGTTGGCATCGGGGGGAGGTCTCCGTCGCCCAAGAGCATGCAGCAACTCAAGTGGCCACCCGGATAGTGTCCCGGTTGTCGGCTCTCGGCGCCCGCCGAGGTATCTCCAAGGGCGTAGTCGTCATGGGGACGACGGCAACCGACCTGCATACGCTGCCGGTCATGATTGCGGCGGATCTGATGAGGTTGGAAGGTTTCGACGTTCTCGACCTCGGCAGCAGGCTACCTGCGGAGTCTTTTGCCGAGATTGCCGCCGTTCAGCAGAGGTTGGTAGCAGTTGCGGTGAGCGTCACCGCCCCCGGTCAGGCCGAGGAAGTGGCAACCACGGTGGCCGCGCTGCGGGACCGGGTCGACGTGCCGATAATCCTGGGCGGTGCCGCCATCGACGGCGACGAGCACGCCAAGTTGCTCGGTGCCGACATGGGCGGACCGACGATCGACGACATCTTGCCGAAGATGCTCGAGTTGGTCGCCTAGCGGGTTCCGGCCGCTCCGCTAGCTCAGACCCGACGCAAGGGCCTGGAACGATTCGAGGCCCTGCTGAAGTGCTTCGGCCAATTGCGCCAGCTCGGTCTCTGCGATGTCGATCACAATCGGCACGTCCAGATTTACCGGCACTTCTGTGTTGATCGGGATCGTCTCGTTCACCGGGATTTCCACGTCGAGGTCGATCGGCAGCTCGAGTTGGATGGGGACCGTTATGTCGAGCGGGATGTCTATGCCAAACGGCCCGTTCACCCTGATGGTTGTGTCGAGGGTCTCGTCGATTGGAAGGGTCGTGCTGATCGGCACGTTGAGGGTGCGGTCGAGCACCACTTGCGCGCTGACAGGCACCGTCTCGTTGATCGTGACGTCGAACCGGATCTGCGACGTACGGAACGAGTCAATGCCGGTGACGGCCTCGCCGAGGGCGGAGTCGAGGGTGGGACCGAGGCCGCTCAACTGCTCCTGAAACGCCGTCATCTGGGCGCCATAGAGAGCAGCACCGCCCTCCACCCGCGCCATGTCGTCGACGATCTGGGCGCGCTCACTCTGCGCCACTTCGAGATCTGAAGACAGCGAAGACACTTGGGTCGCCAGGTAGATCGTTCCCAAAAGCAGCGCAACCAGGAGCACGCCGCCGGCTACGACAAGGGTGGTGAGATTGCGGACTATGAACTGTTTCATGGGCACCCCCTTGGCTGCCGATTCTTTGTGTGCGAAGTCTCTGTGCTCCTGATGCGGCGAGCGGCGAATCCACCACGCCACAATCCATGCCACGACGAGGACGAATCCGGCGGCGACGAACGTCTCGGCCATTGCTGCGGCCGTAAGGTCGGCCGACGCCTCGGCGACCCGATCTGCGTAGTCGGGATCGCTCAGCGAAGGAAGGTCCAGTTCAGTCCGCAGCTGATTGAAGCGATGGAGTCCCCAGGCGGTCAGCCCGGAAAGACCCACCGATAGACCCATCAGGCGCAGCACCATCACCAGGCTGGCTGCCGTCCCCCGCCGGTTCGCCGGCGCCGAATCCACAACCGCAGCGGTGGTCGGGGCCATGACCAGGCCAAAACCCACGCCGAGAAGTGCCAGCTCGGCGCCCATCAACCAGAAGCTCGTGTCGGCGTCCCAGCCGTAACCCATCAGGAAGAACGCAGCCGACGCCAGCGCCAACCCAATCAACACCGGGGGTCGGTACCAGCGACTCTCGGTGACTCGGCCCCCTACGTAGGACGCAATGGACATCGATGCGGTAAGGGCACTCAGCACCCAACCTGTAGTCACCGCGGCCTGCTCCAGATTCAGCTCGACAACGTTGATGAACAGAGGAACGTTCACCATCGCAATCGCCAGCGTGGCGCCAACCAGAAAGTTGACGCCGACTGCCGCGCGGAGGTTGTGGCCCCCGAACAGGCCGGGGTCGATCAATGGATCCGGCACCTTCCGCTGCCACCAAACGAATCCCAAGCCCGTAACGAGGGCCACCGGGTACAGCCATGCAAGTGCCGCCCGGCTACCGCCGGTGAGTTGCTCTAGCCCGGTAACGCTCTGAATCTCGGCCGGTCCCAGCAAGGCCAGGTTGAGCGTCACCAGCGCCACCGTGAGGAGTCCGGCACCAAGCCAGTCGATGCGGGCTCTGCGCTCTCGTTCGGACGCATCGTCGAGCACGTACCAGGCAGCGATTATGCCGATGATCGCCAGCGGGATGTTGAAGTAGAACTGCCATCGCCAGGCGAGGAAGCGGATGATCAGCGCCCCGTAGAGCGGTCCCCACACCCATCCCAAGGTGTCAACCGCGGCAAGTACTCCAAGGGCTCGAGCTCGCTTCCGCGCTTCATAGGCATCGCTCACCGCCGCCATCCCGATGGGGACCAGAGCGCCGCCGCCGATTGCGGTCATGGCCCGGCCCACCAGGAACGGCCCCAAGGTGTTGGTCATCGGAATGATGATGGATCCGACGAGGAAGATCGTGAGCGCGGCGATGTAGACCCGCCGCCTGCCCCACACGTCGCTGAGTCTGCCCATGAAGGGCATCACAGATACGTAGGCGATGAGGTAGACGTTGACGATCCAGGCGGCATCGTCGATGCCGTCGGGTAGCACGATCCCGAGATCGTTGATGATCGGCCGCAGCATCGTGGTGACGACGGTCAGATCGTCGGCGGCGATGAAGATGCCAAACGCAACAACGACGAGGACTGCCCTCGGGGATACTTCCTGCCGGTTCTGCTGCAAACTCAACTCTCGATGTCGGGTGGGTTGATCTCGACCGGTTCGCCGAACTCCGTGAACTCGATGTACCAATCACTGGTTTGACCCTCGTAGACCGTGGAGAGTTCTGCCTCCCGGATGTGGCCAGTCGAAGTATCCAGCCACATATCGATCTCGACCTCCTGCCGGGGGATCAGGCCGGCCAGGATGGTTTTGACCCTGTCGGCGTCGGCGGTTCCCCGAATCCGATAGCGAGGTTCCGATCCTCTTTCTTCGCTCCCGAGCCACTGGACGTCGCTGAGCCCATCGGAGATGAGCGGGCCCCAACCGTCCTCAGCGTCAAACAGAACTGCCAGGTCGATGTCGAATCCGGAAGGTGCATCCATCCAAGCGCCTGAGATCGGCTCGGTCAGCCATGTTTGGCCCTCGATCGAAATCACGCCTAGCTGTGCTTTGGCGTTGCCAACTGCCAGCGTCGCCACGCCATTCGCGGCTCCGGGAGCGGCGAAGAAGCCCTCGGCGTCCTCGAAGTCTGCGTTGAAGTCCGAAATGCCGATTGGGGCTCCACCCGCCCAAAGGATCTTGAAGTGGACGTAGTCGACATTCGACATCGCCTCGGCCGCCGCCTCCAGCACGGGTCCGGGCTGCGGCGGAAGTGTGGTCACCGACGACTCCTCGCCGCCACAGGCGGCCACCAGCACGACGAAAGCGAGGGAAATGACAAGCCGCAGCAGTCGGTTCATGGCGTCACGATAACGGACGGGCAGATTTGGGGGCTACGATCGACCGAGGCGACGTGCAGCAAGGCCCGGCAGCCTTTGTTGACGACGACGGGCCCCGCACCGCCCTTGCTCGTTGGGGGCTTTCAGCATGAACTCAGAAGAGTCTGCTACCCGGGTTCGGGTTGCAGTCGCGGGTGACGCCACTGCTCTGGCTCGGGTGCACCTTGCCAGTGCGCTTGCTGGCTTTGCCCACATCTTCCCGCCCGAGAGCCCCAAACCGCAGCTCGCCGACCTGGAGCGGGAGTGGGGCACCCTCATTGACTCCGAACTCATGAGTGTCCTTGTTGCGGAGATCGAAGGAACCGTCGTTGCTGGGGTGGCCTTCGGGGAGGACCAAGAGTTGGCCCCGCCCGGGTACGGGCTGCTGTCCAGGCTCTACGTGCAGCCCGCATATGCCGGTAGCGGGATTGGGAGTCGGCTTCACGATCGTGCGGTGAAGAAGATGCGGCGGGACGGCTGGTCCCGTGTCTGGCTCTGGGTACTCGAAGGCAACACCCATGGCCGTGCGATGTATGAGCGCCGCGGATGGAAACCCGATCCGCGACGACGAACCAACCGGATCGACCGCGGGATCCTCGAGATGGGCTACGTGCTCGACCTCGCGCAGCGCGATTAGCCGCTACTCGTCCTTGATATAGCGGTCGATGTGCTCGTGGATCCACTCCATGAGTTCCAGTTCGAGCGCACGCATCACTCGAACTACCGAAAGGTCGTGTGCGATGCGGTGGTCTCGATGATTCTCGGGCGCATGGGCGCTCGCCCGGTAGGTCTTGCCCGAGAGCTCGAGCCAGCCTGTCGCATCTACTCCAGTTGCTGATTCCTCCAGCTCGAGGTGGATGGAGACAGTCTCGGGCATGCGGGTACTCCTCTCCGGTGGTGTCTCCATAATCCTCAGCCGCTCCCGGGCGGCCTAGTGCCAAAGGTCACGAGCAGCCGGGGATTCCCGGATCAGTATCGGATGACCGGCGATGCGCCTGGTGTGCTTCCGGCTGCCTAGCGAATCGGTCCTTGCTCATCATCGGAACCCGTGCCGGCGAGCACTCCAATCCCGATCGCAACGAGAAGAAGTGGCCAGAGCGTTGCCGGGGCGATCTCGAAGACCTCCAGAGCTTCCAGCAGGAAGAGCAGCCCAACTACAACGAAAAGCACACCGAAGACGACGGCACGGCGTTGCTCCTTGTTCATCGTCTCACCTCGATCTGGCCGAACGCGACTCGGGCTTCGATTGCCAGCCGCCGAGTTGCATCGGCAAAGCCCGCCTCAGTCTTCGACTCGTCGATGCCTACGCCCTCCCAGAGTGAGTCGAGAACCCGAACCTGGCC
>JASJDZ010000067.1 GCA_030065575.1 Acidimicrobiia bacterium
TGACCGCATCGATCGTGATTGACGCAACCGGGGTGGACACCAGCACGGTCGGCTCCTACTCGGTCACTTACAACGTGTCGGACTCGCAGGGGAACGCTGCGACAGAGGTCGTTCGTACGGTCAATGTGATCGACACCACCGCCCCGGTGATCGCCCTGATCGGTGCGAACCCGCAGACGATCGAGGTAGGGGATCCCTACACGGAGTTTGGAGCAGTGGCGTTCGACGCTGGCGATGGTGATCTGACGGCATCGATCGTCATCGACGCCACCGGGGTAGACACATCGACGGTTGGTTCCTACTCGGTGACCTACAACGTGTCCGATTCGCAGGGCAATGCGGCGACCGAGGTCACTCGCACGGTGAACGTGGTGGACACGACTGCTCCGGTGATCACACTGCTCGGCGCCAATCCGCAGACGATCGAGGTGGGGGACCCGTATGTCGAGTTGGGCGCTACTGCGTTTGATGCTGGTGATGGCGATCTGACGGCATCGATTGTTATCGACGCCTCCGCTGTGGATACCTCGACCGTGGGCTCGTACCTGGTGACATACGACGTTTCGGATAGCGCCGGGAACCCTGCTCTGGCCGTGCGCACGGTCAATGTGGTGGATACGACTGCTCCGGTGATCACCCTTCTTGGTGCGAATCCTCAGACCATTGAGGTGGGCGACCCGTATGTCGAGTTGGGTGCGACTGCGTTTGATGTTGGCGATGGTGATCTGACGGCATCCATCGTGATCGACGCTTCTGCGGTCGACACCGGCACAGTTGGCTCATACACAGTCACCTACAACGTGTCTGATTCCTCGGGCAACGCTGCCACTGAGGTGACCCGCACAGTGAACGTGGTGGATACGACCGCTCCGGTGATCACTCTTCTTGGTGCGAATCCGCAGACCATTGAGGTCGGCGATGCCTATGTCGAGTTGGGGGCAACCGCATTCGACGTTGGAGATGGTGACATCTCCGGGTCGATCCTGATTGATGCCTCCGGCGTCGATACGTCGACGGTTGGCTCATACTCGGTGACCTACAACGTCACGGACTCGCAGGGGAACGCTGCCACCGAGGTCACTCGCACAGTGAACGTTATGGATACGACTGCTCCGGTGATCACCCTGCTCGGCGCCAACCCACAGACGATCGAGGTGGGGGATGCGTACGTCGAGTTGGGGGCGACGGCATTCGACGTTGGTGACGGTGATCTGACGGCATCGATCGTGATCGACGCCTCCGGTGTGGACACCTCGACCGTTGGCTCGTACCTCGTCACCTACGACGTGTCGGATAGTGCCGGCAACCCGGCTCTCGCCCTCCGCACAGTGAACGTGGTGGATACCAGTGCTCCGGTAATCACGTTGCTGGGGGCGAATCCGCAGACTGTCGAGGCGGGCGATCCGTATGTTGAGCTTGGTGCGACTGCGTTTGATGTTGGGGACGGAGATCTGACCGCATCGATCGTGATTGACGCAACCGGGGTGGACACCAGCACGGTCGGCTCCTATTCGGTCACCTACAACGTGACCGACTCGCAGGGCAACGCGGCGACCGAGGTCCTTCGTACGGTCAATGTGATTGATACCACCGCTCCGGTGATCGCCCTGATCGGAGCGAACCCGCAGACGATCGAGGTTGGCGATCCGTATGTGGAGTTGGGCGCAACAGCATTTGATGCTGGCGATGGTGATCTATCGGCATCCGTTGTGATCGACGCCACCGGGGTCGATACCAGCACGGTTGGTTCCTACTCGGTGACGTACAACGTTTCTGATTCGCAGGGCAATGCAGCGAACGAGGTCACTCGCACGGTGAACGTTGTGGATACGACGGCTCCGGTGATCACTCTGGTGGGGGCGAATCCGCAGACGATCGAGGTGGGGGATCCGTATGTCGAGCTCGGTGCGACTGCGTTTGATGTTGGTGACGGTGACATCTCCGGGTCAATCGTGATCGACGCCTCCGGTGTGGACACGTCGACCGTTGGCTCGTACCCGGTGACCTACAACGTGTCGGACTCGCAGGGCAATGCGGCGACCGAGGTGACCCGCACGGTGAACGTGGTGGACACGACCGCTCCGGTCATCACGCTGATCGGTTCCAACCCACAACAGATCGAGGCCGGAGATTCGTATATCGAGTTGGGTGCGACTGCGTTTGATGTTGGTGACGGTGACATCTCCGGGTCAATCGTGATTGATGCCTCCGGTGTGGACACCTCAACCGTGGGTTCATACCTGGTCACATACAACGTCACCGATTCGCAGGGCAACGCCGCCACCGAGGTGACCCGCACAGTTGACGTGATCGACACGACCGCTCCGATCATCACGCTGTTGGGGGCCAACCCGCAGACCGTCGAAGCCGGTACTCCCTACGTGGAGCTCGGCGCGACTGCGTTTGATGTCGGCGACGGCGACCTGACCGGGTCGATCGTTGTTGATGCCTCAGCGGTCAACACCGGAGCCATCGGCAGTTACATGGTCACCTATGACGTGACCGACTCGCAGGGCAACGCTGCGACCCAAGCGCTACGCACGGTGAACGTTGTTGATACGACTGCTCCGGTGATCACCCTACTTGGCGCCAACCCGCAGACCATCGAGGCCGGTACGCCCTACGTGGAGCTCGGAGCGACAGCCACCGACAGCTTCGAGGGTGATCTGACCGGGTCGATCGTGATCGACGCTTCGGCAGTCAACACGGGGGCCATCGGCAGCTACGTGGTCACCTACAACGTTTCCGACTCATCCGGCAACGCCGCTGTCCAGGTGAGCCGCATCGTGAACGTCGTAGACACAACGGCGCCGGTGATCACTCTGGTGGGGGCGAATCCGCAGACCATCGAGGCGGGTGATCCGTACATCGAATTGGGGGCCACGGCTACCGACAGCTTCGAGGGTGATCTGACCGGCTCGATCGTGGTTGACGCCTCCGGCGTCGATACGGGCATAGTTGGCCTGTACTCGGTGACCTACAACGTTTCCGACTCGTCCGGCAACGCCGCTGTTCAGGTGAGCCGCACCGTGAACGTGGTGGACACAACGGCGCCGGTGATCACTCTGGTGGGGGCGAATCCGCAGGCCATCGACGTCGGTTCGCCCTACGTCGAGCTGGGTGCCACTGCGGTCGATATCCACGATGGCGACATCACCGGGCTGATCGTGATCGATGCCTCTGCCGTCAACACCGCAGCCGTCGGTATCTACGCCGTCACCTACAACGTCACCGACAGCAACGGCAATGCCGCCACCGAGGTCACGAGAACGGTCGAGGTCGTGAACGTAGCGCCAATACTCAATCCGATCGGCAACACAGCAGCCGACGAACAGACGCTGATCACCTTCACCGCTTCCGCTCTCGACCCCGATCCGACCGACAACCTCACATTCAGCCTCTCGGGTGAGCCCGGCGGTGCATCCATCGATCCGTTAACGGGGGTGTTCACCTGGACTCCGACTGAGGCGCAGGGTCCGAATGGGTACACCTTCGACGTCGTCGTCACCGACTCGGGTACCCCGGCGCTCACCGACTCCGAAACGATCACGGTCACGGTCAACGAGGTGAATCGTGCTCCGTCTCTGACGCCTGTCGCACCGCAGACAGGCGCCGAGCAGAGTCCGATCACCTTCAATGTGCCGGCCGGCGACCCCGACATACCAGGCAATTCGTTGACCTTCATCCTGTCGGGGGCGCCAGTCGGTGCATCCATCGACCCGGCGACCGGGGACTTCTCGTGGACACCCACCGAGGCCCAGGGGCCTGGCGTCTACACGTTCGACGTGGACGTCGACGACAACGGAGTTCCGAGCCTCGGCGACACGACCCCGATCACGATCACAGTCACCGAGGTCAATCTCGCCCCGGTGGTGACGAACCCCGGCGATCAGTTCTCTGCCGAGACTGATGTGGTGTCGCTGTTCATCGCCGCAACGGATAGCGATCTACCGGCGAACACCCTCAGCTACTCCGCTACCGGCCTACCCGATGGGCTGACCATGGATCCGGGCACCGGCGAAATCAGCGGGACCATCGACTACACCGCAAACGGTGGCTCCCCATTCGCTACCACAGTCACCGTCACCGACAACGGCACGCCTGCCGAGGCGAGCCAGGCCACTTTCACCTGGACCGTGAACGACACGAACCGTGATCCGATTCCTGTCGATGACAGTTACACAATCGCTGAGGACAGCTCAGGCCTGTTCGACGTCGATGGCAACGACAACGATCCAGACGGTGATCCCGTGACCGTCATCGGGGTCGGCACGGCCCTGAACGGCGCAACGGTGGTGGACGCAGGGCAGATCCGTTACACCCCCAACGCCGACTACTTCGGAAACGACACCTTCACCTACACGGTGACCGACGGTCGCGGGGGAGTGGCCACGGCCACCGTCGATGTTGTCGTCACCCCGGTCAATGACACGCCGGTGTTGACCGGCATTGCCTCGATGACAGTCGCCGAACTGGACACGGCGACCTTCACCGTCAGCGCTACCGACATCGAATCCGACGACGTGACGTTCACTCTCGCCGGCGCACCGAACGGGGCGGGCATCGACCCAGTCACAGGGTCGTTCGCCTGGACGCCGACCGAAGCGCAAGGCCCGGGCACGTACACCTTCGACATTGTCGGCACCGACGACGGTGTTCCGGCTGAGTCGGCGAGCCACCAGGTGCAGATCACCGTCACCGAGATCAACAGTGCTCCGTCCATCACCGACCCGGGCACTCAGGTTTCGAGCGAATCCGAAAGCGTCTCGCTCCCGATCGTTGCGACCGATTCCGACATACCCGCCGAAACGCTGCGCTACAGCGCCAGCGGCCTCCCTCCGGGCCTCGGTATCGACGTCAACACCGGTGTAATCACTGGAATCCTCCCGTTCTCCGCCGCAGCGAGTTCGCCGTATGCGGTGACGGTGACGGTCGTCGACGATGGGGTGCCGCCACGGAGTGCCAGCACCACGTTCACCTGGATCATCGACAACACAAACCGGCCGCCCATCGCCGACGATCAGTCGGTCAACGCCGAGGCAGGAGTGCCAGGACAGATCACTCTCAGCGGCAGCGACCCCGACGGCGACGCGTTGACCTACTCGATAGCGACCCAGCCCACCCGAGGGACGCTCATCGGTGGACCGCAGACATGGACGTACACCCCTGCCGCCTCAGCCAACGGGACCGACACGTTCACCTTTACGGTGTCGGACGGCAGCCTGAGCGCAATCGGAACGGTAACCATCAGCATCACACCCAACTACGTCCCGATTGGTGGCTCCGACGAGTACGTGACCCGACGGGGCGGAACACTCACGGTTGAGGCTCCCGGGATACTTGCCAACGACCGGGATCCTGAAGGGCTGCCGATTACCCCGACCCTCGTGTCGGCCCCAACACACGGGACCCTGTCGCTGGCCGGTGACGGGGCCTTCGAGTATCGAAACGACGGCTCATCAGCCGACCTCGACACGTTCAGCTATCGGGTCAACGATGGTCTCCGCGACTCGTCGTTGATCACAGTTCGAATCATCGTTGAAGAGAACGCTGCTCCCGTCGCCGTTGACGACTTCATCAGCGTCGACGAAGACAGAACCGTCAGCTTCAACCCAGTACTCAACGACTCTGACCCCAACGACGAGCCGGTTGAGGTGACCGGAGCTACCCAGCCCGCCCACGGCACCGTCACCTGGACCAGGGACGGCTCCTTTACGTACCGGCCGGAACGTGACTGGAACGGGTCAGACACCTTCCGCTACGAGATCAGCGACGGAGACTTGGTCGGCAGCGGGCAGGTGACCGTCCTGGTCCGCCCGGTCAACGACATGCCCGTGGCGACGATCGCCAACGCATCGGGGGACTCCGGGACCGTGCTCACCGTCGACCTCGGCCCGTATGTCAGTGATGTCGACGGGGACCCGCTCACGTTCCTGCTCGAGGCTCCGCCCAGCGGTGCCGCAGATCAAGTCAGCCCCGGCGTGTTTGAGATCGACCTCGATGGCGTGATCCAGGACCTTCCGCCGTTGGCGTATGTGGTGACCGACACGTCAGGGGCGCGAGCGACCGCCCTGCTGAAGGTCTCCGTGACGATCCCGGCAGAGCTCATCGGTGTCCCGGCGCTCATTGGTGATGATGGGATCAACACCAGCACACTCGAGGGCGGCGAGTTCCAACCACCAGTAGTGGGAGACGACCCGTCGGTGGTTGCCGGGCTGCGGTTGATGATCGGTTCGGTGCTTGGCACCTTCCGGGCGCTGCGGGTGCCCTCGCTAATGCTCGTCCTATTCGTACTCGTGTCTCTGTACCTGGGACTCAGCAAGAAGTTCGTCTTCTCGAGTGCCGCAACGGCGCTGCCGTTTGTCGGGAAGCGGAAGGTCGACGTCATCATGGCGCCGTCCCAGGCTGGTGTTCCCGTTCGCGAGGACGCCGGCACCCATCATGCGGTGGTGAGCCGATTTGCCCCAGACGAAGTGAACATCACCGCCACCGGCGCCCGCACCATGGTGCGCAGCGAAGTCTGGTTCGAGGTCGAGACTGTGGAATCGGATGGGTGGGTAAATGCCGAGTTCCTCACCGAGCAATGCACACCGGCTGCCTTCTTCGACGACGAACGTCCGCAGCAACTAGTCGCTGAGCTTGTCGAGCAGATCTACGCAAGCTCCGATCTGCTCCCGGTCACCGGTGGCCACGATCTGCATATTGCCCACTACGGCCCACCGGTCCGGTTTGCTGCCAACTCGCTACGCCATCTGCTGGCGGGAGCGTCCGTTTACTGGTGGTGGGCTGCCGAAGGGGATACCCCGAGCATTCAGGCAACCTTCGCTGAGGTAGTAGGGGAGTCGGTGGCAGCCGCCTACCGCAACCGGGGCGTCTACCGGGCAGAGCCGACCCGGCCCATCCCGGTGGAGTTTGTCAACATGAACAGCCTGGTGGTTGGGCATCCCGACCGCGGGCCGCTGTGGCGGATCTTCTTCCGGTACGAGGACGGCGAGCCGTCGATCGCCGGCTTGATGCGCGAGGCAGCCTTCAACCCGTCTGCGATGCACGGCATGGTGCTCAGCCAATAGGGCCGATTGCTTCAACAGAGTCGGGACGCGAAGGACCGGCGTCGGAGGCAACTACACGACGCCGGTCGTTCTGGTGCAGCTGGCTTGTTACGGGCAGGGTGACCCGGTGCTTACCCTTAGCTGCAGTTCTGTAGGTCTTGGCTCGAGTCGCTCACCGACGGAGATCAGGTGTCGTCCAACCCAGCTGCGCACTGCGTGGGTCCGTGACGGGGCAGCCGGCAGTGTGGGTGCAGATGAGGTCTCTAGATGCTCGTTGGCGAGTGTCTTGGCGAGATCGAGGTGGCTTGGTCCTAGCATTTTCAGCTCCATTGTTCTTCAGCGGTTGCCGCCGAGGCGGCTTGGATTGGCGTGGTTAGGTAAGCGTCGAGGAGGCGGGCTGCTTCTGGTACCCGGTCGGCGCGTAGGCTGTAGGACTTGTTGACGCCAACCGTGACCCGGACCAGCCCGGCACTTCGCAGAATGCGCAGGTGATGGTGTGTGGTCGACTTGGCTAGGTCGACGTGCTCGGCGACTTCCATGAGGGAACGATCGCCCTCGGAAAGGAACGAGAGCATCTTGAGCCGCCGCTCGTCGCCCAGGGCCTTGTACAACTCCACCAGGTAGCCCGGAGGGGCATCGGGATCGGCGTTGAGATGCTCATCGGCAACTGAGTAGGCGAAGATCTGCAGCCCTTCGTGGGATGACATGACCGTCCACGGCCTGATTACCTTGCTGGGGATCAAGAGCACGCCGGTCATGTGGGCCTGCATCTCGAAGGTGACGCCGTTGGTTGCAGTCTCGACAATCCTCTGTGGGCGCATCGAGCGAGCCAGCGAACGCTTCTCGTCAGCGTCACGGCGCAGAGCGGGCATGGCATCGGAGATGTGTTGTTCGATGACCTCGTTGAAGCCGATGAGGAGTGAGGCGATGCGGTGTCCGATCCCGCTTGGGTCGGTTTCCAGCAGGCTGCGGAACCCGGCCTCGACCTGGGGATCGGATACTGCCTTGGCGACGGCATCGGGGTCGCCGGCTGCGGCTGCGGCCGCTTCCTCGTCGGTGAGACCACCCTTGTGGCAGGCACCGTCGATGAGAACTCGGCGGAGGACGATCGGATCCATGGACTGCACGAACTCGGCAAACTCACCAACCGAGTCGAGCTTCTTCGCCTCTCGAGCAAGCCCGATGAGGGGGAGCCATAGGGCGTCGCAACCCACCATGACATTGAGCTCGTCGGCGAGATCACCCGTGGCGTGCGATTCGACGAGATCGAAGAACTCCGTTCCGCTGTCGTAATCCGTCGTTTCGGCCTTGGTACCCCAGACGAAGAGGCTGAGGACCAGCTCGTAGACAGGGGAGGTCTCAACAAGGACGGGCAAGCCCTGATCCGGGGTGGTGAAGTCTCTGACTCTTGGAGTATCGGCGCCCATCCGAAGTCCTTACTAGCGTTCGATATACTTCGAACTATACGACAGGGACCGACTCATGTCAAGGGAA
>JASJDZ010000066.1 GCA_030065575.1 Acidimicrobiia bacterium
TCTCGGATTCGCTCGCACGGGACTGCTGGTGGGGCGGTCGGCTACTCCGCTGCGGCCCCGAGTTGCTCGTGCATGACGGCGCGCAACAAGTCGACGGCTTGGACGATCTTGGGCGACGTCAGCGAGTAATAAGCCCACTGGCCGTCGCGCCGCGAGGTCACGAGGCCTTTGTCACGAAGCACCGCAAGATGTTGAGAAACGTTGGCTTGCGGTATCTCCAGGGCATCGACGAGATCGGTCACCGTGACTTCCCCGTCACGGAGGGCGTCGATGATCATCAAGCGCTTGGGATCAGCCAAACCCTTGCACACATGCGCATGAAGGCGAATCATCTCGCTCTTGACAGAACTCATGTCCCCATATTTGCGGCTAGAGACCGCTAATCGCAAATCTCGCAAAAAGCAGTTGACATCACCCGACAGGGCGAGGGTATATTCCGATCGACGTATATTCGGATGGCGCGATATGGAGGGGAGACCATATGACTGCGCAGGAGACAGCTGCGGAGACGGCGATGGCCGAGGGGTCGGATTCTGCTGAGGCCGAGAAGATGGTCATCATCGCCGCGTCGGGAGATCTCGACAAGGCGTGGCCGGTGATGATCCTGGCGACGACCGGAGCGGCGTACGGCATGGACGTGACGGTGTTCTTCACCTTCTGGGGTCTCGAGGTTCTCAAGCGACCAGATTCGGGCATCACCGGCGACGACTGGAGACAGAAGATGCTCGGTGTGTTCCGCAAGGGCTCGCCGGACAAACTCGGTTTGTCGACGATGAACTTCGCCGGGATGGGGCCGTGGATGATGAAGGGTCTGGCGACGGACAAGAACGTCGCATCGGTCGGCGAGTTGCTCGAATTGGCTCAGGACATGGGGGTCAAGCTGTGGCCTTGTCAGATGACAATGGACTTGATGGGCCTGTCGAACGATGATCTCATCGAGGGTCTCGACAAGCCGGCCGGCGCCGGCTCGGCGATCAGCTTGATGAAGGACGCATCGATAAGCCTGTTCATCTAGAAGAGGAGAGGGAGAGATGGCAGACGTAACCGTCGACGCTCGAGGGCTACAGTGCCCGATGCCGGTAATCAAGACCAGCCAAGCGATCAAGACGTTGGCCGCAGGGCAGACTGTCGAGGTAATCGCTTCGGACCGCGGGGCTCTGTCCGACATACCGGCGTGGGCCGGCGATATGGGGCATACCCTGAAGGAGCAGTTCGAGGAGAACGACGAGTTCCACTTCGTAGTCGAAAAAGGCTGAGAAGTGGCGGGGGACCTGATAGCGGTTCAGTGAGAGGAGTGGGCACTGAAGTACGGATTCGTCATCGACCAGTCGAGCTGTATCGGCTGTCACGCATGCACTGTCGCCTGCAAGACGGAGCATGAGGTTCCGCTCGGGGTAGACCGGACCTGGGTCAAATACATCGAGAAGGGCTCGTGGCCGGACACCAAGCGCTTCTTCTCCGTGATGAGATGCAACCACTGTGAGGACGCACCGTGCGTCACCATCTGTCCGACGACGGCCTTGCACACCCGGGACGATGGCATCGTCGACTTCGACACGGACAACTGCATCGGCTGCAAGAGCTGTATGCAGGCGTGCCCGTACGATGCGCTCTACATCGATCCTCAGGAGAACACCGCACAGAAGTGCAACTACTGCGCACACAAGGTGGACGTGGGCCTGCAGCCGGCATGCGTGGTCGTGTGCCCCGAGCAGGCGATAATCGCCGGCGACCTCGATGATCCCGAGAGCAAGATCGCCAGAATGGTGGCGACGGAGAAGCTGTCGCAGCGGGCGCCAGAGCAGGGCACGAACCCCAAGCTCTGGTACAAGGGTGTCGAGTCCAGCAACATTGACCCCTTGGCCGCAGCAGATCCCGGCGATGGCGGCATCTGGCGTGATCCGGCTGCAACCTGGCTCAACGTCGACCTGACTCCGCCGTCTGTGACTGTGGAGTCACGGTCTGTGACCCCCTCTGCACCGAAGAGCCATGTCGTCGCAAATGGAGACGGGCCACCCCGCATCGTGTACGGCAAGGAGAAGCCCATGCCGTGGGGTTGGCGGGTATCGAGCTACTTCCTCACCAAGGGCATTGCGGCCGGGATCACCATCGCCCTTGCGCTTTCGCTGCTCCTCGGTGCGGACACGTCAACCGGTTGGGCCCGCTGGGGGACACCGCTGGTGGCCGGGTTGTTCCTGGCGCTCACTGGCGGTTTGCTGGTGTGGGACCTGAAGCGGCCCGACCGGTTCTATTACCTGCTCACTCGCGGCAACCCCGACTCCTGGTTGGTCAAGGGGGCGTGGATCTTGTCCGCGTACGGAGCGGTGCTGGGTATCTGGTTCCTGCTCGGAGTGGCGGGCGTCGAGGGTCCGCTGGAGACGCTCATCTGGATCGGCGCCGTTCTCGGTGTTGGCGTTGCCGGCTACACGGCCTTCCTATTCGCACAGGCCGAGGGGCGGGATCTATGGCAGTCGCCGACCTTGCTCTGGCACATGGTTGCCGGTGCGTTCGCCGCAGGGGGAGGATTTGGTTTGCTCGTTTCCCTGCTCGTCGACGTTGGTGACAAGACGGAGCGAGCATTCGCCTGGTCGATGGTCGGAGGTGCTGCCGTGCTCGGTCTTTTCGCCCTGGCGGAGATCTTCACCAAGCACCCAACCCGCAATATCAGCGAGGCGGTCCATCACATGACCCGCGGTGCCTTTGCCCGAGAGTGGTGGCTCGGTGGCCAGCTACTGGGCGTGATAGTTCCGATCGTCCTCGGGGCGATCTACCTCGGCGGCGCTGACTTGTGGATAGGGGCACTGGGAGGTATCGGCGCCTGCGCCGGAATCTGGTTTGCCGACGATGCCTTCGTGAAGGCCGGCCAAAGCGTGCCGTTGGCATAGGAGGAGAGAGCAATGACTGATATTCCACGCTTGATCCCCGGAGGGGAACTCCTCAGCTACCCGCCCGCAGACCGCTGGGATGACTGGGAGGAGTACGACGCCAAGGCCTGGCCGACCAAGGTCAAGCACAGCTATCAACTGGTTCCGACGACCTGCTTCAACTGCGAGTCGGCCTGTGGCCTGCTCGCCTACGTCGACAAGGAGACCGGCGACGTCACCAAGTTCGTCGGCAATCCGGCACACCCCGGCTCTCGCGGCCGCAACTGCGCAAAAGGCCCGGCCACTATCAACCAGGTCCACGACCCGGAGCGCATCCTCTATCCGCTGAAGCGTGTCGGGGAGCGCGGGGGCGGCGGCTGGGTGGAGGTTTCCTGGGAGGACGCGCTGCAGGACATCGCCGGTCGGATGCGCAAGGCCATCCAGGAAGATCGCCACGACGAGATCATGTATCACGTTGGGCGTCCCGGCGAGGACGGCTTCATGGACCGCACCCTCAAGGCCTGGGGTGTGGACGGTCACAACAGCCACACCAACATCTGCTCCTCGGGGGCGAGGACGGGCTATGCGATGTGGATGGGCCACGACCGTCCGTCGGCCGACTTCGCCAACGCCAAGTTCATCCTGCTGCTCTCATCCCATCTCGAGACGGGCCACTACTTCAACCCGCATGCGCAGCGAATCATGGAGGGGATGCAGTCCGGGGCGAAGCTGGCCACCATCGACCCGAGGCTGTCGAACACAGCCTCGATGTCCGACATCTGGGTATCGCCGTATCCGGGCACAGAGGCGGCGATGCTGCTGGCTGTTGCCCATCTTCTGCTCGAGTGGGATGCCGTCGATCACGACTTCATGCGCAAGTGGGTCGACTGGAGAACCGCTCTTGCCGCCAAGGTGCCCGAGCGACCGCAAACATACGAGACGTTTGTGGAGTTGCTGGTCGAGACCTACGCCGAGTACACGCCAGAGTTTGCTGCCGAAGAGGCGGGGGTCAAACCCGAGAACATCGTCGCCATCGCGGAAGGCATCGCCGCGGCCGGCTCGGCCTTCTCTTCACACACGTGGAGATCGATCGGGTCGGGCAACCTCGGTGGCTGGCAAGGCGCCCGCTGTCTCTGGTTCCTCCACGTGCTGACCGGCTCGGTTGGGACCAAGGGGGGCACCTCGCCGAACACCTGGGACAAGTTCAAGCCGAAGCATTGGAACATGCCCCCGCCGCACAGCCGGTGGAACGAGATGCTGTGGCCGAAGGAGTATCCGCTTGCCCACCACGAGATGTCGATCCTGCTCCCGCATCTCATCAAGGAGGGACGCGGCAAGGTGGATGTCTACTTCTCGCGGGTCTACAACCCCATCTGGACGAACCCCGACGGGTTCTCCTGGCTCGAGGTGCTGACCGACGAGGATCTCGTGGGTCTCCACGTTGCGCTCACCCCGACGTGGTCGGAGACCGCCTGGTACGCCGACTACGTGCTGCCGATGGGTGTGTCGTCGGAACGGCATGACACCCATTCCTATGCAACCTATGCGGGGCGCTGGCTCGGGTTCCGCCAGCCGGTGTTGCGGGTTGCGGGCGAGAAGCGCGGTGAGACCTACGAGCGCACCTACGACGCCAATCCCGGCAAGGTCTGGGAGGAGACCGAGTTCTGGTTCGATCTGTCCTGGCGCATCGATCCCGACGGTTCGCTCGGCATCAAGCAATGGTTTGAGTCACCAGAGGATTCCGACCGGGTCGTCTCCGTAGACGAGTACTACGGATGGATGTTCGACAACTCCGTCCCGGGTCTCCCCGAGGCGGCAGCCAAGGAGGACCTGACGCCGCTGCAATACATGCGCAAGTACGGGGCGTTCGAGGTGGACAACGACAACTACCTCATCCACGAGCGACCGGCGGACGGCGGTATCCACGTCGACGGTATGGAGCGGACCGGTTTCCCCACCGAGAGCGGGAAGCTCGAGTGGTACTCGCCCACGCTCAACTCCTGGGGTTGGGATCAGGCAGACGTGCCGACGTATCTGAAGACACACGTCTACTGGCGCGACATGGACATGAACGGCAACGAGAGGATCCTCCTTCCGATCTTCCGCCTGCCGACGCTTATTCACACCAGGTCGGGGAACGCCAAGTACCTGTACGAGATCAGCCACGGTCATCCGTTGTGGATGAATCCGACCGATGCCGACGCACTCGGGTTCGAGACGGGCGAGATGATCCGGATCAGCACCGACATCGGCTACTTCGTCATGCGAGTGTGGCGGACCGAGGGCATCCGTCCCGGTGTGGTCGCCGCATCGCACCACATGGGCAGGTGGCGTTTGGACGACGAGCACGGCAACGAGCGGTGGTCCTCGGCGTTGGTGGACATCCAGCGCAAGGACGGCGGCTGGATGCTGCGGCAGGAGAAGGGGATCGGGCCCTTCGAGTCCGACGATCCCGACAGCCAGCGCATCTGGTGGCAGGACGCAGGCGTCAACCAGAACCTCGCCTTCCCGGTGCATCCTGATCCCGTGTCGGGCATGCACGCCTGGCATCAACGGGTACGGCTCTCCAAGGCCGAGGTTGGAGATCGCTACGGCGACATCTTTGTCGATACCGGCAAGTCCCATGAGATCTACAAGGAATGGTTGGCGATGACGAAGCCCGCCCCCGGACCCGGGAATTTGCGCCGGCCGCTGTGGATCCATCGGCCTGTCAAACCGACGCCAGATGCGTATCGGTTCAGCGACTGAGCCCCCGGCGGCGTCCGCCGCGTACGCAGAGGCGGAGCTGTGGGTGGCGATTGCCGCACGCTGGCGATCCGACGACTATCCGACGATTTGGCGGGACCTGCCGCCGATCGAGACAGATGTCATCCCCGACGTTGATCCCCGCTCTGATCTCGAGAGAAGGGCGCGGCGGTGGAGCTACCCCCTGGAAAAAGGCGATCTCGCAGATCTGGCGCGCTTTGCCGCAGCATTGGCGCAAACCGAAGGCAGGGCATGGCAGGAAGATGACGGGGTGCTGGCGACACAGACGTTCGAGGAACGGCGCTTTCTCGTCGCCGACCGGATTCTCCCCTGGGCGGTTCCCTGGCTGCGAGCCGCAGCGCGGTGCTTTCCCGAGGTCCGGGACCCGGCGGAAGCAGCGGCGTCGGATTTGCTGGACATCGGCGAGCGCCACCGTCCCGCCCCGGCGCTGACCGGGGCCGAGGGGCTCTTCCCCCCGGGCTACGACTCCTACGGTCCGGCCGACGAGCCGTCCGATCTCGGTGACAGAATCGTTTCGTTGTGGGGTGGTCTCGTGGTGTTTCGTCGATCCATCGAGTCGGTCACCGGCGCAGGGCAGACAACCAGGAGCATGCCTCAGGAATGGCGCGATGGCAGCGACACGGTGGCCACCTGGTACGAGGTCACTGCTGCTCGGTGGCGCAATCTCGCCAAGCGATACCGGGGGACGGCACGCCTGTGGGATGAGCTGGCGGAACGGGCGCGGCGGACGGCCGAGAGCGCGAAATAGGGCCTTCCGGAATCGGCGACTAGGCCGAGTGCGGCCTAATCTCGTGGTATCGGCCGGGTGGGCTCGGCCGAATCAAAGGAGGATTGGGGATGAAGAGATTCAGTTACTGGCTGGCGGCTCTCATTGCCGTAGCCCTGATCGCAACAGCGTGTGGTGACGATGACGACGGAGCTGACGGCAGCGACCTGAATCTCGTCAGCAGCGGGACGTTGACGGTATGCACGGATTCTCCGTACCCGCCGATGGAGTTCGAGCTGGACGGTGAGTTCACCGGCTTCGACATCGAGCTGATGCGGGCGATCGCCGAGGACTTGGGCCTCGAGCTGGCGGTCAACAACATCGGCTTCGATCCGATCACTTCGGGTATCGCGATGGAGTCGGACGAGTGCGACATCGCGGCAGCATCGATCACGATCACCGATGAACGGGAAGAGAACATCGACTTCTCAGATCCGTACTTCACCGCCGACCAGTCGCTGCTCGTGTCCACGGACTCCGGCGTCACCGACCTGGCGGGCTTCAGCGGACGTTCCCTGGCCGTGCAGTCCGCAACGACCGGCGAGGCCTACGCCCAGGCGAATGCTCCGAGTGACGCCACGATCATCTCGTTCGACAACCCTGGCGACGTCTTCTTGGCCCTTGCCGCCGGTGAGGTCGACGGCGTGCTCCAGGACATCGTGCCGAACGCCGAGTATGCGCTGAACAACCCTGATGACGCTGAACTCGTTGAGACCTATCCGACCGACGAGAGCTACGGGTTTGCCGTCAAGGAAGAGGGGGCCGAAGACGTGCTCGAGGCCGTCAACAACTCGTTGCAGAAGCTGCGTGATGACGGAACCTACGACGACATTTACGACGACTGGTTCTAGGCCAATCGATCATCCATGAGAACGGACGGGGCGGCTCGATAGAGTCGCCCCGTCGCTATGAAACACCGGGGAGGGTGCTGTGGCTAGCGAAGTGGTACTGAGAAGACGCCGTATACAGAGGATCCGTCGCGGCGCCATGTACGGGATTGGAATTGCGGCCGTCGTCGGATTCGTCCTGTTCGCCGACTGGGAGACGATCAGGCGCAATTTCTTCAACACCGAGATCGCCCGCGACATGTTGCCCGAGGTGCTCACGGTTGCCGCGCGCAATACCATCATCTACACGGCGTTGGCTTTTGCGCTGGGCTTGGTGCTGGCACTGGTGCTGGCTCTGATGAAGCTCTCGTCGATCGCCCCGTATCGGTGGTTCGCAACCTCCTACATCGAGCTATTCCGCGGGCTGCCGGCGCTGATCACGATCATCCTCGTGGGCTTTGGCTTCGGAATCGCTTTCGATTGGAAGATTCCCGGCGGCACGTTGGGCAAGGGATCGATCGGACTAGGACTGGTTGCCGGGGCCTACATGGCGGAGACGATTCGGGCTGGTATTCAGGCAGTGCCGAAGGGGCAGATGGAGGCGGCCAGATCGCTGGGGATGTCCCCGAGCACGGCGATGACCTACATCATCCTGCCGCAGGCCTTCCGGATCATCATTCCACCGCTCACCAACGAGATGGTGCTGCTGATCAAGGACACTTCGCTGCTCTTTGTGTTGGGCACGACACCGGCGACGAAGGAGCTCACCAAATTCGCCCGTGACTTCATGGCGCAGAACCAGAACGCAACCCCGCTCACCGTGGTCGCGCTCGTGTACCTGATAATCACACTTCCGCTGACGTACCTGGTGCGGAGGCTGGAACGCAAGACGGAGGCGGAGAAGCGATGACTGCCCCACCAATCGAGATCAAAGACCTGCACAAGTACTTCGGTGAACTCGAGGTACTGCGTGGTATCAGCACCACGATCCAAACCGGCGAGGTTGTGTGTCTGCTCGGCCCGTCGGGCTCGGGCAAGTCGACGCTGCTGCGCTGTGTGAACCTCCTCGAGCAACCTACGTCCGGAACCATCCTGATCGAAGGTGAGGACATCACCGATGAGGACGCCGACGTCGATGGCCTCCGTACCCGGATCGGGATGGTGTTCCAGCAGTTCAACCTGTTCCCGCATCTAACGGTCCTGCGCAACCTGCGCATTGCCCAGCGCAAGGTTCTCGGCCGCGATACCGCCGAGGCCACTCGGATCGCCGAAGAAATGCTGGCGCGGGTGGGGCTGAGCGACAAGGTCAACGAACACCCGTCCCGCCTCTCCGGCGGTCAGCAGCAGCGGGTGGCAATCGCCCGGGCGCTGTGCATGAACCCGGACATGATGCTCTTCGACGAGCCGACGTCTGCGTTGGACCCGGAACTGATCGGTGAGGTGCTCGACGTGATGCGGGAGCTTGCGGAGGCGGGCATGACGATGCTGGTCGTAACCCACGAGATGGGCTTTGCGCGT
>JASJDZ010000011.1 GCA_030065575.1 Acidimicrobiia bacterium
GGGCGGGCCCCGATTCCATACAACCGCCTTCAGTCTCGAGCCTGGAGCACGATGAGTGACCACGCCGGAGCTGTGACGATGCTGTCCGCGGCGTGGCGTTCCCCGGATTCCCCTGTAGCCGCGGGATTGGAGCTGTCGAGGACGATCGCCCATGACGGCGACCATGCGGCCGGCGGTAGGCGGAAGTCAACGGCGTCGAAGTGGGAGTTGAACAGCAGATAGAACGTGTCATCTTCGACACGGCGCCCCCGCTCGTCGCGGTGCTCGATGGCGTTGCCGTTGAGATAGATGCCCAGAGTCTTCACGTATCCAGCTTCCCACTGCCAGGGTGTCATCTCGGTTCCATCGCTGGAGAACCAGCCGATGTCTTCGACACCAACACCGTGGATACGCCTCCCCTGGAACCAACGGCGCCGGCGAAACACCGGATGGCGCCTACGGAAGTCCACCAATCGCTGCGTGAAGTCGAGCATCTGCTCATCGACGTGATCCCAATCGAACCATGAGATCTCGTTGTCCTGACAGTAGGCGTTGTTGTTGCCGCCCTGGGTGCGACCTATTTCGTCACCGCCCAGCATCATTGGAATGCCCTGCGAGAGCATGAGGGTCGCCATTATGCTGCGCGCTCGGCGGGCGCGCAGCTCGTTGATTACCGGATCGTCGGTTGGCCCCTCGACGCCCGAGTTCCAGGACCGATTGTCATTGGTGCCGTCCTGGTTGCCCTCGCCGTTGGCCTCGTTGTGCTTCTGCTCATAAGACACCAGGTCGCGCAACGTATAGCCATCGTGGGCGGTGACGAAGTTGACGCTGGCAAAGGGCCGACGCCCGGTGGCCTCGTAGAGGTCGGAGCTTCCGGTGAAGCGCGCTGCCAGCTCGGCAAGCTTCTGATCGTCACCTCGCCAGTAGTCGCGCACCTCATCTCGATAGCGTCCGTTCCACTCCGACCACAGCGGTGGGAAGTTTCCTACCTGATAGCCTCCCTCGCCGATGTCCCATGGCTCCGCAATGAGCTTGACCTGGCTGACAACCGGGTCTTGTTGGATGAGATCGAAGAACGTAGAGAGCTTGTCGACGTCGTGCAGCTCTCGGGCCAGGGTGGCAGCGAGGTCGAAGCGGAAGCCGTCCACGTGCATCTCAGTGACCCAGTAGCGCAGACTGTCCAAAATCAACTGCAGCACATGAGGGTGGCTCATGTTGAGGCTGTTGCCGGTACCCGTGTAGTCCAAGTAGTAACGGGGGTCGGCGGCAACCGTGCGGTAGTACGCCCTGTTGTCTATTCCCCGCATCGACAGAATCGGCCCGAGGTGATTGCCCTCGGCGGTGTGGTTGTACACGACATCCAGGATCACCTCGATGCCTGCCCGATGAAGCGTCTTCACCATCGCTTTGAACTCGGCCGCAATCCCCTCCGGGTCACGGTCGAGGGCGTACTCGTCGTGGGGTGCGAAGTACGCGATCGAGTCGTATCCCCAGTAGCTGCGCAAGCCTTTCTCCACCAGGTGCTGATGGTGGATGAACTTGTGCACCGGAAGAAGCTCGAGAGAGGTTATGCCGAGCTTGACCAGGTAGTCGACAACTGCCGGATGGGCCAGGCCTGCATAGGTACCGCGCACCTCGGGCGGTACCTCCGGATGGCGCATGGTGAGACCTTTCACGTGCGCCTCGTAGATCACGGTGTCGTGGAGGGGGATGTTTGGTCGACGGTCGTTCTCCCAGTCGAAGAACGGATTCACCACCACCGCCTTGGGAACGAAACGAGCGCTGTTGCGGCGGTTGGCCGAACCGAACGGATCGTCGAAGCGATACGGGAACACGGCTTCGTCCCATCGCACGTTGCCTTCGACCGCCTTGGCATACGGGTCGAGGAGCAGTTTGTTGGGATTGCACAGCAACCCTTCCTCGGGTTGCCACGGACCGTGGATGCGGTAGCCGTATCGCTGCCCGGAGCGGACCGAAGGCAGGTATGCGTGCCACACGTTGCCATCGACTTCCTCCAGCTCGATACGGGTCTCCTTGTGGCGGTCGAACAGGCAGAGTTCGACTCGCTCGGCTACTTCGGAGAAGACGGCGAAGTTTGTACCGATACCGTCGTAGGTGGCACCGAGTGGGTACGGCTTCCCCGGCCAGGTATCCGGCCGTTGAGGATCGCTGGCTTGTGCCGCGGGTGTCGGACGCGCAGTTGAGCCGGTCATGATCGTGTCGCTTCGGTTGTGGACTGAGCTTGAGACGGCTGCAGTCACCCACCGCAGCGACGCCGGCCATACCCTATCGCGTCCGTGCTGACCCCCTGCGCAACTCCCGGTGAGAGTGCTTCCCGCATGATGTGGATACTCGAAGCGGCGGACCTCGACTAGCCGACGGAAGCGAGCGCCAGTCGAGTAGCGGCAACTGCGTGATGGACTATCGCGCCTGCCGCTTCAGGGCGCCGCCGCGGGAAACCCCGTGCGGCTTCCATGGCTGCCGCGGAGGGCTCCACCACAACGGCCTTGATCCCGGCGCGCTCGAGCGCTGCGACCTCGGCCTCGAGGCGTTTGCGGGCCTGCCGGGCGAACAGACGCCTTGATGGCTTTGCCATCGGCGCCGAGACGATTGCCAGATCGACTCCAGACCCAACCAACAAGTCGGCGTGGGTCGGGGAAGTGACTCCGCCGTCGACGTACGAAACACTGTCGATCACCTTGGGGCGGAACATCCCCGGTACTGCAGACGAGGCCGCCACTGCGTCGGCAACCGAGACGTTGCGCTGATCCCTACCAAAGACAACCACTTCGCCGTCTGCCGCTCGCGTGGCCGGAACCCACAGACCATCGGGCCAACTGGTCAGCAAGCTCATTCCCGGGAAGGATGCCAGCCAGTCGGTTGGGAACCATCCGGGCGGGATCATCCCACTGAGGGCAAGCGTGAGTCCCCTCCCTCCCGGCAGCGCATGCCGGGCGAGACCCGGGGAGAGAGGGCGCAGCGTTTTCTTGGACGACTTCAGCTCCTCGAGCATTGCAGAGCGCTGCTCCTGGGTCGGCGGGCGGGTCGCTGCCTGGAATACCTCGGCCACATCAAGCCCCGCTCGCATGGTTGCCCCGACGGCGGCACCTGCTGAGGTGCCAACTATCAGCTCAGCCGTGTTCGGATCGAGCCCGGCTTCTTGATGCAGGGTTTGAATCACCCCGGTATGAAAGACCCAGGCGGTTGCACCGCCGGCGCCAAGGACGAGACCGTATCTCATGAATCTCCCCCCGAAAGCACCAAAACGGCACCTACGGCATGGAATGCGGCCGTATTGCGTCGCATCGAACTGCTCACTACGTCGGATTCACCCAGAGACATGACAACCAGAACAACGCCCGGCCGCTGCTTCTTCCCAGCGAAGCTGGCAATCTTGAGTTCAAATCCCATCCAGAACGTCAAGAAACCCCCTCGAGAGGGGGTTTCTTGCCGTAGCGGGGGCGGTGCGAGGTAGTTTCGGCCATCGCTCCGTCCCCCAAGCCAACGCTTCCGTCGCAATTGCTCCGCTTGCCCGAAACCACCTCGTTGAACCTACCCAGACTGGTCGGCCGTAGGCCGACACAAACGAGCTGAGATTGGGGATCGAGCAGAGCCACAATCGAAAGCGAACCCAGCGAAGCTGGCAATCTTGTGTTCAAATCCCGCGGTCCCACAAATGAGAGAAGCCCGGCCTTCGGCCGAGCTATCTCATTTCGTAGCGGGGGCGGGATTTGAACCCGCGACCTTTGGGTTATGAGCCCAACGAGCTGACCAGACTGCTCCACCCCGCGTCGCTTGGGTCGGCAAGTGTAGCGCATCTTCGACCCTGTGCGTCCGCCGAATTGCCTTATGCGGCTTCGTCACCGGCCGAAGTACCAACTGTGGAGTTCGATCGGATCGAACTCCAGACGAATCTCATTCGTCCTTGACAGTATCCGCAATGAGAGCTACTTTCGCCGCCGTGAGAAACGTTACGTCCACCCGAATGATGTGCATGGCCAAATATGAGCCGTGCGGATTAGTCGTGTAACGAATCTCACATAGGGAAAGCAACACCCGCACCGGCTCAGCCGGGAGCGGGTTTTTCTTTACCCAATCCCGGAAGCCGGGCGGGCGCCTTTGAGGGAGACGCCCAACATGACCAACTACCGCTACGAAACACTCCAGGTACATGCCGGCCAGGACCCTGCCCCGGGCACCAACGCCCGAGCAGTGCCGATCTACCAGACGACGTCATACACGTTCGACGACACGGCACATGGGGCCCGGCTCTTCGGTCTCGAAGAGTTCGGCAACATCTACACCCGGATCATGAATCCAACCAGCGACGTCTTCGAGCAGCGCATCGCTGCGCTCGAGGGCGGTGTGGCCGCACTGGCCACCGGCAGCGGGCAGGCGGCGCAGTTCCTCGCCCTCACGACCTTGGCCGAGGCAGGCGACAACATCGTCTCCACCTCCTACCTCTACGGGGGCACCTACAACCAATTCAAGGTGAGCTTCAAGCGGCTTGGTATCGAGGTGCGGTTCGTCGAGGGGGACGATCCAGCCGACTTCGCAGCCGCCATCGATGCCAACACCAAGGCGGTGTACGTCGAGACCATCGGCAACCCCCGGTTCAACGTGCCCGATCTCCCTGAGATCGCAGACGTTGCCCATGCTGCGGGAGTCCCGTTCGTTGTCGACAACACGTTCGGAGCTGCCGGCTACCTGTGCCGGCCCATCGATCACGGGGCCGACATCGTCGTGCAGTCGGCCACGAAGTGGATCGGCGGGCACGGGACTTCGATCGGCGGAGTCATCGTCGACTCCGGCAACTTCGATTGGTCGAATGGTCGCTTCCCCACCTTCACCGAGCCCTCCCCCGGCTATCACGGTTTGAGGTTTGCCGAGACGTTCGGTCCGGACGGGCCGTTCGGCAATATCGCCTTCATCATCCGGGCCCGGGTCGAGGGACTGCGGGACTTCGGCCCGGCGCTGAGCCCGTTCAACTCGTTCCTGTTCCTTCAGGGCCTGGAAACTCTCTCGCTGCGGGTACAGCGGCACGTCGACAATGCTCAGGAACTGGCCGAGTGGCTGGAGGCACACCCCTCCGTCGAATGGGTCAGCTATCCGGGGCTGAAGAGCCACCCCTACCACGAGACCGCCACCCGCATCCTGAGCAACGGATACGGCGCGGTGCTCACCTTCGGGATACGGGGCGGACTAACTGCGGGACAGCGGTTCATTGATTCGGTGGAGCTGGCATCACATCTCGCCAACCTCGGGGACGCCAAGACCCTCGTCATCCACCCCGCATCGACCACCCACCAGCAGCTGACCGGCGAGGAGCAACTCGCCTCCGGAGTCACCGAGGACCTGATCCGGGTCTCGGTTGGGATCGAGCACATCGACGACATCAAGGAGGACTTCGAGACGGCCTTCGCCCGGGCCGGGCTGAAGGGAGCGGCCGCATGAGTCTCAAGAGATGGATCTCTGAGCAAACCGAGTTCTTCGAGTTTGAAGGACCGTTTGCCCTCGAGAACGGGGGTACCCTCCCCCAGATCCGCATCGCATATCGAACGTGGGGAACTCCGCAATCGACGGCGACGCTCGTGTGCCACGCCCTCACCGGATCGGCCGATGCCGATGACTGGTGGGCGGATCTGTTCGGCCCGGGCCGCGCTCTCGACCCGGAACAGGACTACATCGTATGCGCCAACGTCCTCGGCGGCTGCTACGGCACAACCGGGCCCACCAGCCGAGCGGCAGGCGCATTCGAGCCGTACGGGACGAGCTTCCCGGACATCACAATTCGGGACATCGTCCACAGCCAGGCTCTGCTCCTCGACCACCTCGGTGTCGAGTCACTCGACCTCGTGGTCGGCGGTTCGATGGGCGGCATGCAGGTACTCGAGTGGGCGGCGCTCTATCCCGATCGGGTAGCCGCCATAGCCCCGATCGCCACCGGGCCGACCCAGTCGGCCTGGACGATCGCGCTCAGCGAAGCGCAACGGCAAGCGATCAAGGCCGACGCCGCCTTCTCCGACGGCCGGTATCCCTTAGGGGCTGGTCCGGTGCAGGGTCTGGCGGCAGCGCGCAGCATTGCCATGATCAGCTACCGAAGCCCGCAGAACTTTGGAGGCAGGTTCGGGCGCGATCGCGGCGACGAAGTGTTTGCGGTGCAGAGCTACCTGCGCTACCAGGGAGAGAAGCTGGTCGACCGCTTCGACGCCAACACCTATCTCTCTCTGATCGGGGCGATGGACAGCCACGACCTCGGGCGAGGTCGCGGTTCGGTGGCGGAAGCCCTCCAGGCAATCGAGCAGCCGGCACTTGTCGTCAGCGTGAGCAGCGATGGCCTCTATCCGGCGAGTGAGGTAGAAGCCCTAGCCGAGGAACTGCCCAACGCCGAGACCTACGAGATCGACGCCCCGCATGGCCACGACGCGTTCCTGATCCGGGTCGAGGAACTGAACGACCGGCTAGTCCATTTCATCGAGAAGCACGGATTGCGAAAGCGGCTACGTCGCGCAAGTCTTGCGTAGATCGCGGCGCTATTAGGCCGTCAGATACGCCAGACTCATCGGCGCATCAACCGCCAGCCTGTTCGGCGGCGATGATCGCCGTGGCTCGCTCAATGAAGCCGCGAGCTTCTTCGACCTTCTCGCCGTAGGTAGCAAGGTCACCGTTGCGCAGCGCCGCATCAGCCTCGGCGAGAGCGCTCTCCGCAGCCGCGACCAGTGCTGCAACCTCCTCGGGCACCGCTACGCCATCGCCATCGCCGTCACCGCCATCACTGACTGGCGGCGGTTCCTGACCGGGAGCCGCACCAAAGACAGCATCGAGGGCTTCATTCAACGATTCCCGCATCTGGATATCACCGCCGTAGGAAACGACAACCCGCTTGAACTCGGGAATGCCCTGCGCCGCGTCGGCCGCCGTGGTGGCAAACGGTGACTGGGCAGTCGGTGTTGACGAGGCCTCCGCCTGGATGTAGATGGGCTGCACGTAGACGATCGACTCTTCGATAGGTAGGACGAGCATGCTGCCCTGGATTACCCTCGATCCACCCTGACCCAGGAGGGTGAACTCAGCCGAGATGTCTGTGTTCTGATTGATGAGGTCACCAACCTGCCCGGGACCGTCGAGACGAGTACCGGCCGGGAGGCTGTACTCAATCATCTGGCCGTACTCCTCCGGGTCACTCTTCGCAACCAGGAACGACACCATGTTGGGTCGCTCCCGTGGGGTAAACGGCTGCATGATGATGAACGAAAGGTCGTCCTCGCCGGGAAGGCTCATCAGCAGGTAGTAAGGCAACATCGGACGGGGCTCGCCTTCGAACTCCCGCAGGCGTAGCGCCGGACGACTCGCCGTCGACGGATCGCGTGCGATCTCCCACGGATCCACCTCTGAGAAGAACTGTCGCGGATCATCGATGTGATAGAGCGTGTACTGATCGGACTGCACCCGGAATAGATCCTCGGGGTACCGGACATGCGCCCGGATGTCATCGGGCATCTCGGCACCGTCGACGAAGACCCCGGGGAAGATCTTCTGCTGCGTCCTGATCAACGGGTCTTCATCGTCGAACACGTACAGAGTCACGTTTCCGTCATAGGCGTCGACGGTGGCCTTCACCGAGTTGCGGATGTAGTTGAAGCGATTAGGCAGATCCGAAGTTGCGTTCAGACGGGCCGTTGGCGCTGCCTCCGAGTACGGGTAGTTGTTGGTGATCGTGTACATATCGATCATCCAGACCAGACGACCGGAGTCCGTGATGATCAGATAGGGATCGGAGTCCGGATACAGGAATGGAGCGATCTTGGTCACCCGATCAACGATGTTGCGCTCCATCAAGACTTTGGAGTCGGGGGTGAGCTGGCCCGAGATGAGCGTGTCGAGGTCGGTGAAGCGCAGCGCAAACGCAGCTCGACGGAAGATCCCGCCGAGGTCGACACCACCGGCTCCGTCGTAGTTGTTGTAGGCGACATCAGAGCCCGCCTCGCTGATCGGGAAGTCGACCTCATCCTGCTTGCTGCCGACGATCGCGAAGGCGCCACTGGCCGAATCGCCGAAGTAGATGCGGTCCTGGGTTGTGTTCAGATCTGCCGAGGCCACCGGCGGTATGTCTCGCACCAGGAACTCCGGCTGTCCCTCTGGCGTCACGCTGTTGGCCGGCGAAACCACAGGACCGAACCCATGGGTATAGACCAGCTTCTCATTGACCCAGCCGCCCCCTGGAACATTGGCTTCGTCGAGCTCGCGACCCGAGACCATTACCTGAGTCAACTCGCCGTCGATCACATATCGATCGACATCGACGTCGGAGATGTCGTAGTAGGTCTTGATGTTCTGCAGCTGCTTGTAGGTCGTCGTCAGAACCCCGGGATCCCACAACCGGATGTTGTCAATAGTGCCCTGGTTGGCCTCGAGGTCCTCCCGCTCCAGGTCATTGGACGCGGCAAAGGAAGTCACTTCGATCTCGTCGAGTCCGTAGGCGGCCAGAGTGGCTTCGATGTTGTAGCCGACGTACTCCTCTTCCTTGTTCACCTCGTCCGGCACCACCGAAAAACGTTGCACCAGGGTCGGATAGAGGCCACCGACCAGGATTGATGTTCCCAGCCACAGGCTCACCGCGACGATGGGGAGGGTCCAACCGCGGAAGCGCAGGTTCAGCAGGAGGATCGCCGCCGCGACCACCGAGATGAGAATGAGCAGGTTCAGTGCCGGCAGCTGCGCATTGACGTCTGTGTACGAGGCACCGAACACCTGGCCCCGGTCGGAGAAGAGCAACTCCCAGCGATTGAGCATGTACCCGGCAGCCTTGAGCAGCGCAAGGCTGGCAAAGAGCACAGAGAGGTGGACCTTCACCCCGGCCTCTACGCGGCGATTGATCGAAAACTCGACCGCGCCGTTGAGATAGTGGAGTGCGGCGCTAACGACGGCAATCACGAGGATCAGCTGGAACAGCCAACCAAAGAGCACGTTGTAGAACGGCAGCTGGAAGACGTATAGCGACAGATCATTGCTGAAGATGGGATCGTCGACTCCGAAGCTGGTGCCGTTGCGGAAGAGCAGCCATTCCTGCCACCACACCGACCCACCGAGCCCGAGCATGATCCCGAAGAAGGCGCTGACACCCAAGCGCACCTTGCTCACTCGCGGCTCGATCCACTCCTGGAATCGAGCCAGTATCTCCTCCTCGGGCGTCCCGGTAGGAACGCGACGGCGCGGCGAAAGCCTGTCGACAAGCCAGAGATTCACCCAGAACAGGCCGAAACCGATGAGCGAGGCCACCACGACGAGACCCACGCGAGTGAACACGAGTGTTCGCCAAACACCGGTTTGATCCACCGACTGGTACCAGAGGTAGTCAGTCCACAGGGTGGCCAGGAAGCGACCGAACAACAGGAGGGCAAGAACGACAACGGCAAGGATGGTCGGCCAGCGACGATCGGAGCGTCGGGAACGAATTGGAACAGGCTCTCTATTAATCACGAGCTGATTCTATTGCTGTTGCGAATTTCCGGTGCCGCCCTCGACCGGCGGAGTCGCCGCGGCAATGCCAAGCCGGTCGTGGCAGGCGAGACGGCCTTCTTCAAAAGCACGCCGCGCCGCAAGTCGCACATGGCGCTCGGCGTCGTTTGTCCGCCAGCTGCGGAACACCCTGCCTACATCGGAGGACCGGCGGCGGCTTCCCCCCTCATCTCCCCTCTCCAGCACATGCTGGACGTCACGATGCAGGTCGGCAGCAAACTCCGCAGCGGCCGCCTGGCTCGGACCACCCGTGAGTTGCGGTTCCTCGGAGTCGAGCGATTCCGCCGCGGCGGCGTGCCCGGCCCGATAGCTGTCGCGCAACACGACGTCGAGGTCGTCACCCATCATCTCGGCAACAAAGCTCTGGCTCAACCGATATTCGCCGGAGGAAGTGCGCAACTCCTCGAGGACGCGGTTCTGCAGCTCAACGATCCGTCGCTTCAGACTCCGCAGACCGGTGTTCTCGATGGGTAGGAGGGCACGGTCGCGACGCTCCAACTCATCACCCGCCTCCAGATCGGGTACAACGGTGAGCACCGGCGGTTCCGGCTCCGGTTCGGGCTCGGGTTCCGGTTCGGGACCGGGCTCAACCGGCTCACGAAGCTTGGCAAACAAAGCTGCGATGCTCGGATCGTCATCGACAACGGTGACCCTGTCCTCCACTGTGAGCGGCTCACCGGGCTCCGTTCCCTCAGACTCGGCTTCTGGTTCGGGATCGGAGGCCGGCTCGGGTTCGGGTTCCTCGGGCTCTGCGGGTTCCGGCGCAGGCTCTGGTTCAAGCTCCGGTTCCGGTTCCGGTTCCGGTTCGGGCTCTAGTTCCGGCGTGGGCTCCGGGCCCTGTTCTTCAGCCTCAGGCTCGGGTGGTTCCGGCTCAGGCTCACGGAGCCTGGCAACCTCCGCAGCCATTTCTTCGGCATCGACCACTGGAGAAAGGTCGGTCGGCTTCTCCATCTCCGGATCTGCTGCGGGCAAGATGCGAATGGCGCCGTCATCCTCCGGCCAATGCGTGCGGTCGTCCTCAGGGGTTACCGGCGGACCGACGGCCGGGCCCACCTTGACCCGGTCTGTCTCGAGATCTCGCATCGCCGTCTCGGCGGCCTCCAACTCATCCAGTAGCTCGGCCCGGCGGTTTTCCAGTGCCCGCGCTCGCTCCTGCGCCTTCTCAGCAGACTGCCGGGCACCCTCCAGGATGGCTTCGCTCTCTGCTTTGGCAACGACGACGATCTTCTCGCTCTCGTCGCGGGAGGAGCGGATCATCTCGTCTGCCTGACGCCGCGCATCTGTGACCAGACGCTTTGCCTCCTGTTCTGCCTCTGCCCTGATGAAGAGAGCGTCCTCCCCCGCCTCCGCTAGCATCGCAGCCGCGGTCTGCTCGGCGTGCTCCAGCAACTCGGTCCCGGCGGTCCAGGCGTCACTGCGGGCGGCGGTGCTTGTCGCCTCCGCCTCGGTGATCATTGCGTCGGCATCGTCCCGAGCCCTGCTGCGGACTCCCTCGGACGCAGCAACTGCAGTGCTGAGCACACCCTGAATCTCCGACCCGAGAGCCTCGATCTCTCGCTTGAAATCGGGGATCTCGGCGATTCCCAGCTGCTCCATTCGCTCGGAGATGTTCGACAGCTCGGTCTCGAGCTGGTCGAGGCGGGTGGCGACGCGACCGAGGAACACCCCTACTTCAGATCGGTCGTATCCGCGCCGACCAACCCGGAACTTGCGCGCTCGAATGTCCTGGGGACGAAGATCGTCGGCCATCGAGTCACGATACCCCGGGTCGAGCCCGAGACGGTGTCTATCCGGAAGCGTTAGGCGGCGAGGCCTACGCAGCGGCCAGCGAGGCGAGGAATGTCATGGCATCTTGGATGGTTTCGACTCTGACGACCTCGATGTCGTCGCCGGCGGCGTCGACGGCCTCGTCATAGTTGCCCGCCGGCACCAGCAGGTATTCCGCGCCGACATCAATCGCCCCGAACGTCTTCTGCCGCATTCCACCGATTGATCCAACTTCGCCATCGGCATTGATAGTGCCGGTACCGGCGATGCGACGGCCCTGGGTGATGTCCTCTTCGGTGAGGGCGTTGATGATCTCGAGCGTGAACATCATGCCGGCTGAGGGGCCGCCGATGTTCTGGCTGTCGATGTCGACGGGAACGGGGAACTTGATCTCCACCGGTGCGTCTCGCAGCATCACGCCCGCCATACCGCGATCCGGGTCGTCGAGCACATTGCCGTCTTCATCGATGAAGCGGTACGGACCCAATACCAACGGGACGTCGATGACCTCGAGCTCACCGTCTTCGGAAGCTCGCTCGATCGTCAGGACAAGAGCATCCCCCGGTGCCCGCCCCCCGATCAGGTCGACGGCATCGGAGGAGAACTCCACCTCTTCGCCGTCGACGAACTTGATGATGTCGCCCTCCTGGAGGACGCCTTCAGCAGCGGATTCCTCGATCGTCGCCGTGATCTCTGCTCCCGACCCAATGTAAGTGACTTCGTAGCCGAGATAGGTCAGAGCAACGAACTTGGCGTTGTCCTTCGAACGGTTCATGAGAGCGAGATTCTGCTCCCGAAGCTGTTCTTGCGTAACTCCCGCCGGGCGGATGTTCTCACGCGGGGCAAGGTCAACCCGGCTGTCCAGCTGCGCACCCACCCATTCGAGCACGTTGACTTCCTGTAGGGAGACCGTGAGGAAGAACAACTCGCCTTCCGTGGTATCACTGGGGTTCTCGACCTCGATGTAGTCGCTCACGTCGCTCACCGGGCCCGGCGACATCGCGTAGTACGGCATCGAGATCGGAATGGCGACTGCGGCAAACACGAAGGCGCCAACGAGCAGCATCGCGCTGGCCAAGACGAAGGGCCAGATAGGGAGCCGGCGCCGTCGCGGCGGGGCAATATCCTGTTGCGGTTCAAGCTCGTTCATTGTCACGATGGTAATGGTCGGGGAACTCTATAACGCTCTTTGCGTCCCTCCTGTTCCCGAGTTCACAGTCTGTTTACAGACTTCTCGCCGGACCCAAACATGCCGCCCCGACACTCGAGGGCGTGGGCAAGAGAATCTATGCCGTTGGGAGAAGGAGGCGCGACCGATGAGTGTCGGCAAGCGAGCTCTGGTTGGGCTCATTGCGCTGGGAGTGCTGGTGGCGATATTTCCGATGAGCGCCCAGGCGCAGAGTGAAGAGGCAAGGCCACGGATCGAGGTGGCAGAGGGGGATCGACCGGCTTCCATCGACCGAGCCAAGGCGCGAGTTATCGCACAAATCGAGCAGAGATTGCAGGCGCTTGACCGCCTCACTCAGAAGGTGGCAAACGCGCGGTTCGTGACCGACGAGCACGAGGCATCGCTTCTCGCCGACTACGCAACAGCGAGGAGGGCTCTGACCAGCGGGCTGGACACGGTTGCTGCCGTCGAGACCCTCGAAGAGCTGCGCGAGGTTGTGCCACCCATATTCGAGAGCACGTTGGTCAAGGCCCTCCTCTGGCCGAAGACGAAGGCCGTAGTCGCATCCGACTCTATTGCCGGCATCAGCGGGCACTTCGAGAGGATCGGAGAGCGCCTGAGCGACGCTCTGGACCGCCTCGCAGCCAATGGAGTTGCTGTATCAGAAGCGGAGAGCGACCTGGCGGAAGCCGAGCGCCTCGTTGCGGATGCTGTAGCGACCGGGATGCCCGTTGCCGACAGGGTGATCGATCTGCAGCCCGGAGATGAGTTCCGCGAGCCGCTGGCAGAGGCCAAAGCTGCCCTGCAGAGCAGCAGGCGTTTGCTCGGCGAAGCGAGGGCTTCGATCGGGGAGGTCATCCGGTTCATCCGCAGCACCATGGGCAACCAGGATCGGGAATCCTGAGCCCGGGATCAGACAGAAACCCGCACCTCGACCACGCCAAAGCGATCAGAAACAAACGCCGGGCCGGTAAGCGAGGCATTTCCACCCGGCCCGGCCCCGGTTACCTGGTAATCGCTGAATGCCGCCGTCTGAGTGACATACAGCCCCCCGGTGAGGTTGAACGCAACGGAGACCCCGGCATCGACCGCCGCCGCCACGGCGGCATCCTTCGTCTCATCTTCATCGGTGTACACCAGCCAGCTGCTGGCCCCGCATCCGATCGCCGAATCCCTTGCTAGAGAAAGGCTCTCCTCCGTCCCCGAGGTGGCAATGACAAACACGATTGGTCCGAACATCTCGCGCATGTACAAATCCCGGTCCGCAGCGGAGACCTTGACGACCACCGGCGTCCTCACTTCGGCAGTTGGGAAGTTGGGATGCCTGACGTTGCGGGACTGGAGCAGCACCTGGCCTGAGGCTGCGGCGTCCTCGATGCGGCCGACAACGTACCCACTCTTGATGCAACCCAGGATGTCTCCAGCCCTCTGGTCGTCAGCGAGCAATCCGGAAATGGTGTCGACAAGGTCTGTGACCACGTCGTCGAAAGACATCCGCTCTTCTCCGACGGTGATGCCCGACTCGGGGATATACACGTTCTGTGGTGTCGTACTCATCTGGCCGGAGAACATCGTCAGCGAGACGGAGAGATTGCGCATCATTCCTCTGAGATCATCGAACGAGTCGATAACCACCGAGTTGACCCGCCCCTTCTCGGTGAAGAGCAATACATGGGGAACGTTCTTCTCCATCCACCTACCCAGGCTGGATCCCCCACCGCAGTCGACAATGCCAGCGGCAGGGTGTGAAGCGAGTTCCTTGGCCATGGGGTCATCCAACGAGTCGATCGCCAATTGGACCGTGTTCGGGTCGTAGTCGGCTTCGGCGAGCACGTTGCGCGCAGTTGCAACAAAGAGTGCCAGCGGCAGGATGGTCGCCGGGTGCGGCTTCACGATGACGGGGTTGCCCGTGGCAAGGCTGGCGAAGATCCCTGGATAGCCGTTCAGGTTCGGGAAGGTCGAGGCACCGATGGATATGGCGATCCCGCGCGGGCGCAGGTGCCATTCCTTGTCAATGCGAAGTGGATCGCGCTTGCCTTGGGGTTTCTCCCAGCGGAGCGGACGGTCAGGGAGACGGGTCATTTCGGCATAGGCGTGGGCTACTGCTTCGAGGCCCCGCTCCAGAGCGTGTGGGCCGCCCGCCTGGAAGGCCATCAGGAAGGGCTGCCCGGTCGTCTGCATCACCGCATGGCCCATCTCGAAGACCCCGTCTTCGAGCCGACTGAGGATCTCGAGGCAAACGCCAACCCGTTCTGCAGGGTTGGTCTTGCCCCAGGTGGACAGCGCAGCCTGGGCTGCGCTTATGAGCTCGTCGACACCGGCAACCGGATAGGAGAGACCCAGCTCGGTCCCGTAGGGTGAGGTCTCACTGCCGCCGGACATCCTTGTTGCGGGCTGATCGATGGCGAACGGCTTGCCCAGCCGTTCCCGGAATGCCTGCTCCCCGGCCGCCGGGGCGTCGTCACCGTAGGCGCGGGGACTCTCTGGATACGGGCTCCAGTACTCCCGACTGGCGACGGCTGCCAGAGCCCGCTTCAGCGTTTCCTCGTGCTTGGCAAAGAGTTCCGTCATGCTGCCGGCACCATCGGGCGCCTACTCAGGGCCGTCGATCTGCGAGGCGTTCTCGGCGTGAGGGAACTCCGAGGTCACGATGTACGTGGTGTGCTCGCCGACATTCACTGCGTGATCGGCGATGCGCTCGAGGAACCGGCCCATCCTGGTGAGAGCTATCCCGGCTTCGAGACCGATCTGGTCGCTCTCGCGGCCGATTTGCTGGTAGAACTCGGAAACGATCTCGTCGACGACATCGTCCTCCTCGTCAAGCTTCTCTCCGGCAACCGCGTCCATGGCGTCGAAGACGTCCATCGCCTTGGCGAACAACGCGGTGCTCTCCTCGACGAGCTGCTCGAGCAGGTTGCGTAGCGCTGGAGAGTCCGGGAAGACGTGGATCCGATCGTATGCGTTGACCAGATTGACTACTAGGTCACCGGACCGCTCCAGCTCGTAGAGGATCCGCGTTGCCGAGACCAAGAACCGCAGATCTCCGGCAACCGGCTGCTGTCTGGCCATGGTTTCGAAGGTCAGCTTCTCCAGGCGGGCGTAACAACTGTTGATCGGCTCATCACCCGCAATCACAACCGGCACCAGGTCCGTCCGGTTCTCGGTGATTGCCAAGCCGGCTCTCCGGGCATTCTCGACAATGAGCGCACCCATGTCTGCGATGCCGTGCCGGATCTCGGCCAGCGTATCAGTGAAGTGATGCCGAGCCTCCTCGACGGAAACCGGCTCTTTTCTCGCCTCGATTGGTACGTGGGTTGGCTCGGCCGCCATGTTGACCTCCTGGTCGGCACTCCTCCAGCATACGTTGCGGCAATGGGCGTGTCATTGACTTGCGCACTCGAGAATCGCTGAATACGAGAAGGCCCGGCCAAGCCGAGGGAGGAGCCTCGGCCCGGCCGGGATGCGGGAAGGCAGTTCGACTACCCGCCGCAACAGCACAACAGTGAAGGTACGCCGGCAACATTGCGACAAGGCGACTCTCAGTTGAACTCCCGGTGAATTGTTGCCAGAAGTGGCTCGGGCAGGGCCCCGCCCGAGCGGAGCGGACCTATGATCGGCAGCGTGTACACCCTTGCGATTCTCCTCGGCTTGCTCGCTATTGCCCTCGGTATCGCGCTGCTGCAGGTGAACAGAGCCCGGAACGCATTCCGCCGGCGGCTGCAAAGCGAGCTTGGTTCTGCCTCCAGCAGCGAGACCTCGATCCTCGGAGCCGCTACTTCGCTGCAGGATCAGGTGCAGGAAGGGGACGATCGGATCGAACAACTGAAGTCCGCTCTCAACGCGTCGCCCATGGGAATCGTGATAGTCGACGATGACGCCACCGAAGTGTTCTCCAACCGGACGGCATCGCTGTACGCCAGCGGACGGGCCGGCGATGCGGTTGTGGGAATGCGGCTGCGCGAGCTGATCGATGAGGTCATCGCCACCGGAGAGGAGAGGGAGCACCAGGTTGAGGTGTTCACACCGCCGCCGCGAAAGATCCAGCTCAATGTGTCGCCGATGCTGATAGGAAGCCGACGGACCGGTGCCCTCGCAGTCGCCCACGATGTGACCGACCGATCCGAGGTCGACACGATCAGACGTGACTTCGTTGCGAACGCGAGCCACGAGTTGAAGACACCGCTGGGAGCTTTGCGGTTGCTCGCTGAAGCCCTGACTACAACACCCGACCGGTCGGTGCAGGAAACTCTGAGCAATCGAATCCAGACCGAAGCGTCCCGCATGACCAAGCTGGTCGAGGACATCCTCGATCTGTCGCTGATCGAGGAGCACCAGACGGTCCGCGGCGTGGTTGATCTTGCCGACGTCATCCACGACGCAATGCAGAAGACGGAACTTGCGGCCGGGACGCAAGGAATCGAGGTAATCGCCAAGTGTGAGCAAGTACGGGTCGTTGGCGACCCACGGCGTCTCACCTCAGCCGTTGCCAACCTGCTCGAGAACGCAATCAACTACACGGCGGCGAAGGGAGAAGAGGCCCCTGCCCCGGTCGAGGTCCGGGTCACCCGGAGTGGCGATCTGGCCGTTATCGAGGTCGAGGACCGCGGCATTGGCATCGCCGAGCGGCACCAGCGGCGCATCTTCGAGCGCTTCTACCGGGTCGACAGGGGCAGGAGCAGGGAAAGTGGCGGAACCGGGCTCGGGTTGGCCATCGCCCGGCATGTGGTCGAGAATCACTGGGGCGAGATCGAACTCGAGTCGACACCGGGCAGGGGCAGCGTCTTCCGCATCAAGTTGCCCGCACGGGAGGATTGATTTGCTCAACGTATTGATCATCGAGGACGAGCCCAGTTATCTCGAGGCATTGCAGATCACACTGGAGCCGGAGGGGTTCGCCGTGACCCCGGCCCCGGATGCGCGAACGGGTCTTTCGGCAATCGAAGCCAACCTGCCCGACGTGGTCCTGCTCGATCTGATGCTCCCCGACCTGAGTGGGCTCGATGTGTTGCGACACGTCCGCCGGAAGTCGGATGTGCCGGTGATTGTCGTCTCGGCCAAGAGCGCCGAGGCGGACATCGTTACCGCTCTGGAGCTGGGAGCCGACGACTATCTGACCAAGCCGTACTCCTCCCGGGAGCTCGTGGCCAGAATCAGGGCGAACACCAGGCGGGTAGTCGAACCGGAAGACGACGTCATCACGGCCGGCAACGCAGTGCTCGACCCGGGCCGCTATGAGGTGCGAATCGGCGAAGAGGTGTTCTCTCTTCCCCGCAAGGAGTTCGAACTGGCCGAGCTTCTGATGGAGCGGCAGGGCCGCATCGTCACCCGAGAGACGCTGCTCGACCGGATTTGGGGAATCAACTGGGGTGACTCCAAGAGCCTCGACCAGCACATCAGGCGGCTCCGCCGCCGCTTCGAGAAGGTCGAAGGAGCCCCCGTCATCACAACGGTGCGCGGCGTTGGCTACCGCCTCGAGCCATGAGCCAGCGACTCGACCTCGTCCAGATCCTCGACAATCCCGAGCCGGTGCTGGCAGCAGCCGATCCTGAGGTCCGCAGGATTGCGGTCGGTGCCATCACCAACCATCCGCACCTACTTCCCTGCGCCATCGAGATGCTGCGCAACGATCCGGAGCCATCAGTCCGGCGGGAATGCGCCGAGGTTGCGGGGCGTCTCGGCGCCGCGCCGGTTGCAGCCCTAGAAGATGCGTTGGGTGACCCGAGCCCCGAGGTGCGGGAGGCAGCGACGACCGCGCTGGGAGAAACCGCCGGACCCGAGTCCGTCGCCAAGCTCATCGCGCTCGCCCGCGACGACGAGGAGGACCGCCTGGTGCGCGAAGCCGCAGTTGCGTCTCTCGGCGCTATCGCCGACGAGCGGGCTCGACCGGTACTACTGGCCCTGATCGAATCGGCCCCTCCGCAGATTCGGCGCCGCTGTGTTCCGGCACTTTCTGTGTTCGACGGCAAAGACATAGAGAAGGCGCTTCGGGCCGCGGCGAACGATCGCAATCCGATGGTCCGCGAAGCCGCCGAGATGGTGGTTGGGCGCCAGCGCGACTGACAGAACGAGTCGTTCAGCGGCCGTGCTCGAGATCTTCACGCACCCATTCAGCACCGCCGGGCCAGTGCTCCTTCTTCCAGATGGGGACACGGGCTTTCAGCTCATCGATGACATACCGAGCGGCGTCGAACGCCTCGGCCCGATGGCCTGAGCTGACGGCAACGGCAACGCTGCTCTCGCCAACTGCCACGGAGCCGGTCCGGTGCTGTACCGCGACTCCGTCGAGGGGCCACCTGCCGTGCGCCTCCGCGACGATCTCGGCGATTTTGGTTCCGACAACGCCCTCATAGGCTTCGTACTCCAGGTGGGTAACGCCTTCTTTTCCGGCCGAATTGTCCCGTACGGTGCCGAGGAACAGGGCTATGGCTCCGGAGCGGGGCGTACCGACATGGCCGAGCAGCACATCAGGATCGATGGGGTCGGGGGTTACCAGCAGCAGATCGTCTCGTCCGGGTTGTTCAGTTGAGGTCATACAATCATCACCGTGGATAACAATACCCCCGACCCCCGGGAAGCAATTACCCCCTTGCCGCCGATCCCACCTCCGGAGGCGGAGACTGTGCCGGCACCACCCGACTTGCCCCCCCTCTTCCCATACGCAACTCCGCAGGAAGGCGGGGATCCACCCCGGCCGCGACGTACCGCATGGATTTGGCCTGTAGTGAGCGCACTCCTCGGGGCCGCCGTTCTTGCTGCAATTCTCTGGGCAACTGGGCAAATCGGAGCGCGCACCACTGAGGTTCGCGAGGTGGTTACCGAAGGAACCCAGGCCAGCGCAACTGCGGTTGCCCGCAAGGTGGTGCCTTCCATCGTCACGGTCGACGTTGGGGCCGACGTCGGCGACAGCTTCCAGTTGTTCGGCTCCGGGTCCGGCGTCGTACTGTCGAGTGACGGCCTCATCGCCACCAACCACCATGTCGTAAGCGAAGCCGACGGCTATCAGGTGGTGTTTGGTGACGGACGCACCTACGACGCCGAACTGGTCGGCTCCGACCGGCGCACCGACATCGCGGTGCTGCGGATCGCAGCCACCGGATTGGTCCCGATCGAGATCGGGTCCGCCCAATCCGCACAGATCGGTCAGGTAACCATCGCCGTCGGCAGTCCGCTGGGTCTGGACGGCGGTCCGTCGGTCACCTCCGGTGTGCTGTCGGCATTCGGGCGCCGCGTGGTCACCGGGCCGGGGCCGCTCGACATCCTCTTCGGGATGCTGCAAACCGACGCACCCATCACGGAAGGGTCGAGCGGAGGTGCGCTGGTCGACGCCGAAGGCCGTCTCCTCGGCATAACGACGGCAATCGGGCTCAGTTCCGCCGGGGCTGAGGGAATTGGGTTTGCCATCCCGGTGGAGTTGATGACCCGCATCACCGACGAGATCATCGAAACGGGAGCCGTGCAGCACCCATTCATCGGAGTCAGCCTCGAGACGGCGTTCGCCCAGAACTCGGATGGATCGCGGGTCCCTGCAGGAGCCGCCGTGCTCGGCTTCGCCGGCAACCCTTCGGCTGCCGAGGCCGCCGGTGTGCTCGAGCAGGACCTGATCACCGCCTACGACGGCCTGCCGGTGCGAATACCGGAGGATCTGATCAGCGGGATTCGCACCTATCGGGTGGGGGACGAAGTGACTCTCTCCATCACCCGGGGGCAGGAGGAACTGAAGCTCAGCATCGTGCTCGGGCTCCGACCGGAGGATATGTGATGGTCGAGGCGGTAGCGTTGGAGGACAAACCCCCCAGGAGACGACCGTGAGCGACAACCTATTCGATCGGCTCTTCGAACTGCTGCAGACACCCGGTCCCGTCAACTGGCGCCTCGGCAAGGAGATAACCGGCTCGCTTGCCGGGCCTGCCGAACCATTGGAACCCAAGGTCGCTGAGGAGTATCAGGAGTTGACGCTCGCCGCCCAGCTTCGCCTCGCCGACCGCTTGCGCCTCGATGTCTCCACTACTCATACGATCCATCCGGTCGATCGTCAGATGTGGGCGGAGCGCAACGAGCAGAGCTTCCGCTATCTCATCGAGCCTCTCGCCGACAAGTTCTCCGGCACATCGGCCCCTGGGATGGCAGGGGCACTGCTGGGCCCCATGACGCCTGTGATTCTGGGCATCCAGGCCGGGACGATGATCGGGTTCATGAGCCACCGGGTACTCGGCCAGTTCGACACCGGTCTACCCGCCCTCGACCACGACGATCTCTTCCTCGTAGTCCCGAATGTGGAGGGATTCGCTCGCGACCACAACATCGACCCCCACCAGATCCGGATGTGGGCCGTGCTTCGCGAAGTGACCAACCACGCAATCCTCAACGTTGATTGGGTACGGGGACACTTCATCGGAGCAATCACCGACTTCTATGCGACAGTCGACTTCGATCCCTCTGCGCTACTCGAGATGCTCGGTGGGCTGCAGGACCCAACCGGTGACCCGGGCGCATTCGAGGGGCTGGTCGACGAACCGGGCGGTCTGGCCAAGATGCTTGGCAGCACACACGACGCTGCCGCCCTGGAACCTATCCAGGCCTTCATGGCCTTCGCCGAGGGATTTGGTGACTACGCAGTGCGGACCGCCGCAGCAGATCTGATCCCGCAGCTCAATGAGATCGAAAGCGCCATCCGGCTACGCCGAAGTGAGCCGAATGAGGCCGAGCAATTCCTGCAACAGCTCCTTGGCCTCCGTCTCGACCGCCACCAGGCGGGCGACGCTGCCGAGTTCTGCGCCGATGTCCAGCGCCGATGGGGCGCCGAGACCCTGGAACGCCTCTGGGAGGAACCGGAGAAGCTGCCCAGGTTGGGCGAGCTGACAGATCCGGTTGGTTGGGCGGCTCGCGTACTGCTCGATTGACCCGTCGCCGGCACCGATTTGTGGCGCTATTTTCTCGCTTGCACCAACGAAAGGAAAGCAAGTGGTAGTTGGAAACCCGGCCCCCGCATTCGAACTCCCCGATCAGAACAAGAACATGGTCTCCCTCGAGTCTCTTCAGGGTTCAAAGACCCTGGTCGTGTTCATCCCGTTCCCCTTCACCGGGATCTGTGACGACGAGGGCTGCGCAATCCGCGACGGCCTCGCCAAACTCAACGACCTCGATGCCAACGTGGTAATCGTCACGGCGCATGCGTTCAACACGACCAAGAAGTGGGCAGACGAGAACGGGTTCGAGTTCCCGGTGCTGTCCGACTATTGGCCGCACGGCGCAACGGCGCAGGCCTACGGGGCATTCAACGACACCGTTGGTGCCGCCAATCGGTACACGTTCGTCCTCGACGAGGGTGGCGTGGTCCGCGAGGTCATCAACACCGAGTCCCTGGGCATCCACCGCGAGTTCGACAGCTACGTAGAGGCACTCAGCAAGCTGTAGAGAGCCATCGGCCTCTCCGTTCTTGCGTACTTCTGTAGCTCATAGGGCGACGAATCTACGCAAGAACGGGGATCTAGCCGAAGATGCCGTTCCAGAGGCGGGTGAAGATGTTGCCACGCGATGGTTTGGGTAGCTCGCCGAGCACAGCCTCGAGATGATCGGGCGGGAGGTCGCCGACCAGGACGTACGTGCGACCTGTGCCGCTCCACTGCACCCAGAGGTCGGCCGGGGTGAGAATCCACCGGTACGAGCCTGACGGCAGCTCGATGGCGTCGGCATCGACAAAGGGCCCGATAGCGCCTTCGCCGGAGATGGCGAACACCGAGAAAGAGAACAGGCCGTCTGAGTAGTACGCGTGCGTCGAATCCTCGGGGCCGGCGTAGGTATCTACCTTCTCGTAGCCGCCGATTCTCTCCGGGAGAGCGTCGGCCTCGGATACCACCACTAGGTCGTAGACGGGTTCGTTATCACGCAGGACGTTGAAGATGCGGCGCGGGTTGGGGTCGAAGTCGATCGTCCAACTCAGCCTGAACAGGTCCCCGTCACCGTCGTACACCTCCGAGCCCAGCGCGGCGTGGGTGACCTTGTCGAACCAGATGCGGGCCCGCATCTGGTCGTTCTCGTTGACAGTCACCACAACAACGTCACGTCCGAGGCGGAAGGAAGCCGCGGTATCCGCCGCCTCGTAGCGAGAGGCAAGATCGACAGGAGACCAGGCGGCGAGGGCCAGCCCATTCCCGGTACCGTGCGTCGACGCCATTCCGCCGCCGAGCACCTGTGCCGAGCCCTGCGATTCCAGCATCACCATGGCTCCGGCATGCTCAACCGAAACGACAGAGAACTTGGTCTTGCCGCCGAAACTGCACCAGGTCGCCTGCTGACCCGCATAGCTAGCCTCGGCAGCCTCGTCCAGGTAGTCCTGAAGCGAGTCGTCGGCGACAGCGGAGGCTGCCGAGAGCATCAGCAGCAGAGCGGTAGCTGAGGCAAGAATGGCGAGACGTCTCGTTCTCCTCATGGCGACTCCCCCGCAGGAGCGAACGCCGGGATGACGTTGAAACCTGAATCAACGGATACTCGCGCCTGGTGTTGATCAAACAGGGGGATGAGATCGAGGTCACCCGTCTCCGTTGTCGGGCCAAAGATGGCAAACACGAACGCAGCTGCTGCCGCTATGCCAACCCCGGCTGCGACAACCCGGCGCCGGGACCAACGCTCCCGCTCGATCCGCTCCCGATGGACGGTGAGGAACTCAGGAGGCTCCAGACCGGGCAGAGAGCGAATAGCCGTGCGGGCTGAGTCGAGCTCATGCAGTTCGAGACGGCAATCGGTGCAGAAATCGAGATGGGAAATGACGAAGTCGTGCTCGGAGGTATCGAGTTGCCCGTCCAGATAGGCCGAAAGCAGCTCGCCGGGATGGGTGTCGGGGAGAAGATGCTCCGGTATCTCCAGGAACGGCAGCGTACGCAGGGCAGCCCGGACCTCCTTCAGCTGATGGAACTCAGCGATGCAATCGGCGCACTCACCCAGGTGAGTAACAACGGTGTCTAGCTCACCCGGAAGGAGCTGTCCGTCGAGGTATGCGCTGACCAGCTCGGCGGTCTCGCAGGATCGGGACTGCTTCACACGGGCCATGTCAACAGCTCCCTGAGCATCTTGCGGCCCCGATGGATTCGGCTACGCACAGTTCCGACCGGCGACTCGATGGCTTCGGCGATTTCCTCGTAGGTGAGACCGACCACGTCACATAGGACCACGCACTCTCGGAAATCCAACGGGAGTTTGAGCAAAGCGCTCTGGATGTCCTCCGAGAGCCGAACCGAAGCAAGCACCTCGTCAGGCGACGGGCTGGTGGCGAGCACGTTGCGGTCGTCCTCCGGGAGTGGGCTGGTCGGGCGCCGCTTCTGCTTGCGCACTCCGTCCAGGAAGGCATTGCGAGTGATCCTCCACAACCAGCCGTCAAACGAGCCGGGGGTGTACGACGAGAGGCCCTTACGGACCCTGAGCAATACTTCCTGAACCAGGTCTGCCGCATCGTCCGGGTTGCCGGTGAGGCGGTAAGCAAAGTTGTATATCTTCCGCCCATAGACACGCGCTACGTCTTCCCAGGTTGGGGTTCTATCGTCGGCCATGGCCTTCCCCGTCTCCTAGGTGACTAACGCACGGATTGCTGCACTGGTTCCCATTGGTTTGAACTGGTTCTGAGGACCTATCTGAAGAACCGACCTGCGGTCGGTTCTTCCAACGAACCAGCGACGTCGTCGCTGGTTCGCCGCGTCAGGCGAAGACAAGAGGCTACGCCTCCTTGTCTTCGTCCTCCATTCCGCTGTCGAGTCCCTTCCGGAACTCCTTTGCCGAAGCACCAATTGATCGTGCCAGATCAGGCAGCTTCCTGGCGCCAAAGAGCAGGACGATGATCAGCAATACGATGATGATCTCCCACCCACCGATGTTCCTCAGCACTTCATGACTCCTTGTTCCGCTCGAGCCCACAGCGGATTTGATTCGCCTGTAAGCGAACGAGCAGTAGCGATACGCTCGGGCTCGCCTGAAGTCTACTCGTCAGCTATCTGAACGAACGCACGACGGCTTCATCGGTCAACGGCCACCGCATCTACGAACCCTTGCAGGCGCTCGCGAGTGACGAAGACCGCCTTCGGGTTGGCCCGTTCCTTCTGATAGATCATGTAGGGCCCGTACTTGTCGGTTATCAGCATGGCCCGTTGGGTCCGGGCACCGGCAAACCCCACCAGGAACGAGGTTACGGCCTTCTCCGTCAGCTCCGGGTGGTCCCCCGGCTCGTGGTCGACGATGACGACATGGATCGTTGCATCGTGACCTTCCGCCCGATAGCCATCCCGCGTCTCCGTGACCTGATAGCCGCTGAGCCGAAGTAGCCCCAGCCCAAGATCCGTTGCCGTCATCTGCTCCGGGTCAACACCGAACGACCTGAGCCCGGCGGCTACCCCGGCAGTCAGCCGCAGTTGCTCTCCCAATGGCGCAAGCTCGTCGGTACGACCGTCGGTGCTTGGCGTGGCACGCTCCTGCAGCCCTTCATCGAATTTGGCCAGTGGGTCGTAGCCTGCCATCTGCGGCTGTGGCACCAGATCGGGGATTTCGATGTCGATGCGCTCGATCGACTTGTCCAACTCGATAACGCCAACCTCATGAGGCTCGCCGCTGCGGCGAGCCGAAACCCGCGCAAGGGGGATGCCCTCGAGCGGCTGACCGCGCCGCTTACGGTCCTTGATGATTTCGACGGCGTGGTGCTTCAGCAGTTCGGTGAGTACTTCATCCGCCCCCTCCGATGCCAGAGGCACCGCAAAGTCGATGAATATCTCGTGATCGACAACCCGGAAGTCGTGATCGGGGTGTATTTCAACCGGCTCTGGGGTCGAGTCGGATCGTTTGGTTCGTTTGCGAAAGATAGGCATGGTGAGGCCGAAGCCTAGGAGACCTTGCGGCGCTTGGCGGCGTCAGCCCGCTCCCGCCTGATCTTCCTCCGCTCTCGCTCCGACATCGCTCCCCAGATCCCGAACTTCTCGCTGGACACGATGGCGAACTCGAGACACTCGTCTCGGACTACGCACTGACGACAGATCGACTTGGCGGTGCGGGTCGAGGCACCCCGCTCTGGAAAGAAGAGGTCCGGGTCGGCACCCCGGCAGTTGGCAAGATCATGCCAAGACAGATCCTCGACTTCCAGCACCTCGAGCAAACGGGCGAACAAGTGGTAACTCCCTACACATGTGTAATTACGTAAGTGTGATTCAACCAAGCCCGCGCGCGCGTGTCAACCTGGAAATCCGTTGTGGCACTTGACAGGTGGCCGTTTGCGGCCGCCTCTCCCCCTCCGTCGCGCGTCGGACATGCGTAACCGTGCGTACGTAGCACCAAAGCCACAGGTCGGCAATAATGGCGAGAGCAGAGGAGAAGGAGGTAGACGGTGACCACGACCGGCCGCCGCGAGGACACCAAACCGGCCAGGAAGTTACCTTGGATCCTCGAGCTGTATCGCTCGGATGTGGCCAAGAAGTGGATCATGGCGATCAGCGGGGTCATCCTCCTCGGCTATATCGCCGCCCACATGATGGGCAACATGAAGATCTACTTCGGACCGGAGGAGATCAACCACTACGGCGAGGCGCTGCGCGAGCTAGGCGGAGACCTGGTGCCCAAGACGCACCTGCTGTGGATCATGCGTATCGGGCTCACGGCAGCCTTTGCCATACACATCCATGCCGCATATTCGTTGACCCGCAAGAACTTACAGGCACGCGGCCGGGTGCGGTACGACGTGCCCAGGGAGTATCTCGCCGCCAACTACGCGTCCCGGACCATGCGCTGGTCCGGCGTGATCGTGCTCTTCTTCGTGCTCTTTCACCTCGCCGACCTGACGTGGGGCACCACAAACCCCGACTTCATCCGCGGCGATGTCTACAACAACATGATCGCCAGCTTCGAGCGGGTCCCGGTCGCCATCTTGTACATCGTGGCCAACCTGGCTCTTGGTCTGCACATCCTGCACGGCGTGTGGAGCCTCTTCCAGAGCATCGGAGCCAACAACCGGGTCTACAACAAGTGGCGGCGATACCTCGCCTGGGGCTTCACTGCCGTCATCGTCGTTGGCAACCTCAGTTTCCCGATCGCGATCCAGCTCGGAATCATTTCCTAAGGAGGCCTCGTGACAACACTCGACGCGAAGGTCCCCGCAGGACCGATCGACAACAAATGGACCGGCCACCGCTTCGACAGCAAGCTCGTGAACCCGGCCAACAAGCGCAAATACGAGATCATCATCATCGGCACCGGCCTAGCCGGAGCCTCCGCAGCTGCCTCGCTAGGTGAGCTCGGCTACAACGTGACGGTCTTCACATACCACGATTCCCCGCGACGGGCGCACTCGATCGCTGCTCAGGGCGGAATCAACGCAGCCAAGAACTACGCCAACGACGGTGACAGCGTGTTCCGGCTGTTCTACGACACGGTCAAAGGCGGCGACTACCGATCGCGTGAGGCAAACGTCTACCGGCTGGCCGAGGTCTCCAACGAGATCATCGACCAGTGTGCCGCACAGGGGGTGCCGTTCGCCCGGGAATACGGCGGACTGCTCGACAACCGCTCCTTCGGCGGGGCGCAAGTCTCGCGTACCTTCTATGCCCGGGGTCAAACCGGACAGCAGCTCCTGCTCGGCGCCTATCAAGCTCTGGCCCGCCAGGTGGCCCTAGGCAGCGTCAAGCTCTACAACCGCACTGAGATGCTCGAGGTCGTTACCCACGACGGACGCGCCGTCGGTGTGGTGGTCCGAGACCTGGTCACGGGCGAGATCAGCTCCCACTCCGCACACGCTGTGGTGCTGGCCACCGGTGGCTATTCGAACGTGTTCTACCTATCAACCATGGCCATGTCCTCGAACGTCACTGCGGCATGGCGGGCACATCGGAAGGGGGCGTTCTTCGCCAATCCATGCTTCACGCAGATTCACCCGACCTGTATCCCGGTGCACGGTGACTTCCAGTCGAAGCTGACCTTGATGTCCGAATCGCTGCGCAACGATGGGCGGATTTGGGTACCCAAGAGCGCCGACGACGGTAGACCTGCCAACGACATCCCCGAGGAGGACCGCGACTACTACTTGGAGCGGATCTACCCCTCATTCGGCAACCTCGCCCCCCGCGACATCGCTTCTCGAGCCGCGATGCGCATGATCGAGGAAGACCGGGGAGTTGGGCCGCTCAAGAACGGGGTGTACCTCGACTTCAGCGACGCAATCAACCGTCTCGGCAAGGACGTCATCGAGGCTCGCTACGGCAACCTCTTCGAGATGTACGAGCGCATCACCGATGAGAACCCGTACGAAGTGCCGATGCGGATCTACCCCGCACCGCACTACACAATGGGCGGGCTCTGGGTGGACTACAACCTCATGACCAATGTGCCCGGTCTCTATGCCATCGGTGAAGCCAACTTCTCCGATCACGGCGCCAACCGGCTCGGGGCCAGCGCTCTGATGCAAGGGCTCGCCGACGGGTACTTCGTAGTCCCCTACACGATTGCCGACTACCTGGCCGACTGGTTGAACATCGATCCGCTGGCCACCGACCACGAAGCCTTCCAGGAGGCAGAGGAAGAGGTGTCGGGTCGGTTGGAGAAGCTACTGTCGATCAACGGCTCCAGGACTGTGGATTCCTTCCACAAGGAACTGGGCCACATCATGATCGACAAGTGTGGGCTCGCTCGGAGCAAAGAGGGCCTGGAGGAGGCCCTGGACCGCATCCCGAGGCTCCGCAACGAGTTCTGGTCCAACGTCCGGGTCCCGGGCACCGACGACACCTACAACACCGAGTTGGCAAAGGCAGCCCGGGTAGCCGACTACTTCGAACTGGCCGAGCTGATGTGTCGCGATGCCCTCGAGCGTGAGGAATCATGCGGCGGCCACTTCAGGGTCGAGCACCAGACGGACGAAGGCGAGGCGAAGAGGGACGACGAGGACCAGGCCCATGTGTCGGCCTGGGAATGGAATGGGTACGGGGAGGCTCACACCCACCACAAGGAACCGCTGACGTTTGACTACGTCGCCCTGGCGCAAAGGAGCTACAAGTAATGGATCTCACACTGAAGGTGTGGCGCCAGAACGGCCCCGACAAGCCAGGCGAGTTCAAGGAGTACGAGGCGAAGGGCATTAGCGAGGAAGCTTCCTTCCTCGAGATGCTCGACATAGTGAACGAGCGGATTGTGGAGTCGGGGGGCGTCCCCATCGAGTTCGACCACGACTGTCGTGAGGGCATTTGCGGGACGTGCGGTGTGATGATCAACGGTCACCCGCATGGCAACCAGAAGGGCACGGCAACCTGCCAGCTGCACATGCGCAAGTTCAATGACGGTGATCGCATAGTCATCGAGCCTTGGCGGGCAACCGGGATGCCGGTCGTACAGGACCTCATTGTCGATCGCTCTGCGCTCGACCGGATCATCGAGGCCGGCGGCTACATAAGCGTGGACACCGGCGGAACTCCCGACGCCAACCTGATCCCGGTACCGAAGGAGGCAGCAGACGCATCCATGGACGCGGCGGCCTGTATCGGATGTGCGGCGTGTATCGCTGCGTGCCCGAACAGCGCAGGGCAGCTGTTCACTGCTGCGAAGCTCGCTCACCTCAACCTGCTGCCGCAGGGACAGCCGGAGCGCTACGACCGCACCATCGCCATGGTTGAGAAGATGGAGGAGTTCTTCGGCTCCTGCACCAACCACGGGGAGTGTGAGGAGGCTTGCCCGAAGAGCATCAGCATCAACAACATCGCGTTCATGAACCGCGACTACCTGGTCGCCAAGTTCAAGGACCGACGCAAAGCCGGGCAAACCTAGACACAGAAACCGGCAGGATCGAGGTCAGCCCCACAGGGCTTCGACTTCAGATTCGAGTGCGCCGGCGACGCGGAGAGCCAGATACACCGACGGGGCGTAATTGCCCTGTTCCATCGTGATGATGGTCTGTCTGCTGACGCCTACGGCCGTGGCCAGTGCCTGCTGACTGAGGCCAATCGCCTTGCGACGTTGGCGCACCCGCTCCCCCGCCAGATCAGCCGCCGCATCGGGACGAACCGGGCCACTCGTTCCCGGCATCAGCTGCTCCGGGATCCGGCTTCGCCCGTAGTCGAATCATCTGCAATGAGATCGTCGGCAGCGTGCCGGTGGCGCCGGGCACGAATGACCAACAGAGCTACTCCGACCACAGCCCCGATCGCGGCGCCAATAGCGAACCCGTTGCGGAAGCTCGAACCACCAATGCTCGCGCTGGCAAGCGCAACGATCAGGAGCGCCCAGGCCAGGGCGTAGAGCACGAGATACCCGCGATTCCGCCCGCTGAAGGCAATCAACTCCATCCGAACGTGATAGCGCTCGAGGTGTAGCTTCCCGAAGAGCAGGCAACCGAACACCCCCGCGAGCACGGCGAGTGAAGGGACGATGGCTGAAGCGCCGCTAGCGATCACAACGATCGCCGCAACAATCGGGAGGACGATCAGTTGCAGATGGACAATGACGGCGTAGGCCTCGTAGTAGCGAAGACGTTCCTGCTCGTCTCCGTACTCCAGGTCGAGGATTGCGTCCGCAAGACGCGTTGTTGAAGGTGTGAGCTTTGCCATGACTCCAGCCTATGTAAAGACAACTTCACTGTCAAGACCTCTTTACGTCGAAGCTCTCTTTGGCCAACGACCAAGTCGTTTGGCGCCGTATAGACTGCGCCTCCCGCAACGAAAAGGGATCTCAATGAGCGTTCAGTTCCTCAGCGAAGGGCACCTCGCCGCTGCGACCGAAGCCCTCAATGCCAATGACGACTTCGTCGCGTCCATCGCCAACCTCGACATGGGCATTCAGTTCCATGTCTCTGATGGTCCCGATGGCGACATCGACTACTACCTGGCAGTTGGCGAAGGTTCCGCTGTCATGACGCTGGGCGAACTCGACGAGCCTGACGTAGCAATCAACAGTTCCCACGAAACTGCATTGGCCCTGTTCCAGGGCGAGCTCAACACGCAGATGGCATTCATGACCGGGAAGATCAAGGTCGCAGGCAACATGGCGGTCTTGATGATGAACCAGGCCGTTATCAACAAGTGGGCGGCGACGGTTGCCGAGGTTGAAGTCGCGTAACGAGCCTTCGGCTCGTTACGTACGCAGATTTGCGCCATACGGCGCAAACTGCGGCTAGATCAATCAACACCCCTCGGCACATTGCCTCGCAATCTGCAGCTAACTCGCCGAAGGCTCGTTACGGCAATCTGCAGCCAGATAGAGCCCGGGCTCGGGATGTTGACCGGGATCAATCGCCGGAGACGGCGTCCTTGAACGTGTTGCCCGGGCGGAAAGAAGGCACAGTCTTCGGCGGGATGGGAACCGCCACGCCCGTGCGAGGATTGCGGCCAGTCCGCGCCTTCCGCTTCTTGGGTTCGAACGTCCCAAAACCGCTCAGCGTCACCGAGCGGTCGCCCGCGACGGCTTCGACAATGGCGTCCATCGTCGCCTCGATCGTGGCCGCTATCGCAACCTTCGTCTGCCCGGTCCGGGCTGCGACCTCGTCAACCAGATCCGCTTTGTTCACGAATCAGCTCCTCGTGCCGGTGCCTCCTGCGAGGACCATACCGAGCGAATGGCGCTCGCCCAAGGATGTCGTCGACCGCTCCGGATTATGACCTGAGCCGACACGGCCGCCGATGAGGCCGGTAAAGTGGTCCGAACCGGAGGAAAGGCACCGAGTGAAACGATATCGACCACAAATGATTTTGGTGGTTGGGTCGCTTCTGACGATGGCATCAATCGCCTGGGAGCTGACTCGCATGCACCCCGAGACCTCCTACATCGTCGACCCGTGGTCGTTGCGCGGCTTCCAGTCAATCCACGGATCCGTCATCTTCACCGTTGGCACCCTCATGCTTGTGTTTGGCTTGCTGACAACGTTCGAGTTCTCGCTGCGCGCCGCCAATAGCCGCGGGCTCGCCGCTCTGATGGGCCTCGCTGCTGTCGGCGTAGCGTTCCTCTACGGCACCGACGACCGCACCATGGGTGGCGGCGTCACCGGATGGGCCCTCGCACTACTGGCGGCGTACGTCGTGCGCAAGGCAATCGCCAAAGTGCTCCCGACGTGGCTACCGCAAGTATCGTCGACGATCCGGACCCTCATCGGCCTGGCTGTCTTCTTGGTGACCGCACTCCTCTTCAACCTGCTCCTCTTCGGCACCGAGAGCACCGTGCAACCATGGGTCTGGGTTGCGGCCATCGCGGCGATCCTTGTTGGTCTTGCGGTGGTTGGCCAACATGCTGAGCTCTCCGCAAACCGAATGCTCATCTTCTCGTCAGTTGGAGGATGGCTCACCATCGCTCTGTCGGCCGCGGCCGCCCGCACGAATCTGCTCGACGCCCAGATAGCCGAAAGCGGCCTCGCCGGCCAGTACAAAGACACCCAGGTCACGTCCGGCTACTTCATTGCCCTGCTCGGCATGCTCATTGTGTTCGTCGGAGCAGTATCGCTGTGGGCAAAGCGTCGCGATGTGATCATCAACCGCGTGCGAGCAGAGAAGCAGCGGGCTGCGGCTGAGGCGAGCGCCGCCGAGATCCAGGCAGCACTCGAGCTTGCCCAGCAGCACCAACGCGAGGCACGAGCCGGGAGCTGAGCGGCTCAGGAGTCAAATGAAGGGGACGGGCATCGCCCGTCCCCTTCTTCTGTTCGCTGACTCAGAGCGAGATCTCGTCCAAGTCGGCAACCTTGGCCTTCACGGCCTCGGCAGCCTTGACCAGCGCCGCCTGCTCCTCGTCGGTCAACGCTTCCACAACGATGTGACGGACGCCTTGCGCCCCAACCTCGGCCATCACCCCGAGGTAGACGCCGTCGATGCCGTACTCGCCCTCCATCCAGGCACACACCGGCATGTGCTTGCCCGAATCCTCAATCACGGCTTTGGCCATGCAGGCCGCAGCTGCTGAGGGTGCGTAGTAGGCGCTCCCCGTCTTCAGTAGAGCAACTATCTCAGCTCCGCCCTTGCGTGTTCGCTTCACAAGGTCGTCGATTGTTCCTGGAGCGAGCACCTCGGTGAGGGGCTTCCCGTCAACGCGACAAAGCGACGGGACGGGGACCATCGTCTTTCCGTGACTGCCCAACGTGAGGGCCTCGATCGACTGGATGTCGGCTCCGGTTGCCTCGGAAATGAAGTGAGCGAACCGGGAGCTGTCGAGTATCCCAGCCTGGCCGAACACACGGCTACGGGGGAACCCGGACACCTCGGCGGCAAGAGTCGTCATCTGGTCGAGTGGATTGGTCACAACGATGAGAATGGCGTTCGGCGAGTAGCGAACAATCTCCTCGGTCACGCTCTTGACGATCTTGGCGTTGACCTCGAGAAGATCCATCCGCGACATACCCGGTTTGCGCGGAAGCCCGGCGGTGATGATGACTACGTCGCTGCCGGCAGTATCGGCATAGTCGTTGGTGCCGATGACAAGGGTGCGGTTGCCCATCACGGGACGACTCTGGTTCATGTCGAGGGCGAGCCCTTGGGGCAAATCCTCGACAATGTCCAGCAAGACAACCTCTTCGACAATGTCCCACTCGGCTAGCCGCTGGACGGTAGTTGACCCGTATTTGCCCGCTCCAACAACAGTGATTCTGCTCATCTCTCCTCCAGTCCTACATCCGCTCGATCATGGCGGCACCGAACTCCGAAGTCTTGACTTCAGTCGCTCCCTCCATGAGCCGGGCGAAGTCGTAAGTGACAATCTTCTGCCCAATTGCGCTCTCGAGACCCTTCACGATGAGGTCGGCGGCCTCGTGCCAGCCGAGGTAGCGGAACATGATCTCACCGGAGAGGATCACCGAACCGGGGTTGACCTTGTCCATCCCGGTGTACTTGGGCGCGGTGCCGTGGGTCGCTTCGAAGATGGCGTGCCCGGTCACGTAGTTGATGTTCCCTCCGGGGGCGATCCCGATGCCACCCACCTGCGCCGCCAGCGCGTCAGACATGTAGTCGCCGTTCAGGTTCATCGTGGCAACGACGTCATACTCGGCGGGACGGGTGAGGATCTGCTGGAGGAACGCGTCGGCTATGACGTCCTGGACCAGCAGCTTATCCCCCGGGTTTCCACCGCAGTCCTCCCACGACACTGCAACGTCGGCGAACTCCTCACGAACGAGCTCATAGCCCCAGTTGCGGAACGCACCCTCGGTAAACTTCATGATGTTGCCCTTGTGCACGAGCGTCACCGATCGACGGTTGTTGTCGAGGGCATACTTGATGGCGGCTCGGATGAGGCGCTTGGAGCCCGTCGCCGATACCGGCTTGATTCCCAACCCGCTGTCGGCGTTGATCTCCCAGCCGTAGGCCTGATTGAGGAAGTCGAGCAACTGTTGCGCTTCGGGCGTGTTGGCCTCCAGCTCCTTGCCGGCATAGACGTCCTCGGTGTTCTCCCGGAAGATCACCATGTCGACCAGCTCGGGCTGCTTCACCGGCGAGGGGACACCGCGGTACCAGCGCACCGGGCGCAGGCAAACGTAGAGATCGAGGATTTGGCGAAGTGCCACGTTGAGACTGCGAATGCCGCCGCCGACCGGGGTAGTCAGGGGGCCCTTGATGCCGACGAGATGACTGCGGAAGGTCTCAACGGTCGCATCCGGCAACCATTCCCCGGTCTGGTCAAAGGCCTTCTGGCCGGCGAGGACCTCGGTCCACGCTACCCGCCGATCATCACCGTATGCCTTGGCGACGGCGGCATCGAAGACTGCTTGGGAAGCAGCCCAGATATCGGGGCCAATCCCATCCCCTTCGATGAACGGGATGAGGGGCTCGTCGGGTACCTGCAACCCGTCCGGACCCATTGTGATCGCGGTCGCCATCGGCCAACTCCTTCGGACTCTCGATTGGCCAGGAGAGTAGTTGATTCGGACACTCCGCATTCGGGAAATCTGCAGGGAATTTGCGAGGTTCTCTGCGATCAACCGGCGGCGTGCTCGGCTGCCGTCACAGTGTTGGCCAGCAGCGATGCCACGGTCATCAGCCCCACCCCGCCGGGAACGGGAGTAATCGCCGATGCGACCTCAATGGCGCTGGCGAAGTCGACATCGCCGACCAACCCATCGTCGGTACGGTTGATGCCGACATCGATGACCACAGCTCCGGGCTTGATGTGATCACCGTTGATGAACCGCGGCCGGCCGATCGCGGCAACGAGAATGTCTGCTCGTCTTGCCAGGTCGAACAGGTCCCTGGTCCGGGAGTGCGCCTGGACCACCGTGGCATCGACCCCTTTCGCCCCTAGCAGCAGCGCCATCGGCTTCCCGACCAGGAACGAGCGTCCGATGATCACCGCAAGCTTGCCGGTGGTTGCAATGTCGTAGTAGTCGAGCATCCGCATGATCCCGCTAGGGGTGGCGGGGCGGAGATGCCCGCGTTCCATGGCGAGCAGACCGAGGTTGTACGGATGCAGGCCATCGGCATCCTTGGCCGGGTCAATCGCCGCAACAGCCTGATTACCGTCGAGCCCGGTCGGGAGCGGAAGCTGCACGATCATGGCATCGACCCGGTCGTCGCTATTGAGCTTTCGCACTCTCGTCTCAACCTGCTCTTGGGCTGCGTCGGCGGGGAGGTGATAGTCGAACGAGAGCATCCCTGCCCTCTCCGCAGCACGGTGCTTGCTGCGGACATAGACCTCCGATGCCGGGTCCTCCCCCACCATCACAGTCGCCAGCCCGACCGTTCGGCCTCGTTCCTTCAGCGCAGCAACCCGTGTTGCCACCTCGGCCCGGACGGCCGACGCCACTTCCTTACCCGAGAGAATCTGTGCACTCAATGCTTGAAATGCCTCTTGCCGGTGAACACGATTGCCATGCGATGCTCGTTGGCGGCCGCCACCACCTCGTCGTCACGAATCGACCCGCCCGGCTCGACGACGGCGATCACGCCGGCCTCGCCTAATTGATCTATGCCGTCGCGGAACGGGAAGAACCCATCCGAAGCAACAACTCCGCCGTTTGCCCGCTCTGCGGCCTGAGTGAGAGCCCGGCGGGCGGCGCCGACCCGCGATTGATCACCCGCACCGATGCCGACTGCAGCGCGGTCTTTGACGACCACGATGGCATTGGACTTGGTGTGTGCAACCACCGTCCACGCAAAGAGGAGGTCGACAAGTTGATCTGCGCCCAGCTGCTCATTCCCAACAGACTCCCAGGACTCCAGCAGCTGAGCTGGGAATGGCATCCCGACGACATCCCGCCCCTGGGCAACAAACCCGTGCTCGATCCGTCGCAGGTCGAGGTCTGATCCATCGGGAGGACGGGCCACGAGCACCCGTAGGTTCTTCTTCCTGGCCAGAGCCTCTCGGGCACCTTCACTCACGTCCGGAGCAATGACGACCTCCACGAAGTTCTCGACGACACGGCGCGCAGTGGCTTCATCGAGCGTTGAGTTGAGGGCGATCACGCCTCCAAATGCAGACAGGGGATCACACTCCCAGGCCGTGGCAAAGGCTTCCGCAATGGTGCTGCGACTCGCCACGCCGCAGGGATTGGCGTGTTTGACAATCACTGCGGTTGGGTCGCGGAATTCGTTGACGAGTCGCCATGCGGCCTCGGTATCGAGGTAGTTGTTGAACGACATCGCCTTGCCCTGCAGCTGCTCCATCGCCAGCCACCACCCGGATCTACCCCGCTCAGCGAACACGGCCGCCTCTTGGTGAGGGTTCTCGCCATACCGCAACTGGCTGACCCGGTCGAGGGCAAGGACCACTCGCTCCGGGGTAGCGCCTTCGCCTGTTTCCAGCCAACCGACGATGGCTGCGTCGTAGCGGGCGGTGCGATAGAAGGCTTCTCGCGCAAGGTCGCGACGCAGACCGTCATCCAATCCGCCTGCCTCGATAGCCTCGAGCACCCGCGAGTACTGATCTGGTGCAGTGACTATGCCAACCCAGCGATGGTTCTTGGCTGCCGCCCTCACCATGGCGGGGCCGCCGATATCGATCAGCTCGACAAGGTCGTCATCACCGAGATCGCCCCTACCCAGCCCCTCCTCAAACGGATACAGGTTGACCACAACCAGCTGGATCGGAACGATGTCTCGTTCCTCGAGCTGACTGCGGTGCTCGGGCTTGCCGACATCGGCGAGGATGGCTCCGTGGATGTTGGGGTGGAGAGTCTTGACCCTCCCATCGAGCATCTCGGCTGCTCCCGTCACGGACTCGACCGACGTGACCGGGAGCCCGGCAGAAAGGAGAGTTGCTGCGGTTCCGCCCGATGCGACAATCTCAACTCCGGCGTTGGCCAGAGCTTCGGCAAAATCGACGAGATTGGTCTTATCACTTACCGACAGGAGAGCGCGCCGTACCTTGGTTCGATTCATGCGACCCACTCCCTACTAGACACGGGGGGCGCGATTGCCTCGTCCGGCAGCATAGGACACTGCGGCCGGGCAGAGTTGCTCCTACGAACCGGCACCCGCAATGGCGTCAACCATGGTTGCACCGATGTCTGTGGGGGTCGGCGCAATCAGCACTCCGGCCGCCTCTAGAGCATCGATCTTGTCGGCCGCCGTTCCCTTGCCCCCAGAGATGATCGCGCCGGCATGACCCATCCGCTTCCCGGCCGGTGCGGTAGTACCCGCAATGAACCCGGCTACCGGCTTGGTCATGTTCTCTGTGATCCAGGCCGCAGCTTCCTCCTCCGCCGCGCCACCGATTTCGCCGATCAGGACTACGCCCTCAGTGGCGGGGTCATCGTTGAACATGCGCAGGCAGTCGATGAAGTCGGTGCCGTTTACCGGATCACCACCGATGCCAATGGCCGTTGTCTGCCCCAGACCGACCTGGGTCAGCTGGTGCACGGCTTCGTACGTGAGAGTTCCGGAACGGCTGACGACACCAATGCGCCCCGACTGGTGGATGTAGCCGGGCATGATGCCGATCTTGCATTCCTGTGGCGTGATGACCCCGGGGCAGTTCGGGCCGACCAGGCGGCAATTGCGACGCATGACGTAACTCTTCGCACGAACCATGTCGGCAACAGGGATTCCTTCGGTAATACAGACAACGAGATCGATGCCACCGTCGGCGGCCTCCATGATTGCGTCGGCCGCAAACGGTGGAGGTACGTATACGACGCTGACCGTCGCCCCCGTCGCCGCCACCGCTTCCTTGACCGTGCGGTAGATCGGCAGCTCGACGGAGTAGTGGTCCGGCCGGCCCGGCACTCCCGAATGGTCCGTCTCCCCCTCGAACCGTTCCGATTCGCCCGCCCGGGAAGGGTGGACGGCTCCGACCATCTGCGTGCCGTAGGCAATGGCCCTATCGGTGTGAAAGCGCCCGGTCTTGCCCATGCCCTGAATGATGACCTTGGTGTCCTTATCGACGAGAACGCTCATGATCGTGTCGCCTCCAGGATCTTCTGCGCCCCGTCCTTCATGTCGGTCGCACTGAGGATGTTCAGGCCCGACTCATCGAGGATCTGCTTGCCCAACTCGACGTTGGTGCCCTCGAGACGAACCACCAGCGGCAGGGAGAGGCCCACCTCGGCTACCGCTTCGATCACCCCCTGGGCAATCGTGTCGCACCTCATGATCCCTCCGAAGATGTTCACGAAGATCCCTTTGACGCTGGGGTCGCGGGTGATGATCTTGAACGCAGCCGCTACCTGATCTTTCTCGGCACCTCCACCGACGTCGAGGAAGTTGGCAGGCTCACCTCCTGCGTACTTGATGATGTCCATCGTCGCCATTGCCAGCCCGGCTCCGTTGACCATGCATCCGATGGTCCCGTCGAGTTTGATGAAGCTGAGCCCGTACCCGGAAGCCTCGATTTCCGCAGCATTCTCTTCGCTCAGATCGCGCATCTCGCGGACGTCGGGGTGCCGGTACATGGCATTTGCCTCGAAGCTCATCTTGCAGTCGAGCGCCACCACGGATTCATCCTTGGTGACCACGAGCGGGTTGATCTCGATCAGATCTGTGTCGAACTCAACCGCAAAGGACGCCAGTGCCTTGATGAACTTCACGCCGTTCTTGAAGGCAGCGCCCTCGAGGCCGAGCCCGAAGGCGATATCCCGAGCCTGGAAGTCAAGCAAGCCGAGCCCCGGATCGATCTGTGCTTTCAGGATCTTCTCCGGCGTCGCCTCGGCTACGTCCTCGATCTCGGTGCCACCCTCGGTGGAAGCCATAACGATGTTCTTGCTCGTGGAGCGGTCGAGCAGTACCGACAGGTACAACTCCCGATCGATGTCGACGCCCGATTCCACGTAGAGCCGACTGACCGGCTTGCCCAGCGGCCCCGTCTGCACAGTGACAAGTGTGGAGCCAAGCATCCTTGCCGCCAACTCGCCTACCCGGGCCTTAGCTGCCTCAACCCCGCCCTCGATCCCGTTGCGAACGACGTTCACTCCACCGAGCTCGGGATACTCCTTGAATTGTCCCTTGCCACGCCCCCCGGCATGGATCTGTGACTTCACAACCACGACCGGGGTCCCGGTCTCCTCGATCAGTGGAGCCACGGCGCCGATCGCCTCCGAGACAGAGGTCGCCACCCGGCCCACCGGCACGGGGATGCCGCGCGACTTCATCAGCTCCTTGGCTTGGAACTCATGGATATTCAAGTTGGCTCCTCCTTTGCCGCGGCCGCCGCGGCCGACGGGGACGATAGAGCATTTAGGCGCTGAATTGCTGCGAAACCCAATCGGTTATCTCACCTAGCGGAGTCCCGGGGGTGAAGATCATCGCCAACCCGGCCTCTTCGAGCTTTCCGATGTCTTCGTCGGGAATGATGCCGCCGCCAAAGACGGTGATGTCCTCGGCGTTTCGCTCCCGCAACAGCTCCACAACCCGGGGAAATAGGGTCATGTGGGCGCCCGAGAGAACCGAGAGGCCAACTCCGTCGACGTCCTCCTGGATCGCCGTCTCCACGATTTGATCCGGGGTTTGGTGCAGACCGGAGTAGATGACTTCACAGCCTGCATCGCGCAGAGCGCGCGACACCACTTTGGCGCCGCGATCGTGACCGTCGAGGCCCGGTTTTGCTATCAGAATCCGGATCGGCATCGCATTGCTGACAATAGTCGGATGGACCTGCCCGGGGCCCTGGATAGCCGGCCCTTGGCTGAGTTGAGTTGCCTACTCGAACTCGCCGCGGCGAGGCTCAGACCTTCTCGAGCGGCGCAAGTTCGAGGTGCAGGTGTTTGGTTCCCAGCCCCGGGAAATCGACTACCGCCTCGACGCCCGCCACTCTCCTGATTGTCCCTTCACCCCACTTGGCATGACGGACCCGGTCACCGACATCGAGCTCGGCTGCCTTGACGGTGACCCGTGCGGCGCTGGGGACCACGGAGGTGCGTTTCTTCTTTCTCCGCACATCCTGAATCAGGTTCGCCGGTAGCTCCTTGAGGAAGCGGCTCGGAGGGTTGTAGTTGTTGCTCCCGAACATGTTCCTGCTCCATGCTCGGCTGAGGAAGAGGCGCTCCATAGCTCGGGTGACACCGACGTAACAGAGCCGGCGCTCCTCTTCGAGCTCGTCAGGATCCCCCAGGGATCGCATGTGAGGGAAGACGCCATCCTCCATCCCCACGATGAAGACGGCGGGAAACTCGAGTCCCTTTGCGTTGTGCAGCGTCATCAGCGTGACGACATCCGTATCCTCGAAACTGTCCACATCAGTGACCAGACTGATCGATTCGAGGAACAGCTCGGTCTTGCGCAAGCCATCGAGGGCAACCCACTCATCCCGACCGTATGCCACCGGACCGTTCTCCTCGAAGTCGGCGGCCGCCGATACCAACTCACGCAGGTTCTCCTCCCTGCCCATAGCCTCGATCGATCGCTCCGCCCGGACCATGTCGAGATAGCCGGTCTCCGAGAGGATCGCCTCTAGGGCGGAAGTTGGCCCTTGCTCGGCGAGGAAGGTGAGGTGGTCGATGAGCCCGACGAATTCGAGCATCGCCTTCTGGGCACGGCTGGTGAGGCGTGCGTTGTCCCCGGCGGTACGCAGCGAATCGAAGAATGACACCCCCTTGTCTTCAGCGTGCCGATCGGCATGGCCAACGCTCGTGTCGCCGATGGCGCGCTTGGGGACGTTGATGATTCGCTTTGCCGCCACTGTGTCGTCGGGATTGGTCACTACCCGCAGGTACGCCAGCACGTCTTTGACCTCGCGACGGTCGTAGTACTTGACACCGCCGACCACCTGATAGGGCTGTCCGTGGTTGACAAACGTCTCCTCGAGGACGCGGCTTTGCGCGTTGGTGCGGTAGAAGACGGCAATGCCCCGGGCATCCCTTCCCTGCCTGCGGAGTTCGCCAACTGCCTCGGCAACGAAGGCGGCCTCATCGTGCTCGTCCTCAGCCTCGTAGCTGATGATCTTCTCCCCGTGACCGAACTCGGTCCACAGCCGCTTCGGCTTGCGGTTCGGGTTGTTCGAGATGACGGCGTTTGCAGCCTGCAGAATCGTTTCGGTGGAGCGATAGTTCTGCTCCAGCATCACGATCTGCGCATCGGGGAAGTCCTTCTCGAACTCGTTGATGTTGCGGATGTCCGCACCGCGGAACTTGTAGATGCTCTGGTCGCCATCGCCGACGACGCACAGGTTCCGGTGCTTCTCCGTGAGCAGGCGCACCAGCACGTACTGGGCGTGGTTGGTGTCCTGGTACTCGTCGACCAGCACGTACTCGAAGCGGTCCTGATAGCGCTCCAGCACCTCAGGATGAACCCGGAATAGATCCACGGTCAGCATGAGCAGGTCGTCGAAATCCATCGCCGAGGCTTCAACCAGTCGCTGCTGATAGAGCCGGTACACATCGGCAGCCTTCTCGTGATAGAACCCGATGTCGGAGGCGGCGTAGGTCTCGTAGTCGATGAGCTCGTTCTTGGCGTTGGAGATGGCGGCCCTCAGGCTGCGGGGCGGGAACCGTTTCGGGTCGAGGTCGAGATCCTTGACACACATCGTCACCAGCCGGAGCGAGTCCGCCGAGTCATAGATGGAGAACGCCGAGCGGTAGCCGAGGTGGTGAGCCTCCCTGCGCAGGATGCGCGAGCATGCGCTGTGGAAGGTGGAAACCCACATATCGCGGGCGATCCCGCCGACCAGCGCTTCCACCCTTTCCTTCATTTCCGAAGCCGCTTTGTTGGTGAAGGTGATGGCGAGGATTCCGAACGGCGACACGTTGTGGTCGCGGATCAGATGGGCGACCCGGCGGGTCAGCACTCGCGTCTTGCCCGAGCCGGCGCCGGCTACGACCAGCAGAGGACCATCGATAGCGGCGACGGCCTGCCGCTGGGCAGGGTTGAGACCCTCGAGCAGGGGGGATTCGGACATGGTTCGAGAGTATACGAGGATCGCCAACCCTGATTACAGGGGTGTAGTTCATCGAGGCGGGCGGTAGCTCGGCCGAGGGGGGTGGCGCATTGTCAGTCCCCCCACGCAGTGGAGAGACGTTCCCACACTGTCAGTCCCCCCACGGAGTGGGGGGAAGGTACCGCCGACCGAAGGTCGGGGGTAGGGGGGCGATGCAATCGCCGTCGAGTTCCATGCAACGGAACCCGGGGTGTGCCGAAGGCACCGAAGGTCAGGGTTAGTCGTACAGTGCCAGCTCTTCGTCGGTCGGCACATCGATGG
>JASJDZ010000068.1 GCA_030065575.1 Acidimicrobiia bacterium
CTCGTCGAGACTGGCCGGTCGGTGGTACACGCTGATGGTCTTCATGGTCATCTCCGCAGCTCGACGTGGACAATCCAGGATAGTTGACGACCCCCGACCGGAACGCTGCACGCTGAACTGGCGCAGTAGCGGCAGCTCTGTAGTCTCGGCAGACCGTCCCTCCGAAAGTTGATCATGACCAATCGCCACCTCGTCGAGACGCTACGTGACACCGTCGCTGAACATGGTGACCGGCCTGCCGTCTTCTGGAGGATCGGTGCGAGTTGGCACAGCCTCACCTACACGCAGATGCTCGAGCAGGTCGAAGGGGTGGCGTCGGGTTTGCTCGGTCTTGGCCTGCAGCACGGGGATCGAGTAGCGCTCTTCTCACAGAACCGCCCGGAGTGGGCAATCGCCGATTTCGCCACCCTCTCGGTCGGCGCAGTCACCGTCCCGATCTATGCGACCAACACCGCAGACCAGGTCGCCTACATTCTCAACCAGTCCGGGTCACGGCTCGTGTTCGTGGGCGAGGATGACCAAGCCGCAACTGTTGCGTCCATACGGGACCGCTGCCCGCAACTCGAATACGTGGTCGTGCTGGCGGGGAAGGGTGATCCGGATCGTCTGATGTTCGCCGAGCTGCGCCAGGAGGGGAGGAGCGCCGAGCGTGCGGCAGAACTGCGCGCTCGTCGTAATGCCCTACGCAGCGACGATCTGGCCAGCATCATCTACACGTCGGGCACGACCGGTGAGCCGAAGGGTGTGATGTTGAGCCATACCAACTTCGCCCATCAACTCGCCGCCATCGATGAGTTCTTCGACGTCGGGCCCGATGACCGGTCGCTCTGCTTCCTCCCACTCAGTCATGTCTACGAGCGCACCTGGTCCTACTACGTGTTCAGCAGGGGTGCCCGCAACTACTACCTATCCAACCCCAGAGCCGTCGTCGATTACCTGCCCGAGGTGAGGCCAACGGCAATGGTCAGCGTCCCGCGGCTCTACGAGAAGGTCTACGCCGGCGTGATGAGCCGTGCGGAGTCGGCCTCGCGGCTGCGCAGGCGACTGTTCGACTGGGCGCTGGACGTGGGCGGCAGATACGCACGAACACTGGAGGCAGGGGAGACACCGGCGCTGGGATTGCGGCTGAGCCATCGTGTGGCAGACCGGCTGGTGCTGAGCAAGATCCGGGAGGTTGTGGGTGGTCCCAAGAACTTCTTCTCCGCCGGGGGCGCACCCTTGTCGGCAACCATCGAGGAGTTCTTCCTGGCCGCTGGTCTTCTGGTTTGCCAGGGGTACGGGCTCACGGAGACATCGCCAATGGTGACCTGCAACAGTCCGGGGAAGTATCGATTCGGCACCGTGGGTCACCCGGTCCCCGGCTGCGAGATCCGAATCGCAGACGACGGCGAGGTGTTGGTACGAGGGGCGAACGTGATGCAGGGCTACTACGACAACCCTGAGGCAACGGCCGCGGTGCTCCGCGACGGTTGGTTGCACACCGGCGACGTCGGTCACATCGACGAAGACGGCTTCCTCGCCATTACCGACCGGCTCAAGGACATCATCATCACGTCGGGAGGCAAGAACATCGCTCCGCAGCGCATCGAGACCGCCATCGGGCGCGACCACTTCATCGAGCAGATCGCAGCAATCGGTGACCGGCGCAAGTTTGTGAGCGCACTGGTGGTGCCGGCCTTCGACGTACTCGAGGGTTGGGCAAACGAGAACGGGATCGAGTACGGCTCTCGCCGCGAGTTGGTTGCACATCCGGAAGTGATCGCTCTGTATCGCCGGCGAATCGATTTGCAGTCAACGGATCTCGCCGGATTCGAGTCGGTGAAGGCATTCACGCTCCTCGAGCGTGAGTTCTCCCAGGACGGCAGCGAGATCACGCCCACCCAGAAGATCAGGCGACGGATCGTCGAGAAGAGCTTCGCCGCCGAGATCGAAGCGATGTACGCCGCAGCCCGCTAGCGCTATGTTCCGAGCATGATCGGCGGCATCATCATGGCGGCCGGCCTGTCCGAGCGGATGGGTGGTTCCGTCCCCAAGCAGCTCCTCCCGTATCAGGGCACGCCCATGGTGAGCGTCGTCGCTGCGGTCGCCGGCGAGTCTGCTCTTGATGAGGTGGTCGTTGTCACCGGACATCAGGGGGAATCCGTAGCCGCAGCCGTTGCGGACCTAGGCGTGCAGGTCGTACCGAATCCCGACTACCGCCAGGGCAACATGACGTCGTTCCTTGTCGGCTACCGGGCGCTGCCCTCCTGCTCTGCTTACGTGGTTCTGCTTGCCGACATGCCTGACGTGACAACCGAGATGGTTGATCGGATGATCGCCCATTGGCGCCAACATCAGCCGTGGGCGATTGTTGCCGGCTACCGGGACGGCCGTGGTCATCCCCTGCTGCTCTCTGCGGCGGCGATGGAAGCAGCTGTGACGGCAACCGGCCCAAAGGCGGTGTGGAGGCTACTCGAATCTGCCCCGGACGCCGATGTCGCCACGGTCGTGTTCGACCGCTCAACACCTCTCGATGTCAACACCCCGGCGGATTACGACCAACTACCCGAGCAGTTGTAGGGCTCGACTCAGCGTGTCGGCAGGATCCAGCAGTTCTACCACGCGCGGGGTTTCCCCGAGCACGTCCTTCGTGCGCTCCTGTAGATGCTCCGGAACCTCGAGTAGGAGCGGGATGTCATACGTCTTGCAGATGTGGAAGACGTCCTGCAGCTGGATTTCATCGTCGGGTCGGGCGGTGATCTTGTGCGGGTAGCCGATGAGGATGTCCGTCTTCGTCTGCCGGTTGACCCGACCTACGCACATTCCGTGGTGATCGACCCCATTGGAGACGGGGATGGTGTCATAGCCGGACAGCACGAGCGCCGTAAGCAAGCGAGCGTCGGTTCCCTCGAAGTAGCCGACCGATTTACGCATCATGACGGCCTACTTCAACAGCTCGAGAGCGCGCTCCAGGATCTCGTCCGGATCCAGGAACTCCACGACGTCGGGCGAATCGGGCATGAGCCGGTGCGCCGCATCCTTTAGGGGTTCCGGCACCTCGAGCAGGAGAGGGATCCCGTATGTCTTGCAGATGTGGAATACCTCTTGATAGGGCAGGTCGTACTCGACCGGGGCATAGAGCTTGTGGGGGTACCCAATCAGGATGTCGTACTTCTCCTGCTGGTTGATCCTCCGCACGTTCTTCCCGTGGTGGTCGACGCCGTTGGACACGGGCAGCGTGTCGTAGCCAGCGCAGATGAGGCTGGTCAACAGCGTCGAGTCCGTGCCCTCGAAGTATCCGACAGACTTTCTAGTCATTCATGCCTCCACCGTGTCCGCATTATCGCGGACTACGAGCCTTCAAATCCAAATCGGTCAGACAACACCCTGGGCGATCATCGCATCGGCGACCTGGAGGAAGCCGGCGATGTTTGCGCCGTTCACGTAGTTTCCGGGTGTGCCGTGGGCTTCTGCCGCCTGGTGACAGTTCTTGTGAATGTCCACCATGATGTTGCGGAGCTTCTTGTCCACCGTGTTGCGGTCCCATGACGTGTGTCCTGCGTTCTGGGACATCTCCAATCCGCTGGTGGCCACACCACCGGCGTTTGCCGCTTTGCCCGGAGCAAAGAGAACACCCTCGTCTTGGAACAGCCGAACGCCTTCTGGCACCGTCGGCATGTTGGCGCCTTCGGCGATCAGGAACACATCGTTCGAGGTGAGGCTCTTGGCGTCCTCGATGTCGAGTTCGTTCTGGGTGGCGCAGGGGAAGGCGCAGTGTGCATCCTCGACCGCCCACGGGCGTTGGCCCTCGTAGTAGTCGGCACCGAAGTGCTCGGCGTATTCGGAGATGCGACCGCGACGCACATTCTTCAGGTCCATGACCCAGGCCAGCTTCTCCTCGTCGATCCCATCTTTGTCGTAGATGAAGCCGCCGGAGTCGGACAAGGTCACAGCCTTGCCACCGATACGATTGATGTTCTCGACCGCATACTGAGCGACGTTGCCCGATCCCGACACGAGACACGTCTTCTGGTAGAGGCTGTCGTCCTTGACCTTCAGCATCTCCTCGGCGAAGTAGATGGTCCCGTACCCTGTTGCCTCAGGCCTGATCAGGCTTCCTCCCCAACCGTGGCCCTTGCCGGTGAGCACGCCGGCGAACTCGTTGGCCAGCTTCTTGTATTGGCCGAAGAGGTACCCGATCTCCCGGCCGCCGACACCGATATCGCCGGCAGGCACGTCGGTGCGGTCGCCGATGTGGCGCCAGAGTTCGCTCATGTACGACTGGCAGAAGCGCATGACCTCCATGTCGCTCTTGCCCTTGGGATCGAAGTCCGAGCCGCCCTTGCCGCCGCCCATCGGGAGCGTGGTCAGCGCGTTCTTGAAGACCTGCTCGAAGCCGAGGAACTTCAGGATCCCGAGGTTCACGCTGGGATGGAAGCGCAGGCCACCCTTGTACGGGCCGATGGCACTGTTCATCTCGACTCGGAAGCCCCGGTTCACCTGGACTTCGCCGTGGTCGTCAACCCACGGCACCCGGAACATGATCACTCTTTCGGGTTCGACCATCCTCTCCAGGACTTTTGCCTTGCGGATCTCCGGGTATTCGTCGAGGACCGGGTAGATCGACTCGACAACCTCATGCACCGCTTGGTGGAATTCGGGTTCACCAGGGCTGCGACGAGCAACCTGATCCATGAACGCCGAGACAGAATTAGTCACGCCTTACGCCTCCGTTGTACGGGTTTCGAAAACGCATCTCTCTTCTATGTCGGCACGAGCCGCAATGCCATTCAGCGATCTCTGCTCCCGCATGGATCGAATCTTGGCCTGCTTGGGTCCCAGGAAAGAGAGCACTGGTCCCATCAGTACAGCCTATACATCTATTCGCACTTTTCGAGGGACCGTTCCGCCTTGAGAACAGGGCCTATTGGCGGGACTTCTGGTGGTCTATGACCGTCCCGACCGACCCGCATTCGAGCGACTTTGCGACCTCAGTTCAGGTCTTGTCATCGGGGTCGATTTGGAGCAGTCTGGAGGGTGCGAGGACAGAGCCATATGTTGCGGAAGACACGAACAGGGTGGCGAGTCGCAGCTCTCTCGCCCCGGCTCAGGTCAGCGCTCGGCGGCATCCTCGTTGGGGCGACGCTGAGTCTGTTGCTGGTGGCGTTGCCCCTACTCATGTTGAGCACGGCCTCGCCAGAACCCGCATCCGATGTTGAGACGGAACCGCTCGCCGCGCTCTCGTCGCTGCCTGCAGAGCCCGCCCGGTTCGACATCTCGGCAATCCTGACCGGCGAGTGGGTTGGGGAGGTGTGTCCCGATCGTGGGGAACCGATCCCGGTCAGCTTCGAGTTCGCCACAGATGAGGATTCCTCGCTGCGGTATTCGATGCTTCTCAACGGCAAGGTGCAGCCGCCGGGGATTCTGGGTGGCGGCACCTGTGACGTCGACGGCGAGGCGGTCACGTTCCATGCCTTTCTCGCCATCCTCACCGACTGCGACGTGGTCTGCGCCGTCGATCGCCTGTACGAGGGGCATTTTGAACAAGGTGGACTGGTCGGCAGCTACCACGAGTCTGTGGGCAACGAGGACTGCCTGCCGTGCATCGGCAGGGGCAGTTGGTGGTTGCGTCCCGCCGATTGATGTCAGGCGTATGGCAGCAAACGTCCGTAGGTGTCCAGCCATGCCCTGATCGCACCCCCGTAGCCCGGGGGACCATCTCCCGGCAGCGGTGGGGGCAGCAGCCGCTGTCTGATCTCGTTGATCAAGAGGGCGAGCTCCTGATCGATCCTGTCCTTCACATCGTCGCCATGGCCGGTCAACGCCCAGTCAACGCCGGCCCCCACCGCGTTGTCGACGACACCGCCGGTGCCGGAGACGTGACCCAGAAGTGCGACGAGGGTGCCCGCCGTCCTCGTTATGGCGTCGATGTCGCCTCTCGCCGCCTCAGCCTCGGCAGCAAAGGCGTTGACGAGAGTCCCTGCGGCAAACGCCAGGTTGCGGGCGTGGGGGTAGGAGTAGCCGGGGACCGGAGCCGGCTCAGTGCAGAATGCATCCATGGAGACGATCCCTCCGCCGCGCAGCCGGTCGACTATTTCGCCGATGACTGCCCCCTCGCCGCGTTCGGCGAGGAGTCGCCAGAAGGTGGAGGTCGTCTCTCCGTTGACGTCGTTGCCGGTGGCGAGCTCCTGGATGAGTCCGTTGGGATCTGCAGTCAAGAGCCGGGCCGCCAGCTCGACCAAGGTAGTTTCGACCGCACGCTCGCTATCGACATTCACAGCCACCGCAGGATCGCGACCGGGCGTCGGCGTGATCCGCCGTCCGACCAGCTCAGCTCGGCCCGGAGCTGCGACCAGTCGTGTGGCGGCGGCAAAGAGAGCGGCGCTCGCGTTGGGGTCGGATCCATTCGCCAGCAGCCTCGTCAGTTCGTGAGTGGCCCCGGGTGCATGCTCCTCGGCGAGCACGGAATCGACGACGAGGAGGTCGAGCAGATCGGTACGGCGCGCTAGCAGTTGGCATAGCTCGGTGGCCGCGTTGTGATCCTCAATGCCGCCAATGGCAACAGCGGGGGCGAGAGCCGAGTACCGACGGCTGACCAGTTCGCGGGCGGCGACACAGAGGACGAAGTCCACGATGGCATGGCAGGAGGCGTGGTCGGCGATGGCGTTGCCCAAATCGGATGCCGTCTCCTGGTCCGACACCGCAACCACCGCCGCGTTGATTCGGTCCAAGGTATCTCCGGTGGCTCGTGCCGCCAGGACGGCAAAGAGATCGCGCTTCTCCTGTTGCGAGAAGCCGTTGATCGAGTTGTTCATCTCCGCAATCCATCGCTCTAGCTGAGCCGTCGAGAGCGAGCTCACGACTTGGTTCAGCTGAGGACCCGACAGGGCTTGAACGGCAGTGCTGATCCTGTGGAGGTCGCCGTTGGTCACATCCCAGTCCGTCCAACCCTGGCTCAGCCATTGGGCAATGGCTGCGGTCGCCGCTTGTGCTCCGTGCATCTCCTCGAGCCAGCTGCGGAACGACGCTTCAGGGTCGGTCGAGGCAAAACCGGCTTCGCCGGCGAAGGCCACGTGGAGCAGCGAGCGCGGATGCAGTGGGACCTCTTCGGCGCGACGAACGACGGCACTTCGCCACTTCAGGTTCACACCCGTCTCCTCGCCCCACCGCTCGATGCGAGCAGCGGCTGCCGGCAATCCGGGGCGGGCAGGTGGTGGAGGATGGGCCCGGAGCACCGTGTCGGCGAGACGAGCCACGATGCCCGCTCTTCTGGTAGCGGCCGTGGTTCTGGTGGCCAATTCGACGAGACCGTCGGGATCGATGGCTCGAATCAAGACCCGCACCCTTCTGCTTGATATAGCAGTAGATTACGATATTTAGCAGCAGGTAGTGAGGGTCTCCTATCTATCCGGTTTGTCTGAGATCGCGACGATCGAAGAACATCACTGCGACCACAACCAGGGCCACGAACGTAAGGGCCAGCACACTGAGATTGCCCCAGTCCATACCGTTGCTGAGTGGCTCGTTACTCAGGTAGTAGTTGAAGGGGGTGAATGCGGCGATCGATTCGACGGTGTCGTTGAGGATGGCGATCGAGTTGATCAGGAACATGGTGAACGCAACACCAACGGTGGCGAAGACCGAGATCCGGACACGTCCGGTGGCAGCGCTCACCACGAGAGCCACAGCCCCGAACACCAGTCCGACCAACGTCCCGAGGATCGACGCCGCCGCAATGTTGAGCGGGCTGATCCCAAGGCCGCCCAGCAGTGAGCCGAGCCATACTCCCGCCCAGGTGGAGAAGCCGACCGCAAAGGCCAAGGCGACCATCGCATAGGTCTTCTCCAGCACGATGGTGCGGCGCTTGATCGGATTGGCCAGGAGAAGCCCCATCGTCCGGTTGGCTTCCTCGCCCGCCAGCCCGCGGGAGCCGATCACGATCGTGACGACCATGATTGCAATCGGGACGGTGAGCCCGAAGGTCTCGACCTCGTAGAAGCCCTCAGGTGTACTCATCCCCGAGCCACCCGAGCCGACGAAGGCCCACAGCTCCTCGGGGAGCTGGTCGGCGTACTCGAGGAGGAGAGTGTCCATCAATGCATAGAGCGGGCCCATGAGCACACCCATGATCAGGAACATCACGTATGCGGTGATGATCAGCAGACCCTGGTGCTCCGAGATCGTCTTGATCCAGATGCGAGAGACGCGTGTCGAGCCGGCGAGCCGGTCGGCGACTTTCTGCGTCAGCGGGTTGTTGCGGAGTCGGTCGAGCAGAGTCGTACCGACCGTCTGTCCCTTGAGATCTCTTCGATTCACACCGATCCAGGCGGCAACACCGAGAACAGCCGAACCCCCCAACAGCACGGCAAGATGGCCGAAGCTGAGGCCGAGCCGCATCGGATCGGCACCGTCGAAGTAGTACCACGGGAACACCTTGGCCACGTTTTCCCACCCTTCGATGAGGGGGAATATGCCGACGGCGATGAACCCGATGATCATCAACCCGGCGGGGATGCCCGACGCCATGCCCTTGCTTCCCGTCCAGGCCCCGATGGCAAAAGCGAGCATCCCGTAGAACAGCGTGTTGGCCCAGAGATGGATCGTGTACGGCCCCAGCCTCATGTCGCCGAGTGCAACATCGAGGACTGCCGCGACGGCATACGCGGCCACAAACAGCGAAAACGTGATCAGCGCCGTGAGCAGAACCATGTTGGCGATCTTGGACATCAGGATGTTGGTCCGGCTCTTGGGATTGCTGAGCAGCAGTCCGATCGTCCCGGCCCGCTCCTCGCCGGCGATTGAATTCGACCCCATCGATATGGCCAGCCCAGAAATGGCAAAGGCGCCGTAGAGGCCAAAGAGAACACCGATGGCCAGGCTGGCGGCATCTGCGTTGTCCGGGATGCTCATCAACGAGCGGAATGCCTCGGGCAGGTCGTCATAGAGGGTGAAGTCAAAGCTTGCGTAGACCGACATGGCGAGCAGAAGCATCACGGCAAGTGCGACCGCAGCGATCGCCATCCCTCGCCACCGGTCGCGGAACGTCTTGGTGAAGACCGAGGCGAGCATCAGGCGGACACCTCCTCGTAGTAGGTGAGGAAGATCTCCTCGAGATCGGCCTC
>JASJDZ010000026.1 GCA_030065575.1 Acidimicrobiia bacterium
ACTCCCAAAACGACCTCGACGAAATGGCACGATCACTCAACAACAGACCAAGAGAAACACTCAACTGGGAAAACCCAGCACAACGACTAAACCAACTCGTCGCGACCAACCCTTGAAACCGCCGGGCCTCAGATCCGCCAAAACGGAGGGGGGACCTACCGGTATGGGGTGCCGAGCCAGGCGCGACCGGCGAAGAGCAGGCCGGAGAGGAGCGGCAGCAGGACCAGGGTGTTGACGTCGAGCACCCACCAGCCGAGCTGATGCAGCAGCAGCGCGGCGCCGATGCCGAGCAGAACGCCCGACCGGAAACCGGCGAATGGCTTGCCTTTAGCCCATTTGCGAGGGGGAATTCCAACCATGATCACACCACCCAGCTTGGTCCGACGAAGCCGATGAGTGCCACCAGAAGCCCGAACAGCCCCACGGTGATCACATCGACCGCTGTCCGGGTCGAAGTCTCCGGCGTCGCCGCTGAGCCCTCGTAGAACACCTGACCCTTCTTCGGCTTGCTCGCCGCCAGCGCACCGACTCCACCGGCGCCGGCCGCCACCGCACCCACCGCAGCGGCCGCAGTGAGCGGTCCGCCCTCGATCTTGATGTAGGCGCTGCCGGTGCAGACCCAACCATCGCCCGTTGCAGTTCCCTTCACTCTGTAGACACCGGGGGCCAGCGACGTCAGCACCTCAGGTACGGCAACAGTCCCTCCCCAGAATGAGCCGTCGCCGGGCTCGTCGGCCACCGGTATGTCGCCGCCAACCTCGACGTAGATCTTGGTCTGGCTTGGCCCGGGTTCTGCCCCGCGAGGGATTGATCCGGTGAGGGTGACGTTGTCACCCTCCGCAACGATCAACGGGTGCTTGATGTCGAGCGTGTCGAGGGTCTGCCCGTTCACCGTTGCGCTGCAGCCGTCGCCCTCGAGCCCCTGGGCAAGCGCCGCCGGTGCCGCTAGTGCAACCGCCAATCCGAACAACGTGATGGCGATCGGCCATCTGCGCACTGTCACTCCTCTCATGAGCCGGTCCAACCGATGATGGCGAGCACGATCAGCACCGCAATCGCAATGCCCAGGAGTATGAATGCCTTGCGATCGCCGGTGCCGCCGCCGAGCTGCTCGAGCAGTCGGCCATCGACCCAACCTTCCCAGCCGTTCTCACCGCGTACTTTGGCCCATTCCCCTGTTACCTCGACGACCTGTACCTCGACTTTGGCCTCGAGCTCTGAGGAAGCGCCGACCGATGGATCGGGCGCAGACCAAGCATCCATGCCTTCTGGCGGTGCCCGATGGGTTGCCGCCCAAGCGGCCTGATTTGTCATGTCAGCCTCCGTCGTGTCTTCGCAAAACGAGTGCAGTTGCGATCAGCAGAGCGATCGTGATCGTCAGCAGTGCAAGGTTGGCGGCCCACCACGCTTCGGCGGTGTGCGCCGATCGGGCCGGTCCCCCCGGCGGGTCGAGGAGCACGCCCACTGCCGTTGGGAAGTCGGTGAGGTCGATCACCGGGTTCTCGGCTGTCAGGTGACCCAACATGTTGAGCTCGTTGAGATTCACTGATGCCGCCACGCCGTTGAACCCCCAGTGGGAGCTGGCGAGATAGCTGCCTTGCTTCAGACCGGGCTGGTCGGCGAAGGATGGGAAGAGACCGCCGGCGGTGAAGATCATCATCAAGACGAAGATGATCGGCAGGAACGTCATGGCCCGATCAACCGTGTTCACCGCGGCGGAGACGAACAGCCCCAGCGCCATCGCGGCCAGCGCACAGAGGATCAGCACGACCAGCAACTCGCCCATCGCCCACCCGAACACCAGCGAGTCCTGCGGTCCGTTCTGCCTGGCCAGCCCGATCACTCCCAGCAGGACGGCTTGCACAACAGTGATGGCGCCGAACACCACACTCTTCGATGCCACATAGGCGCTGATCGAAAGCCCGACGGCGCGTTCCCTCCGGTACAGCGGAAGTTCGCCGGCAATCTCGCGGATGGTGTTGAACGCGCCCAGCTCAGTCACCGACAGCACGACCGTGAGTACGACCAGCGGCGCCTGCGACACGATGCGGATCTCCGGGAGGGCGATGCCCCCGAGTTCGCCGGACGGCAGGGCGACCAGCAAGATCAGGGCGAGCCCAATCGCCAGACCGAGCCACAGACCGAGCGTCTTCATGTCGGCCAGAATCGATGCGATCCGTCGCTTGATGAGCACGCGGAACTGTCGCACCCACTCCCATCGGGGCACCTTGCTGGCTTCGCGAGGAGCCTGCGACGGCTCGTACCTGGCCAGAGGCCGAGTCACATAATCGCCGAAGCTCGGATGTTGCTCGAAGCGCTGCTTCCAGACGTCGCCGTCGACCCGGCTGAGATCGCGGAAGACCTCCTGGTAATCCTCACGCCCGAAGTAGTCGGTCAGCTCAGCGGGCGGCCCGAACCATCCCATCCGGCCGCCCGGGGCAAGACACAGAATGCGGTCGCAGAGGTGCAGGCTCTGCACGCTGTGGGTGACGACGATCACAGTGCGCCCGGCGCGGGCGAGATCGGCAAGCAACTCCATCAGGCTTCGCTCGTATCCGGGATCGAGCCCTGAAGTGGGTTCGTCCAGGATGAGCAGCGAGGGACGGGTGAGAAGCTCGAGCGCAACGCTGACTCGCTTGCGCTGTCCGCCGGACAGGCTGCCGACTCGCACGTCGCGTCGTTCGTTGAGGCCGAGTTCGTCGAGGACCTCAGCAACTCGCGCCTCACGGTCGGCCTTGGTCACATCGGTGGGGAAGCGCAGCTCAGCAGCGAAGTCGACGGTCTGCCCGACCGTCAGCTCCATGTGCAGCACGTCGTCCTGAGGGACGTATCCGATCCGCTGCCGGATGTGCTCGTACTCGGCATAGAGATCGCGGCCGGCGAAGAAGACTGAGCCGGCGGTAGCGGGACGGAAACCGGTGAGCGCATTGACCAGAGTCGACTTCCCGGATCCGGACGGCCCGACCACTCCGAGGAACGACCCTTCCTCCAGTGCAAAGCTGATGCCATCGAGGATCACCTTGCCCTGGTCGGTGACGACCTGCAGAGCGGACGCCGCATACGAGACCCCGGCTCGTGTCTCGGCGGGGAGGAGGCCGTCGGGGCTGAGCACCAGCGACGTGCTACCGACGGCGATCTCATCGCCGAACTGCACCGGCGCCGCGGTGATCCGAACTCCGCCGACGAAAGTCCCGTTCTGGCTACCGAGATCAACGAGCTCGTAGCCGGTAGCGACAGGGCGAAGTTCGGCATGATGGCGGGAGACCATCAAGTCATCTACGACGATGGTGTTGGTTTGGTCGCGCCCAATTGTGAGCACTCCGTCGGGTAGACCCTGCGGCGCCTGCCGGGGGGTGATGGCGAGGGTCGGGCCCTCGTCCGGATGACCCAGCCGGAGCACGGCACCTTCGGCGATGGTCGCCGTCGTCACTTGTTGCCCGTTGCGATACGTGCCGTTGCTGCTGGAGTCTTCGACAGTCCAGCCGTCGGAGCCGGCGGTGATACGAAGGTGGCGTCGCGAGACGAGCGGGCTGGCAATGACGAGGTCACAGCCGTCGTCCCGACCCACCGTCATGGTGGTCCCTGTGGCAATGTCGCGCTCGACGTTGCCGTGCCGTACCTGAACGCCCCCCGTCACGTCAGCCACTTGTCGCCGATATCGGGTCCGATGCTTCGCCGACCGCAACGACGCCACTGTCCGAGGCGACGACTACGCCGTCGATTCTCAGCTCGAGCTCGTAAGAGCTCGACGCTGCGCAGACGTTCTCATAGTGGACTACATACGCCTGGTACTCGCCGGGGATCGAACCGCCCTCGGGCCAGAACACGTTCTCAACGTTGTTTCCGCTCGTTCCGCAGTCCGGCACCATGTCGACGTCGAGCGTTCCGCCACTGGGGGAGCGGGCGTTCTGGAAGAAGATCTCGAACCCCTCAGGGTCGATGACATGAAGGTCGAGGTCCGCATCACCCGTCCAGCGCAGGGTGGCCTGTACGTCACCTGTGCCGAGCTCGATGGTGGTCGTCGTGACGTCAGGAGGCTCCGTCGGTGGGGCGACGATGGGAAGGCTGCCCACCGGCTTGATGAAGCTGAGCGGCCCGAGGATGTCCTCGAGGGTGAAGTCGATGACTTCTTCGATCGCCTGGACGACAACCGTGTTGCCGAGGTCGAACCCCGGCCAGGTCGTGCCCTGCACCGTTACTTCGGCGGCCAGCTCGATGGCCGCTTGCAGCGGATTGCCGCAGAAGCAGCGCACCCGGGGAACCCCAAAGGTGTCCACCAGTACGGCCGTCCCGGCCTGCAACACCGAGTTGATCGGATTGGCAACTCCGTCACGGAACCCGTGGTTGATGACCCGGGTGTCCACCTGCAGGACCACATCGGTCAGTCCGCGGACAAACTCGGGGATGTCGTCGACATCGATGTCCTGAACCCCGGCCCAGGCGGCTGCTTTGTCGAGATTCTCTGCCATGAAACCGATGAGAGCCTCTTTGTCGCAGGTGCTCAGGATCTCGGTCCCGCCGTACAGCCCGGGGGCCGCACCCGAGACGGTAGACACGACGTTCTCAGCTGCGTCGACGGCATCTCCCGGGACTACGTCGCCGGGATCAGGCACATCCGGAAGGTCCAAGCCCGGGATCGCAAGCTCCGGGAAATCGATCTCGGACAGATCGCCGATGGGCGGATTGAGGAGATCAACAACTTGCTCGACGGTTCCGGTGTCGACTGTCGGGATGGCCGGCATCGCAGCCAGCGATGGAACCAGCGTGGCGGTGAACGGATCGATGCCTGTCGACGCCACCGGTTCGGCGAAGACCTCGCCGATGTTGGGTCCCTCCTCGCTGCCACCGGTGAGAAACACCAGAGTCCCGACCACGGCAACGACCGCGGCCGCCAAGCCGATTAGGGGCCAGAGCATCCCGGCCTTCTTCTTGCGGCGTGACGGCGGTGGCGGTGGTGGCGCTCCCGGTCCGCCGGCCGTCGGCGGTGCCGGGGGAGGGGGAGTTGGCGGAGGTGGCGCGTCCGATTGTCCGGTCGCGGCCGCTGCTTGTGCCGCAAGGAACTGCTCGGCGGTCATTGTGGCGTCCATCGCGGGCGGTTCCGGCTGGGCCGCCGGTGGCTCCGGCGTGGCTGCTGGGACCACCAGGGGCGGTGCGACCCCACCTGCCGCCGCCGCGATCGCCTGCTTCCACTCAGTCGCCCCTGCGAATCGGTCGTCTGGATTGTGCGAAAGGGCCTTGCCGACCGCATCGGCGAGAGCGGGTGGTGTGTCGGGCCTCAGCAACCCGATCGCCACCGGTGGACCCGCTGCTTGAGCCCGGATCACCTCGGCAAGAGTGTCGAAGGCGTACGGGACTCGACCCGCCAGCATCTCGTAGAGGATGACTGCGGCGCTGTAGATGTCGGTGCGTTCGTCGACGCGTCCTTCAGCCTGCTCCGGAGCCATGTAGTGAGGGGTGCCGGTGGCGACCGTCGTCTTGGACTTGGCGATCGACTTGGCGATGCCGAAGTCGGCGAGCACCAGCTGCGGATCGTCTTGACCGGGAATGCTCTGGAACAAGACTGCTGAGGGCTTCAGATCGCGATGCACTATGTCGAGGGCGTGCGCAGCTTCGAGGCCGGTGGCGATCGCCATGCTGACATCAACTGCCTCGGCGACGGTGAACTGGCGCCGACTGACGGCACGTTCGTGCATGCGGTCCTCGAGCGATCCCTGATCGGCGAGCGCCATGACCATGTACGGCCTGCCGTCATCGAGAACATCGATGTGGTGGATGCGGATGATATTCGGCGACTGGGCTCGCCAGAGGATGCGAGCCTCGTCGAGGAACCGTTGCCGCACGTCCTCGTCGTGGACCCAGTTCTCGGCGAGCACCTTGATGGCGACATCGACTTCGAGTTCGTCGTCGTGCCCCAGCCACACAGTGGCAAACGCCCCGCTGCCCAACACCCGCTCGATCGCATAACGGCCGATGCTCTCCACCACAGCTCCGCTCTCCAGGGGCCACCGAATTGGCCGGTGGCCACAACCATCCAACTCTACGAACCGGGCGCCGGTGCCCGAAATCGACAGTAACCCACTCCTAGTTGATCCAAAAGGACCTCAAGTCCCGTTCTTGAGCACCTATGTCCCAACCCCGGGGTATCCGATCACTTCGCTTGCGTCGAGAGGGTCGGAGGTACCCTGTCGGACATGGACACCGATCCGAATTGCATCTTCTGCAAGATCGTTGCCGGTGAACTGCCGGCGACCGTTGTCGCTGAAGACGAAGCAACGATCTCCTTCATGGACATCAACCCGCTCAACGAGGGGCACCTGCTCGTCGTCCCGCGAGAGCACCACGAGTTCATCGCCACCGTTCCCGGCACGGTGCTATCGCACATGACCCTCATCGCCCAGTGGCTGGCGGCTGCGTTGCGAGCGTCACCTGTGCGCACCGAGGGCGTCAACCTGTACCTCGCAGACGGCTCGGCTGCTGGGCAGGAAGTCCCGCATGCCCATCTCCACGTGATTCCTCGATTCAATGGCGATGGCTTTCGCATCAGGGCGAAACGACCGCCAACCCCGACCCGCCAGCAGCTCGAGGAAACCGCAAGCCAAATCCGCACCGCCGCCACGGACTGACGAAGAAGAAGTCTGGCGTAGCGTGCGGCTGCATAGCGCCGCTGGGTACGCCAGACGCGGAAGGGGCGCCCCGTCGGGCGCCCCTTGCTCACTACTTCTGTCCTCTTGGGCTAGCCCATTGCCCTCCGGAAGAAGGCGGCAACCTGACCTCGGGTGAGGAGGTTGTCCGGGCAGAAGTTGTCGTTATCGGGCGGGTTGCAGCCCTTGGTGATCCCGGCTGCAGCCAGGCGGTTGATCGACTCCTCGAACAGATGACCGTCGTCATCGGTGAAGTAGTCGGTCGTCGTATCCGCCAGCGCAAAGCCACGATCGAACATCGCTGCCAACTCGCCTCTCGATACCAGATCGTCCGGGCAGTACTCGGTCCCTGCGACATTGCAGCCGAAGGTGATCCCTGCCTCAGCGATCTTGTTGATGTCCTCCTCGAACACGGTCCCGTCGTCGTCGGTGAAGAAATCAGTCGACGATGCGGGGAGCTCGAGTGCGCGAGCCATCATTGCCGCCAGCTGACCCCGGGTCAGGTTGTCCTCGGGGCAGAACTGGTCGTTGAGGGGCGGGTTACAGCCCTTGGTGATGCCTGCGCTGTACAGCCACTCGATGTCCTGCTCGAAGATCGAGAAGTCGTCATCGGTGAAGTCAACCGCAGTATCTACCGAGAGCATCAACCCATCGGACATGTTGCCCTGAGCATCGACCGCCTTGACCGTGAACTCATAGGTTGTACTGCCTTCTAGGCCGTCAACCGCAAATTCGTAGGTCATCGGAGCCATCGCCTGGATGCTGTCCAGCGGGGCTGCCGGCGTGACCGAGCCGATCATGACGCCGTCTTGATAGACGTTGTACCCGGTGACCCCACGGTCATCGGTTGCCTCGTCAAAGAGCAGCGTCAGGCTGTTTGCCAGCACATCCTCAGCCCACAGCATTGCGCCGTCGACCGGAGGTGTGACATCGCCAACCGCAAGGTCAACGCTGGACATCTCCTCGTTGGCGCCCGCCAGGTTGACCGAGTGGTACACATCATTGGTGATGATGGTGCCTTCGGTACCGGCATCGACCGTCACGTCATAGGTCAGGACCACAGGGTCGCCGAGACCCGGCGTGAGATCGAAGCACACCTGGTAGCCGTCGGTGATGACACCGGTGGCATCCTCGTTGTTGAGCAACGTCGAGGCTGATGTACCGAACACATTCTCGACACCGATCGTTCCGACGTGTGTGCTGCTGACGTTGTCGAACGCAACCACGGCTTCATAGAAGCCCGGCGTGTTGTCCAGCGTCGAGTACATCACGATCTCCATGTCCATCACGGGGTCCGTGGTGCCGTACAGCACGATGTCGTCGTACTCGATGACCGAGATGTCGGGGCCGGCGCTCGCCAGCGAGACACCTTGCCCGGTTGTAGCGTTGTACAGGAGCTCGAAGTCATGCCAGAACATCGCATACAGATTGTTCGGCGCATCCGAGTCGGGCAGCGTCTGACTCACCCACGGTGTATCACCGCTGCTGCCACCACCGAAGAACGCAAAGCCGTCATCGGTGAAGCTGATCCCGCTGTACTCGTCGTCGTAGAAGGCGAACGGGTTCTGCGCCGCAAACGCCGAGAACGTGACGGTATCGCCGGTGATGTCGCTGATCGGGCCGATGTCGAAATTGGCCAGATTCAGATAGCCACCAAAGCCGGTGTCACAGAACGGGTCTGTGTCGCTGTCGGTGATCGTGTAGAACGCATCGCCGGCCGCAGGCATCAGCCCGGACCAGGTGAGCGCACCATCGCTGCGCAGCGTCAAACCGCCGGTCGCCGAGCCGGGCACATAGGTCAGGCCCGCTGGGATCATGTCCTCGATCTCGTAAGCGAGATCCTCGGACGTCGGGTTTGGATTGACCGTGATCGTGTACGTGATCTTGTCCCCGGGCTCGGCCGTGGCCGGGCTGACCGACTTGGTCACGTCGTTGCCGACCCGATCTAGATCGACGTCGATCACTCCGATGTTCCCCGCTGTACCGGCGCTGGTGCCGAGGCTGAAGGCCCCGTACCACTTGTCACCGAGATCCATTTCGTCGTCCCAGAGGACACGAATATCGAACTCAGCAAGCGACGGATGCTGGGCCGGGCCCTCAACTAGGAGGTTGCCCTCATCGCCAACGACAACGGCTGTTGACAGCGACAACGGATCGGTTGCTCCCGACGACGCCCAGTTCTGAACCAGCACCCAGTAGGTGCCTGCAGCCGGGTTGTCGAGCGAGCAGTACTCCAGCGCACTGCCGGTTGCGCTCATGCACAACTCGGTTGCCGCACTTGGAGTGTCACCGGTGCCGACGAACAGATCGAGGTCCGGTGACGTTGTCATGAACGTCTCCGCCACGAGCCTTTGGGCTCCGGCCGGGACTTCGACGGTGATGAATTCGACTGTCCCGTCACCGACGTTGTCGTACGGGTCGCCGTTGGTTGCATCCTCGTCCAGCATCATCTCAGTCACATCGCCCTTGACGAGACCGAAGGTCTCGACGGTGAGCTGAGTGATCTCGATGGCCGTCAGTTCGGCAATGACCTGCGAACCGGCATCACGCCGTGCGGCAATGTCGATGCGGTCCGGGATCGAACCGGTTGACGGCTGGACTGCGACCGGCATGTGCGAGTCGGGGATGCCGGCAGAGGTCATCGTTACCTCGCCGAATGCCCAGACGCCGCTTGGAGCGCCGGTGACGTCGGCGGTGACGGTGACCGTTGCGCTCTCAGCCTCGGCCAGCGTGACGCTGGTCGGCGAGACGCTCAGGACGACTCCACCATCGGCCGAAGCCGCGATGTCCCAGGTTCCACCGGTTGTCGCCGTAACGGTGCGCTCCCAAGAGCACTCGAGCACGCACTGGCTGTTCGCCATGCTGGCCAGGTTGAGCTCTTGAGGATTGCCGCCCGTTGCCGGGTCGGCCGCAACGTAGTTGGCGGCGCTCTCATCCATGATCAGGCCGGCGTTGTTGGCATTGTCGAGAACGACAAGGCCGTTACCCATGCCGAACGGAGTTGCAGGCGTGACTTCATCTGAGTCGCGCATATCCGTGTTGGCGGTGAGCATCAACGCCGACTGGACCTCTGCAGGGGTCCAATCGGGGTGTTGCTGCATCAGCAGGACACCGGCGCCGGCCACATGCGGGCTGGACATCGACGTTCCGCTGCTGAAGTCCCAAACCGAGGTCGCCCCCAGGCCGGTGCTTTGACCGGCTGCAGCGATGATGTCAACACCCGGTGCTGCGATATTCGGAGAGAGAACATCAATCGCCCGGTTCGGGCCGCGTGAGGTGAAGCCGGCGAGGATGTCCCCGCGAGCCGGATCCTGCACGTATGCACCTGCCGTGATGGTCGCCATATGGCCGGTGCCGCTGGCGAGCCACGCCTTCAGAGCCACACCATCGGGATAGGTGATGTGTGACGCCGGAATGACGTGGGCATCGGCGTTGATGGATAGTCCGTTACTCTCAGCATTCGCCAGGATCAGGCCGGCGGCGCCGCCTGCTGCGACGTTGACGCCCTTGTCGGTACGAGCGATCTGACCGCGGTCGCAAACCACGATCTCATCGTTGGTCCACGTCTCTGCGGGGAACGGGGTCAGGCAGAGGGCATCGCCGAAGTCGCCTGCGTAGACGATGTCGGCCGGGCCGTAGCCATCGGTGAATGCGTTGCCGGTGATGGTCGCCAGAGCGGAGTCGCCACCGGTGAAGCTGACATCGTTGGTCCAGGTACGCGAATGCGTTGAGGCAGCAACCGACGTCAGCCACGGGGCATCAGCGGGCGAGCCGACTGTCGCCGGGCCTGGTCCCTCGTTGCCTGCCGAGGTGGCAACAAAGATGCCGGCCTCGCGGGCGTTGCGGAAACCAACCGTGTCGAAGTCGTTCCAAACATCAGACGCCGAGGGCGATCCGATCGAGTAGTTGATCGCGTCGACCCCGTCGGCGATTGCCTGGTCGATGGATGCAGTGAGTGCCGAACCGGTGCAGCAGCTGCCGTAAGCGATGATGTTGGCGTGCGGGGCGACACCGGAGATGTCGATCAGCTCGTCTGCGCGTGCACCGCCCGTGATGGTTGCCTCGACGAAGTTGCCCGCTGCCGTACTGGCGGTGTGCGAGCCGTGCCCGTCGTAATCCCATGGCGTGTTGGCGTCGTAGCCGACGTCGACCGAGTTGTAGCCCCAGGCGCCGATCAGCTTGTCGTTGCACGGGAAGTCTTCGTCGTAACCCTTGGTCTCCGCGTCGCCGTCGTTATCGGGGTCGCAGACACCGACGTAGTTGCCGGATCCGAACGGGTTTTCGTGGTCGTATCCATCGCCACCAATGTCGGCGAATGATGGGTTCTCCGGATTGATGCCGCTATCGATGATGCCGACGATCATTCCTTCGCCGCAGCTGTCTTCGGCCGTGCAGTCGGCACCACCCCAGATGTCGGGCGCACCGATCCAGCCTGGACCGGTGTCGGTCTGTAGTTCGCGCTCGAAGTCGGGCACGAGCAGGCTAACCCCGGGGAGCTTGCGGACTCTGGCCGCCTCTTCGGGAGTCAGCCAAACGGCAAGACCGTTGTTGGCATTTGTGTACGTGAATCTCACATCGGCATCGCGACCGATTGCCTTCTCCATCCGAGCGACGAACGTCGCTTGGCTCGCTTCGAGATAGTCCACATACGCAATCGCCTCAGGGGCACTCGTATCGAGTTTCCGATCGCCGGTCACAACAGGGCTCGTTGGCTGGAGGCCGACGACCCCACCGCGATAGGTGGCGAGCGGAGCGTCCGCGAGACGGATCAGGAAGATCCCCTCGGTAGCTCCCTTGAGCGGATCATCGGCGACGAGCTCGGCATCTACTGCCTCGAGTTGAACCTTTGGGCTCATTCGGACTGCAGAAGCGCGCGTCAAGGCATCGTCTGATGCCGGTGCCGATGCGTATGCGGGTACTGCGATAGAGAAGATGAGAACCAGTGTCGATATGAGCGTTAGTACTCGTCGAGACACTTGTAGGGCCCCTTTCTTCCACCTCGGTTTCCCCTAAAAGCCCGGGCCTTAGCGTGTGCCTCCGAGCGGCTTCTCTCCGCTCCACGCCCCTCCCCGGCGACTGACCACACTAGCGGTGGAGCAGGCGCGATCTCAATCCGTGGGTCACTCTGAGTAGCCAGTTTTTCGCGCTCCGGGGCAGGGGTCGACCGACCGCCCTGATGGCCTCGAGAGTGCCAGACAAGCTCCCACCGGCCGGCCGCATTCTTATCCGGCCTCGGCCGATACAATCTCTCTTATGAACAACCTCAAGACAGCCGTTTTGCTCGGCTTCATGGGTGGCCTCTTTGTTGCCGTCGGCTATGCCCTCGGTGGCGGTAGCGGCGCGACCTTCGCCCTCATCTTTGCGGTCATCTTCAACTTTGGTGTCTACTGGTTCTCCGACCGCATGGCGTTGGCCGCTGCCCGGGCCCGCCACGTTGAAGAGCACGAGATGCCCGAGGTCTACGCCATGGTGCGCAGTCTCGCCCAGCGCGAAAACATGCCGATGCCGCGCATCTACTTCATCGAGTCGCAACAGCCCAATGCCTTTGCCACCGGGCGCAACCCGAAGCACTCTGCTATTGCGGTGACCCGGGGACTTCTGCAGATGATGAACCAGGCGGAGTTGGAAGCCGTACTTGCCCATGAGCTGGCCCACGTCCGCAATCGGGATATCCTCATCTCGACTGTCGCCGCCACCATTGGTGCGGCCCTTTCTTTCCTGGCCCGGATGTGGTTCTGGGGTGGGATGGGACGACGCCGGGACAACAACGGCGCATCGCTGATCATCGGCCTGGTAGCCATGATTCTTGCCCCGCTGGCCGCCGCCGTCATCCAGATGGCGATCAGCCGCTCGCGCGAGTACCAGGCCGATCAGTCGGGCGCCGAATCGACCGGGTCACCGATGGCCCTGGCCTCGGCGCTGGCCAAACTGGAGCGCGGGGCACAGGTTCCGATGAACGTCGACCCTGCCGTCTCGCAGCTATTCATCTCTGATCCGCTCAAGGCATTCGGCAACCGTCGTCAAGGCGGTGGATTTGCCCGCATGTTCAGCACCCATCCGCCCATCTCCGAACGCATTGAGCGGCTCGAGAAGATGCAGATGGGGATCCGCTAGGCCGCTGCAGTTTCGCTTTCCCGTTTGCCTGCGCGTGGACTAACGTACTGGCCCGCTCGTACGAGCGGAGCCGCACGAATGCGGCCACAGAGCTGGGATGCCCGAGCGGCCAAAGGGAGCAGACTGTAAATCTGCCGGCAATGCCTTCGGAGGTTCAAATCCTTCTCCCAGCACCAATGCCCGGGGGGAGACGGCCCCATCGTCTTTCAATCGGGTGAAGCGCGGGATTATCCTTGCGCGAACTGCCCTCTTAGCTCAGTGGTAGAGCGCCTCCATGGTAAGGAGGAGGTCGTGGGTTCAATCCCCACAGAGGGCTCGGCCAGACTGGTGGTCCGCCACTGGTTTGCCCAGGGCTTCGTCACGATATGACGAAGCGGCGACGGATGCGACAGCATCAGGGGCCGGTTCGTCCAATGTCAAAGCGGAGCTTTGACACGGCGGCGTAGCTCAGTAGGTAAGAGCGCGCGACTCATAATCGCGAGGTCGGCAGTTCGAGTCTGCCCGCCGCTACGCATCGGTAAGACGTATCCGAGAGGGAGCCACACATGGCCAAGGAGAAGTTCGAGCGGACGAAGCCGCACGTAAACATCGGCACCATGGGTCATATTGATCATGGCAAGACGACTTTGACGGCTGCGATCACCAAGGTCTTAGCTGAGGCTGGTACTGGTGCGACTGAGTTCACTGCGTTTGACGATATTGATAAGGCTCCTGAGGAGCGGGAGCGTGGCATCACGATCGCTATCGCGCACGTCGAGTATGAGACCGACAACCGTCACTATGCCCATGTCGATATGCCGGGGCACGCTGACTATGTGAAGAACATGATCACGGGTGCGGCGCAGGTTGATGGTGCGATCTTGGTGGTGTCGGCTGCCGACGGTCCGATGCCGCAGACTCGTGAGCATGTGTTGCTTGCTCGTCAGGTTGGTGTGCCTTACATCGTTGTGTATATGAACAAGACCGATCAGGTCGACGACGAAGAGCTCCTCGACCTCGTTGAGCTCGAGGTTCGTGACCTGTTGACCGAGTACGAGTTCCCCGGTGACGACATCCCGGTGGTGCGTGGCTCAGCACTCAAAGCCCTCGAAGAAGGCGACGACACCGCTGTGGCCAGCATCCATGAGCTCATGGAAGCCGTCGACTCCTACATCCCCGAACCAACCCGTGAAACCGATAAGCCGTTCATGATGGCGATTGAGGATGTGTTCTCGATTACTGGTCGAGGCACCGTGGTGACCGGCCGGATCGAGACTGGTGTTGTCCATGTTGGTGAGGCTGTCGAGATTGTTGGCCTCCGCGACCTGCAGAAGACCACCGTTACTGGTGTGGAGATGTTCCGCAAGCTGCTTGACGAGGGTCAGGCTGGTGACAATGTTGGGCTCTTGTTGCGTGGTATCGGTAAGGATGAGGTGGAGCGTGGCCAGGTGGTTGCGGTTCCCGGTTCGATCACTCCGCATACCGAGTTCGACGCTCAGGTGTATGTCCTCACTAAGGAAGAGGGCGGACGGCATAACCCGTTCTTTGATGGGTATCGGCCGCAGTTCTACTTCCGGACAACGGATGTGACCGGCACGGTGAATTTGCCTTCGGGTACTGAGATGGTCATGCCCGGCGACAACACCGAGATGAGTGTTGTGTTGGGTAAGCCGATCGCGATGGATGAGGGTCTCCGGTTCGCTATCCGTGAGGGTGGCCGCACCGTCGGCGCCGGCCGCGTAACCAAGATCACGAAGTAGGCGCGGACCGGCCTTCGGCCGGTCCGGCGAAGTTCCTGCGGAACTTCGAGCTAAGAGACAGGACTAGAGAAGAAGATGGCAGACGAACACCGGATTCGCATACGACTCAAAGCGTACGACCACTCGGTCGTCGATGAGTCGGCGCGCAAGATTGCAGAGACCGTGATTCGCACTCAAGCGAAGATCAAGGGTCCGGTGCCGCTGCCGACCCGGATCCACCGCTATTGCGTAATCCGGGGACCGCACGTAGACAAAACCAGCCGGGAGCACTTTGAGATGCGCATTCACCGGCGACTCATCGACATTCTCGAGCCAACGCCCAAGACCGTTGAGTCCCTGATGCGCCTCGATCTCCCTGCCGGCGTAGAAGTGGAGATCAAGAGGTGAAGACAATCCTCGGAGAGAAGCTGGGCATGACTCAGATCTTTGATGATGAGGCGCGGGCCATCCCCGTCACCATCATCAAAGCGGGTCCTGTTCGAGTTACTCAGATCAAGCGCGCCGGCACGGACGGCTACGACGCAATCCAGATTGCGTTCAAGGAGATGGCAAGCAAGCACGTCAACCGTGCCAAGGCCGGCCACTTCGCCAAGTCGAACACGCCGCCGGCGAAGCACATTGTTGAAGTACACGTTGATGATCCCGACCAGTTCGAGCTCGGCCAAGAAATTGGCATCGGCGACATTCTCGCCGAGGGCCAGAAGGCCGACGTGACCGGTATCTCCAAGGGCAAGGGCTTTGCCGGCGCCATGAAGCGACACAACTTCAAGGGGCAAGGCGCCAGCCACGGTGCGCACAAAGTGCACCGTGCTCCTGGAGCTATCGGCGCTTGCGCCACGCCCGCCCGTGTCCACAAGGGCAAGCGGATGCCGGGCCGGATGGGTGGCGAGCAAGTCACCATGATGAACCTGGACGTGGTCAAGATCGACGCCGCCCGCAACGTCGTGATGGTGCGCGGCGCGGTTCCCGGGCCCAAGGGTGCGGTGCTGGTCATGCGAGAGGCGGTGAAGAGCAATGGCTGACAAGCTGACGGCTGATCTCTACAGCGCCGATGGCACCAAGACCGGCTCGGTCACCCTCAGCGCGGACATCTTCGGCATTGAGCCCAATACGGCCGTGATGCATCAGGTCGTGACGGCGCAACTCGCCGCCCGTCGCGCCGGTACGCATTCGACCAAGACTCGCTCCGAGGTGCGCGGCGGTGGTCGCAAGCCTTGGCGCCAGAAGGGCCTCGGCCGAGCGCGTCACGGCTCGATCCGCTCACCACAGTGGGCCGGCGGTGGCGTCGCTCATGGTCCCAAGCCCCGCGACTACTCGCAGCGGACCCCGAAGAAGATGAAGCGCCTTGCCTTGCGCAGCGCCCTTTCGGTCCGCGCCGCTGACGGCAAGATCAAGGTCGTCGAGACCTTCAACGTCTGGGAGAAGCCGAAGACGAAAAAAGCAGTCAGCCTGCTCGAGTCAATGGACATCTCGGGCAAGGTCCTCCTACTCGCCGAGGACCACGAGAAGACTGCGATCAAGTCGTTCCGCAACATCGAGGGCGTAATCGCCAGCAGCGTCGGCCAGGCCAACACCTACGACGTGCTGTGGGCGGACACCATCGTGATGAGCCAGGGCACACTCGAACTCGGTCAGGGCACGCCCCGGGGCACCGAGGAGCACGCTACCCAGGTCAAGGATGCGGAGGAATCGCAGGGGACTGAGGTGAACGCATGAAGAAGAACCCCCGCGACATCATCTTCGAGCCCGTCGTTTCGGAGAAGTCCTACGACTTGATCCAGGATTTCAACACGTACACGTTCATCGTTGACAAGCGCGCCAACAAGACGGAGATCAAGCACGCAATTGCTGAGATCTTCGATGTGCGAGTCACCCGGGTGAACACGATCAACCGCAAAGGCAAGCTGAAGCGCACCGGTTGGAAGATGGGCAAGCGCCCTGACACCAAGCGGGCTCTGGTCACGCTCGCTGTGGGCAGTTCTATCGACATTTTCGAGGTCTGACATGGGTGTCAAGAAGCTAAAACCGACATCACCGGGACGCCGGTTCCAGACTGTCTCGGACTTCGAGAGTGTCACCAAGAGCACCCCGGAGAAGAGCTTGCTGGCCAAGAAGAAGCGTTCTTCTGGTCGCAACGCCTACGGCCGGATCACGTCGCGTCACCGTGGCGGCGGCCACAAGCGTCGCTATCGCATTGTCGACTTCCGTCGCAACAAAGACGGCGTGCCTGCGACCGTAGCCGGGATCGAGTACGACCCCAACCGCAACGCACGCATTGCGCTGCTGCACTACCACGATGGTGAGAAGCGCTACATCCTCAGCCCGCTTGGGCTCGAGGTCGGCGACGTTCTCGAGTCCGGCTCGAAGGCCGAGATCCGGCCCGGCAATGCCTTGCCACTGCGCAACATCCCAACCGGCACGACGGTGCATGCGGTTGAAATGCGACCCGGTGGGGGAGCGAAGATGGGCCGTGCCGCCGGCACCGCCATCCAGCTCATGTCCAAAGAGGCCGGCTATGCGCTCTTGCGCCTACCGTCCGGCGAGATGCGCCAGGTCGAGCTCGACTGCCGGGGCACCGTCGGTCAGGTCGGCAACCCGGATGCCGAGCTCATCAAGGTCGGCAAGGCGGGCCGCAACCGCTGGAAGGGCAAGCGCCCGCAGTCGCGTGGTGTTGCCATGAACCCGGTCGATCACCCCCTCGGTGGTGGTGAGGGCCGCAGCTCGGGTGGCCGTCACCCGGTTAGCCCCTGGGGTAAGCCGGAGGGTCGGACCCGCAAGAAGAACAAGGCGAGCGACAAGTACATCGTGCGCCGTAGAACCAAGAAGGGCCGGAGGTAGTTATGAGCTATCGCGCGTATGCCAACGGCGCATTGGCACAACCTTCGGTTCTGCATGTGCGCCGCAGAACCAAGAAGGGGCGCCGCTAATGGCACGCAGCCTGAAGAAAGGGCCGTTTGTCGACGACCATCTCATCACGAAGGTCGAAGCGGCGAACGCCAAAGGTGAAAAGAAGGTAATCAGGACATGGAGCCGCCGCTCCACCATCACTCCAGAGATGGTGGGCCACACCATTGCGGTGCATGACGGCCGCAAGCATGTCCCGGTCTATGTCAGCGAATCGATGGTTGGTCACAAGCTGGGCGAGTTCGCCCAGACGCGTACCTTCCGCGGCCACGCTGGTGACAAATCAGTGAGGAGACGATGAAGGTTCGGGCTCAAGCTAAGTACGTGCGGCAGTCGCCCTCCAAGGTGCGGCTGGTCCTCGATCTCGTGCGCGGCATGCCTGTCGAAGACGCCAGGGCAACGCTCGATTTCACCAACCGACGCGCCGCACC
>JASJDZ010000027.1 GCA_030065575.1 Acidimicrobiia bacterium
AGGGGAACACGAAGTTCTGTCCGAATGATCCGGTGACTCGTGGTCAGATGGCTGCTTTCTTGGTGCGGGCCTTTGGGTTGACTGATGATGGTGGTGGTAACACCTTCATTGATGATGATGGGTCGATCTTTGAAGAGGACATTGCCAAGTTGGCTGCTGCTGGGATTACCAAGGGTTGTAATCCGGGGGAGGGGAACACGAAGTTCTGTCCTTTGGATTCGGTGACTCGTGGTCAGATGGCAGCTTTCCTCAAGCGAGCCGAGATCTACCTGCCCTAGGCAAGCCATCCAGAACGAGCAAACGATTGAGGGGCCCGAATGGGCCCCTCATCTTTGCCGGTGTTCGATCGTGTCAATCCCTCAGGCTGTCTTCGGCGAACGAGGTCTGCAGCCGGGCCCGTCTGGCTGCGGGAGCCAGACGCTGGTTCCACAGTCTCTTGATCACGTGCCCCGGGTCGGCAACGACCGCAACCACGAGATGGAATGACATCTTCGCCCTTCTGCGGTTGGCATAGGAGATACCTGCGGCGCGATAGTGGAACTGGCCCAGATCACCTTGACGGGTGCGCAGGCGCCACCACAGCGACTGCTTTCGCTCCCACTGCAGGTATTCGGCGCGTGTCAGATAGGGGTCACCGTTCGCGGCCGCCCGACGGCGGGCGCGAACGTAGCGGTGATTCAGCCGCCCATCGAAGAAGCGCCGCATTACGTTGCTGTTGTTGTGCACGCGATAGAGCAGCAAGGGCTCGGGGAGTGCCCGAACGATGCCGTAGTCGCCCATTCTGTCGCAGAAGTCGAAGTCGGCGGCCGTAGACAGCTCGGTGTCGTAGCCACCGATCTCCTCGAACTGCTCGCTGCGGAACATCGCCGTCCCGCCGAAGACCATTGCCGGTTCACCGCGCGCACGCATTTCGTGGAACTCATCATCCGTCGCCGGTCCGGTTTCCGAGAGGCTGAGGATCTCTTCGCGGTCGTTAGTGTGCGACGCGTAGGTTCCCAGGACTGCGACCTGGGGATTGGCCTGCAGCTCTGTGAGCTGCTTCTCGAGGCGACTGGGCATGGCGATGTCGTCGGCGTCCATGCGCGCGATGATCGTGCTACTGGCAGCTCGGACGCCGGTATTGAACGCGCTCGCCTCACCGAGATTGGTGTCATTGTGGATGACTCGAATCCGCGCGTCCTGTCCGGCGAGTTCCTCGGCAATCCGGCCGGTGTCATCCGTCGAGCCGTCGTTCACGATGATCAACTCGATGTCGGAGAGCGTCTGACCCTGGATGCTCTGAACAGAACGAGGCAGGTACGGGATAGCATTGAACGCCGGCATCACAACGCTGACCGTTGGTGCCGCCCGTTTCTTCTGGGGCAGATCAGTCAATGCCGCCTCCCGGGATCAAGTGCGGATCCGGCCGCACTTCGCCAGTATCGCTTCTCCCACCCGAGTAGTGGCGGTGGAGAAGGAGACGTGCACCACTGAGCCGGAGTACCCCCTCTGCAATGAGGCCGAGCGGGCGGGCAAATGCCTCGGTCGTGTTGGCCGTCAACGCCACGATCAGCAGCGCGGGGCTGGTGGCCGCCGATAGGCCCGCCAGCAATTTGGCGCGTCCTGCCCCGATCAACTCGCTGATCAGCAGCATTGCCGCGGCGCTGATCACGTTGGCAAGAATGGTGACCGGCACCAACCAGGCCACCTCGTATGCGGCCGGCACTATGTACTTCATGGGATTCAGCGACCAATCGCCACCAACCACGAGGGCATAAGCGATCCCGCTTCCCGCAATTGCCAATCCGTAGGCTCGCCAGGTTCGCCATGACGTGTGCGAGTCGAACGACATGCTGGCACGCATGGAGTGAGGTCCAAGTACAGACACCAAGCCGGTGGCAATGACAATTACCGGCTGGGCCACCTGGCGTGCGGCCTCAGCGTATCCATAGATGACAGGCCCGACGAGGGCCACGAGAACGTTGGCAGCGGCGAACGCAAATGCGGCGGGGAGTGCCGCTCTCAGCACCAGCCATCGCCCCGAGATCGCCAGTTCTCTGAAGACGAGGCTTTGCTGTTGCCCGGTGCTCTGTTCAGGGCGAGCAAGCACGAGTGCGAAGCTGAGCGAGAGGATGTTGGCGATCGCGAGCGAACCGAACGGGATCCAAGCCCGGTTGACGGGAGTGGCCATCATCGTCGGCACCGCCGTGGCAACAACCAGCAACTGAGCAATAGACACCTTTGCCGCGTCCCAGGACCGCTCGGCGATGTGCAGCATCTTCCTGACGTGGTTCTGCATCGGTGAGATGACGATGGTGAGCCCTGTGGAAGCAACAAGCGCCACGACAGTCTCGGTCGAAGCTTCATCCCAGATCAGCAGTCCGGCAATCACGGCAACGAGCGCGCCGGCGATTCCGGGGAGGATCCCGAGGCGGAGAGCACGGCTGGTCATCGCCAGCCGATCGGGGCGCTTCTCTGCAACCGCCACAACCTGCGCCGGCACGTAGACGAGTTCGCTCACGAGGATGCCCCCCAGCATGAACGCCGTGAAGAAGACCCCGTAGACGCCGCGCTCAGCCTCGCCAAGAAGCGTGACGCCGGTGAGGCCTGCCCCGAAGGAGGCGAGCGAAGCAACTGCGGCATCGACAACGCCTGCCGGCAGGTGGCGACCCATGATCTTTCGCCTGTTCACAGTGCCTCGCGATACGCGTTGATCGTTAGCTGAGCGACGGTTTCCCAGCTGAAGCGGTCACGAAGCGTCATGCCGAAGCCCTTCAGGACATCCTCGGGAGCGGCCAAGGCCTGGTCGAGAGCCGCGGAGAAGTCGGTGTAGGAATCCTCGAATGGGAAATGTGTTGGATCCATCACCTCGTTGACTGCGGGTATCCGTCGGAATACGACTGCGGTGCCCAGGAGCCCCGCTTCCAACGGTGGCAACCCGAACCCTTCGTAGCTGGAACCCCAAACCAGGGCCCGCGCTTTGGCAACGACGTCAACTAGTTCCGCAGACTCGAGGAATCCCTCGTGTCGCCGGGCGCAACCTGAGGCCTTGATGGCGGCGTCTACCGGTTCGTCAATACTCCCTAGCACCAGCAGTTCCAGCGATTCATCGGTCGCCCCGAGATACCTGAGCACGTAGTCGACCGTGGTCGCGGTCAGCTTGTGCGGGTGCCGGGAGCCAAATACGAGGAGATAGTCATCCTTCGGCCACGAATGTCCACGAGCGGTGACCAGCGGATGGGCCCCTTCGTACGTGACGCGGATCGGGGCACGATGGCCCGGGCTGATGGCCTCGAGTCGCTCCTTGGTGAACTGCGACACGGCTAGCACAACATCGGCCCGCCGCAGCGTGTGCCGGGTCGCCGCCGAGAAGTATCGTGCCCGATTGGACGTGGCTGCCACGCCAAAATCGCCTGCCGCGTAGCGCAGAGGAATGTCGTCGTGGATCGTTGCTGCCGTCTTCACGTCGGTGGGATTCCATCTGGGAATGAAGCCCTTGGGGAAGTGAATCAGGTCCGCCTTGGCGCGTCTGGCCCAGAGAAGGCTTTGCACGTTGTCGACGAGGAGGCGTCGCGCCGACGAGTACTCAGGCGTCGTGAACCAGTCGATCCGGCTCAGGTCGGGTAGTAGTTCCTCCAACTCGGCCTTGATGCCCGCTGTACCCAGAACAACGAGCTTCTCATCGCCTTCTGTCTGTCGGGCCAGAGCGGAGAGCAAACCGATCGAGTAGTTGATGATGCCGTGACTAGCGGTTCGCGACCTATTGAGATCTGCCATGTAGTAGGCGTAGACGCTCATGCTCCGCCTTCGGCTGGATTCCGCTCGCGATTGAACGACGCCGCGACGAATCGATCGATCGCGGCCCGGCGCTCGTCGATGATCTGTGCTGCCCCGGCGCCGTCCCAGGCAGCTGCCGCATCTAGCTCGGCCAGCATCTCATCTCCGGACGCCCCCGGAGCTACGGATAGGAGTTTCATGTCCTCCACGAGGGTATCGACCTTTGGTACCACGGGTATTGCGAGGGGGCGAACGTTGTGGAGAAGCGCAAGAATCAGGGGGTGCATTCGGGCACTAGCCACAACATCGCTACTGCGGTATGCGGCAAGACCCTCCTCGAGAGAAGCGGGAACCAGGTACTCGATTGAGTCGTCCTCGAGTACCTTCTCGAGCCTGGCTACCTCGCCGGCGTCGTACTCGTTGCGACGATCGTGAGCCATGACCGTGACCGACCATCCCGCCGACCGAGCGCTTCTGGCGAGTGTCTCAAATGCTCCCTCGAGGCCTCCGGCGCGTTGCGCATCCTTGTTGGGCACGATGAGCAGTCTCTTGCTGCCGGCGAGAGCTTCGGTGGCAACCTCGAGGGTCAGCACTACATCTCCGCCAACCTGGACTCGCTCCATGCGATAGCCGGCTGCTGAGAGTGCTGCTGCCGAAGGCCGATCTCGGACCATGGCCGAGCCGGCCAGGCTGTAGAGCAGCTTCACCATCCATTTGGATGCTCTTCGGGTGATCGGTTCGGCGCCAATGCCGAGAATGGTCGGTCTGCCCCCGAGAACTCGATTGAGCAGCAGCAGTGCGCCGGTGAAGCCAACCGGGAAGCCAAGCCCACCGCGATCGTCGAGGAGTTGGCCCCCACCACAGATCAGGTCGCAGCGGCGAGCAGTGCGGAGCAGAGCCAGCGCATCGCGGAAGGTAACAGTGCTCAGACCGAGCCGTGCATATGCGGCGACGGTGGCCGGCTCGGGCCGGCTCTGAGTGATGACCACATTTGGCTCGAGATCGTGGCGCCGCATCAGCCCGACCATCGACACCAGGATGGCCTCATCGCCCAGGTTCATCCCCCCGTACGCACCCCAGATTGCTACGGGGCGGCGACGCTCACGGCTCCCGCCAGTCATCCGTAGCGCCGTCCGACGGTGTCGGCCACACGAAGGGCCCAGGCCACAACCGTCAGCAATGGATTGGCGTATCCCCCGGTTGGGAAAACGGCGGAGTCCGCAACGTATAGATCCTTGACGGTATGCGCTTCGCCTTTGGCGTCGACAACGCCTTTCTTTGGATCGGTTGAGATCCGTGCGGTACCGAGGTGGTGATGGCCTCCCCGGATGTTGCTTCCCCAGTTGTTGTTGTCTTCGGTGAAGGCCTGGCCCGGTACGAGGCGACCCAATCCGGCTTCCTCGAGTTGCTTCCCGATGATGGCCTGCGCCTTGACGATTGAGTCCTTGTCGATGCGGCTCAGCCGCCAGTCGAGGCGAAGCTGGGGCATGCCCAGGGCGTCTTTGTAGTTGGCATCGATCGTGATTCGGCTGTCACGGTTTGGCACCTGCTCGCTCTGGGTATAGAGCGCAAGCTCGGTGGGCTTGCGCAGTGCCTCGTGATAGATGACCGACGTGATCTCCGGAGCGCCCTTGATCAGCCTCCAGCTCAGCGAACCGACGCCTTCGGGTAACGATCGGGTTCGGATCTGTTCCAGGAGGCGCCGTGGCGAACGCAGGTTGCCTACTGCAAGTTTGAAAGCCTGGTAGGCGTCGGAGTCCTCGCGCGATACCGGGCTTACCGTTCTGAAGTGGGTGGAGAAGTTGAGCAGGTTCTCCGACTCGATTCGGTGTCGGGCGATCGTGTAGGCCACCTTCATGGATCCTGCCGGGCGCTGCAGCGCAAGTCTCGCCCTTGCTCCGCTGATGCCTTTGTCGATTGCCTGTAGCGGCGGGCGCGCAGTCTTTGCACCGGGGAACAGTTCGATCTTCCCGGTTACCAGGTGCGGGTGCTCCATGAAGTAGCGGCCAACAGTGTCGTTCTCGTTGGCTAATCCTGCCGGGTTTGCCCTGTTGGAGGCGAGGAGCAGTCGCGCCGTCTCCATCGCACCGGGGGCCAGCACAACAACCCGGCTTGATACTGTGAATTCGTTGCCGTCCAGAGATGCCACCCGCACACCGGTCGCGCGCTTGCCGTCTTCAGTGCTGAGTACCTCGACCGCTGTTGCGTTCACGATGGTGCGAAGGCGGGGTTCCGTCTCTAGCTTGTCTCGGTAGGTGATGCCGAATTTGGTGGGTGGGCTTCCCTGCCACAGGGCGATCTCAACGTCACCGCCGACAAAGGGCGGCAGATATAGCGGCGGGAGTGCGGCACCGGGCTTCGGGCTCCAGTCATTGCTCTCGAGTTGGCAGAGCTCGCAGGCCTTGTCGTAGTAGGGCTGCATCTCTTCGTAGGTAACCGGCCATCCGCTGTCAGGAACCCAGTCGCGTTTTTCGAAGTCGAGTTGATCCATTGGACGCGACCAGCCGGCCCATTTGTGGCTCGAACCGCCGAGTACCCGGTGACGAGTCACGGTCAGGTCGTAGTAGTCGAGACCATCGGTGAAGCCCTCGTTCAGCGTCTGGGCCTTGTCGTCGGCAGTCAAACCACCGCTCTCGAGCATGATCACGTCTAGCGAGGTGGACTCGGCGAGTCGAAGAGCGAGCGATATGCCAGCAGGTCCTCCGCCAACTACACAAACGTCTGTGTTCAGCTCGGTGCTTCGTGGTATCTGCGCGGCGTCCTGGATCGCCATGGTCGCTCCTGTTTTGTCGGTTATCTCGGCGTCGCTCGCTGCCCGATTGCCTCGAGTATCGCCTCTTCGAGTTCCTGCATTGCAGCATTCCTATCCAGCAGGGGAGTGGGCTCGGGTTCAGCCGTCTCGAAGTGCTGGTCGATTGCCCGGGCGAACTGCTCCAATACCGAATCGACGGATTCAGGTTGGATCAGAGCTATCCGGGAGCTGTCGGTAGCCCGCCTTCCGATCGAGCCGGCTCCTCCGTGCTCCAGCACGATCACCCTGCGGGCGTTGTACATGGCCTCGGTCAGAGCGAGCCCGCCCTCCTCACGAAGACCGGTAAAGAGGACCGTCGTGGCTCCCTGCATCAGTTCTATGGCCCGTTCCCGGGGAATCCATCCGGTGAACTCGACTCGATCGGCAACCCCCAGTTGGCGAGCCAGCTTCTCCAAGGTCTGCCGCTGTGGCCCATCCCCAACCATCACGAGCTTCGTGTCTGATCTCGTTCGAGCTACTGCCTCGATCGCAATTCGGCCGCCCTTGCGTGTTTCCATCAGTGCAGCCCAGAGTGCATACCGCCCGTCCGGTTGAAAGTCTGTCTCTGGTGTCTCGTTGAACAAGGCATGGTTCAGCAGGTGGACATTCTCCTGTGCTCCGGAGGGGAGGGCATCGCGAGTCTCGCGGTTCTGGATGAGCCGGGTGGTCGCCATTCGAGCAGTACGGCGGGTCGCAGGAAGGGAGGCGGCAACCTTGATGCTCCATCTGTCGAGCCGCTCCTGGAGGGCGCCACCACGTCCGAGGAGGGGCCACAGCGTGCGGGGAGTGGTGACGGCTCCACCGACCGGCCCCCAGATAGAGGGGAACCCGAGCGCCACCGCCGGGGTCGGTATCCAGTACGCAGATAGGGTGACATGGCTGACGGCATCGATCCTCTCTGCGGCGACAATTTCGAGGGCCCGCTTGCGTGCTTTGCGCAACCAGATCTGGTTCTGCAGGAAATGGGGAATGCGGTGCCATCGCAGCAATCGTCCCGAGATGTGATCGGGCACCTCAACGAACTCGAGGTTGGGGCGACGATGCGCCGTCTCCCACTTGCGAATATCGGCGATCCGAGCGCTGCCCGTGAGCACGATCAGGTCCGCGATCTCGGCCATCGCCATCACCATTCCCCAGCCGGCGCCCGGTTCGGAACCGGCGTCGGGACCGCATGCGTGGGCAAAAACGAGCAAGCGAGGCTGCTTCCTCATTCTCTTGTCCCATTCTGGTCCTGGCCAGCCCGGTTCCACCCGGACCAGGTGAGATCCCTCCCGTCCCAGGCAAAGGCCCTTCCGTCGGCCTGCAGGTAGGTGTTGAAGTCGAATCGGTTGTTGCGACTGGTGAACACGGCATCATCATCGAAGTCTTCGACAAGTCCCGATTGGCCGGTCTCCATCGTGATGGTGTTGTGGTGGACCCATAGGTTGGAGAGGTAGTAGGGCCCGCCGCTGTCCTCCGATCGATCCTGTTGAATCGCGGCAATGCCGTCGGCGTTTCCCGCAACAGTGTTGTTTGTTACTTCGACGTCTTCGGACGCCGCGATCAAAATGCCGCCTCCCCACAGCCAGACGGGCTTGGCGAAACCATTGCCGGTGACTGTGTTGCCGCTGATCAGCGCGTCATAGGAGATCTCGTGGAAGATACCGGGACCCGTGTTGTCCGTGACGGTGTTGTCCAGGTACTGAGTTTCGTAGGCATCGATGTCCACCCAGAGCCCGGGGCCGAAGTTGTCGTGGACGTTGTTGCCGACCAACCTCAGACCGGTTGTCCGCGTGAACTTAGTGCCGCCCGCTTCCCACCCTGTGCTGAACCCACGCGTGTTATTGAACGCTATCTCGCAATCCTCGATGAGTATGTTGGTGCCGCGGCTGCCGGCGATGCCGAGCTGGCCGTTGTGGTGGATGAACGAGTCCCGCACGACAGTGTCGCTACCCACCCGTATGCCGGCGCCGTGATTGAGTCGAGCCTCAACACTCTCGATCAGCCATCCCGATCCCATGTCTCCGCCGGCGGGTTGCTGAGACTGGATGGCACCTTCCTGGGCTCGCACTGCATACTTCTCCACAACGAGGTCGGCAATAGTGACGTCGTTGGCCGAACCAACGAACGCGTAGTTCGTCACGGCGAGTTCCACGTTGCGGACTGCTGGGTCGTCGAAGACCACGATCGTCGTCCCGTCAGACCACCAACTGCCCGCCTCCAGTTCCTCCCGCTCGTCGACTCTCCACAGGACGTGGTCGTCCATGAACAGATCGTTGCGATACCGGCAGGCTTCGTACTCGCCTGCGCAGGATCCGTGTCCGGTTTGATCGAGGGGAGCACCGGTGAGCTCCCATTGCTCGCCGGCCTTCGTGAAGCCATCGAGCTCGATCGCACCGCTCAGGACTGCGTCGGGAAGACCCCGGAATGTCATCCCGTCTTTGGGCCGTATCTCGTCGGCTCGGTGGATCCCACCGGTCAGCACGAACTCGGTGCCGGGATCGGCCGATGCGACCAATGCAGCGATGTCGTCTGCCGGCGTAACTGTGACGGGAGGTGCGATCTCCGGGGCATCTGTCGTGGTGGTGGCCGGGATGGTCGTGTCGACCATGGTGGTCGCACTGGTGGCAGGCGGCAGGGTCTCCGGGCCCGGTGGCTCTACCTGATCTGCCGAGTTGCACGAGCTAACGAATAGCGCAACGGCGAACACGCCGACCGTTGCCCGGTGCCTCCACCGCGGATTCACGATTCTCCCCTTGAACTGGATAGGCCTGACCCTATGCGGGCCACGGTAGCAGTGTGCTGGTTTGGGCATTGATGGTCGGCCACAGACTGACCCAGAGATGACCAAATAGGGGTACGCAAAGTCGCAACATGACTGCCTAGCGTTGAGCGTGACTCTGAGTGTTTGCACCGCTACATCGGCAAATCGTCAATGTTTACGGGCCCTATTGCCTGTGACTAGTCACTTCGGTAGTTCAACGATTGGACATTCGATCCTCCGATCAGCCTTTTAATGTTGAGGTGGGCTGATAGTTATGAATCAGGGGGCTGGAATGCTGCGAGGTAGGAGCGACCAGGTGTCCGCGTACGTGGACGCCTTCGGGCGTAGTGAAGGAATAGAGTCGGGGCGCGCCGAGCCGCATCTGCGCGTTGTTCCCGAGCCCAGAGAGCTGGGTCCGTACGAGCGGTTCATCAAACCGGTATTTGATCGCGTCGGGGGATTGGTCCTCTCGCTGTTGACATTGCCGATACTGGCCGTGCTGATTCCGATGATATGGGTTGAGCTTGGCCGTCCGGCGATCTTCAAGCAGCGCCGCGTCGGTCGCAACGGTGTCGAGTTCACCCTCTACAAGCTGCGCACTATGAGGCCGGATCGGCGGAGAGCAGTTGTGCCGTTCGATGGCGTAGACCGCCGTGTCAACCACAAGTCTCCGGACGATCCACGTCATGTTCCGCTGGGTCGCACCCTGCGTAAGTGGAGCCTCGACGAGTTGCCCCAGTTCTGGAATGTGGCGCTCGGTCACATGAGCCTGGTTGGGCCACGACCGGAGCTCCCCCACATTGTTGAGCGATACGAGGATTGGCAGCATCGCCGCCATGACGTGAAGCCCGGCGTCACGGGTCTGTGGCAGGTCTCCGAGCGTGGCGACAAGCCGATGCACCTGGCAACTGATGTTGACGTGGAGTATGTCGACACCCTCAGCTTCCGCAACGATATGTGGGTCATGGCCAAGACCATCCCTGCTGCTTTGGGGTCACAGAAGGGTCACTAGTAGCGGCGCTTCAGGCTGCTGGCCGCTCGGCCGACGCGCACATCTTGCGCACTACTCTCGGTCTTCGCCACTCAGGAGAACCAGTGACGTTTCCAGACAAAGCTCCCGTTGTGGGAGTCCCGATTTCAACGACGTCGTACGACGAGACGCTGGCTGCAATATCGAGCCGGCCGTCCGACACCGCCACGACTGTTGCAGTATGTAACGTCCACTCGGTGATGTCGGCCCGCCGCAATTCTGAGCTGCGGGAGGCAATCAACCGGGCGCAGATCGCAACACCCGACGGTGTCCCGATCGTTTGGGGATTGCGGGCGACAGCCCGCCGGGAGCAGGAGCGTGTGTACGGGCCCGAGCTGATGCGTCAGGCGCTGGTTAGAACCGGTGAACTCGGCTGGAACCACTACCTGTATGGCAGCACACCCGAAACTCTCGACCATCTGAAGTCGAAGATCCGGGAGATTGCACCCGACGCAGAGGTCGTTGGGTCGTACTCGCCGCCCTTCCGAGATCTGACGGAGGCCGAGAAGGAGCAGGCTTTGCGTGACATTCGCGATAGCGAAGCGGATGTCGTCTGGGTTGGATTGGGCATGCCGAAGCAAGAGCTCTGGATGCAGGAGGTCCGATCGGAGCTTCCGGGGGTTGCGCTCATCGGTGTCGGTGCTGCATTCGACTTCCTGGCAGGCACTAAGAAGCAGGCTCCTGAGTGGATGCAGCGAGCCGGGCTCGAGTGGCTATTCCGCCTCATCCAGGAACCCCGCCGGTTGTGGCGGCGCTATCTGTGGAACAACCCGGCGTACCTCGTACTCCTTGGTTGGCAGATCATCCGCACCAAGGTCCGCAGAGAGGGCTGACCAGCTGCTGAGCGGCTACGGCGTGTAGCTCCCGGTGTCGTCGTGCCCGAAGTCCTGCCACTCGCTGAATGAGTGGGTGTGGGCTCGCCACGACCAGCCAACATCGCCGTAGTAGTCGTTGTTCTCGAACCTGTTGTTGTCGTCGTAGATCTTGTTGCCGGCGATGTCCTCGGCCGCTCCGGTGAGGCCGCTGTCGATGATCACGTTGTCGTGCACGTAGTTGTTGCGAGCGACATACGGCCCATACTCTCCGCTCCCGCGGTTCTGTTGGGTCATAGTGATCCCGTTGTAGTTGTCCTCGACCAGGTTGCCGTAGACCTCGACATTCTGTGACGACGCAATGACGATGCCAGCGCCCCACAACCAGGCATCGTGCCCGAACCCGTTCCGACGGATGGTGTTGTTCCGGATGATGGCGTCGTACCCGATCTCGTGGAAGATGCCATTGGCGAAGTTGTCCTCGATGAGGTTGTTCTCATAGATGAGGCCGATGTTGTCGTGATCTGTCCATAGGCCGGGACCGTGGTTGTGGTGGGACCAGTTCCCGCGCACGGTGAGATTGGTGGTAGACCAGAACTTGGAGCCTCCTGCTTCCCAACCCCAGTTGTAGTCCTGCTCGAAGTTGTTGTACGAGATCTCATTGCCTTCGATCAGTCCGTTGACTGAGTGCGGGACATTGATACCGAGCTGGTAGTTGTGATGGATGCGGTTGAATCTGACAGTCGGCGTACCCGACGACAGGCGAACTCCTACTGCCGCGTTGTGGTGGATGTCGCACCCCTCGACGGTCCAATCACCTCCATCGGCGTCGATAGCCCCGCGTTGCTTGTTTGAGTCGTAGTTGCGAATCTCGAGGTTCCTGATGACGACGTCATCAGCCGACCCATCGAAGGCGTAGTCGGTCCTGCCCTTACCGTCCAGCACCGCGTCGTCGGCTCCGATGAATTGCTGACCGTCCCGAGGCTTGATGGTCTGGTTGTAGTGCGTTCCATGAATCATGAAGACAGTGCCCTTGGGGCTGTCCTTTGCGAGGTCGCCGATGTCAGTGCCCGGGTGGACGTGAACGTCGATGTCGACGTTGTCGTGACGCGGCGGCGGTGTGCGCGGAGTCAGCTTCTGCGCTCGTGCGATGAGGGTGGCCATCTCGGCCCGGGTCAGGACCCGGGTTGGGCAGAACCTTGTGTTGGTCGGAGGGTTGCACCCCTTGGTTATCCCGGAAGCTGCCAGTGCGTTGATATCGCCTTCGTGCACGGAGTTCCCGTCGTCGATGAAGAAGTCGGCAGATGTGCCGGGATAGCGGTAGGCGCGTACGAGGAAAGAAGCCATCTCCCCGCGGGTCAATGCTCTGTGTGGGCAGTATTTGCCGTTCCCGCAGCCGGACGTGATACCGGCGGCCGCGACGCGGTTAATCGAGTCCTCGAAGATCGAGTTGTTGTCATCGCTGAAGTAGTCCCTGGAAGTGCCGGCAAGATCGAGCGCGCGAACGAGGAAAGCTGCCATTTCTCCCCGAGTGACGGACCGCTGCGGGCAGAACTTGGAATTGAGCGGTGGATTGCAGCCCTTGGTGACGCCTACGGCGGCGAGGGCTTCGATATAGCCCTCATGGACGATGCCATCGTCGTCGGTGAACGTTCCGCCGGGATCGGCCGCCGAGGCAAGGGCGGGCACCGGGGCGGACATCGAGGCAGCAACGACGACGAGCAACAGAAGTCGAGTGAGGTTTCGCATGGGGTGACAGTACCGCACACGATTCCGGCTCGCGCTAAGAAGATGATAAGCGCGTCTCATAACCCTCTATCGGGTGCGTGAGACCTGCTTCTTAGCTCTTTGACCTACCAGGGTTCGGAGTTTCTCGGTGGTGCTACTACACCGGTACCCATGCCCTCGTACACCAGACCGACCGCTTCGACACGGGCAGGATCAAAGGCGTTCCGGCCATCGATGAACACATTGCCGCGCATCTTCTCCGCAACCACACTCAGATCCAGATTGCGTAGCTCATCCCATTCGGTTACGAGAACGACTGCATCCGCCCTTTCGATCACTGAGAAAGGATCGGTGCCCGTCTGTAGGTCGGGAAGCTCCGGGATCTGCTTGACCATTGGGTCGTACGCTCTGACGATGGCTCCGCGTGCCATCAGCTCGCTGGCGATCGTGATCGATGGAGCGTCGCGAGTGTCGTCGGTCTCGGGCTTGAACGCGATCCCGAGCAGCGCAATGCGACTGCCACGGAGCGGGCGAAGATGGCTTTGCAGCTTGTGCACGACGCGGTGACGTTGGTGTTGGTTCACGGCTCTTGTCGCGTCGAGGATCATTGGGTCCTGTCCGTATGCCCGAGCCGTTGCGGCCAGGGCTTCAACGTCCTTGCCGAAGCATGATCCGCCCCAGCCAACGCCCGCTTGCAGGAACATCGCCGAGATCCTGGAATCAAGACCCATGGCCAGGGCAACTTCCTTGACGTCAGCGTTGACCCATTCACATATCTCGGCAATTTCGTTGATGAAGCTGATCTTCGTCGCCAGGAATGCATTGGCGGCGTACTTGATCGTTTCAGCCGTCGATCGGTCCGTCTTGACGAGGATCGGCCGTTCGGCGGTTCTTCCACCCGGGAAGGATTGATCCAGAATCGGCTTGTAGGCCGCTTCGACGAGGTCGACTGCTCTTTCGTCGGATCCGCCGAGCACGATGCGCTCGGGATGCAGGAAATCCATGACGGCCGATCCTTCGCGCAAGAACTCCGGATTGCTCACAACGGAGATAGCGCTTGGGTCCACGTCATCATCCAGCACATTTTCGATCGTGGTCGTCAGCCAGTTGCCACTGCCGACGGGAACGGTGCTCTTGGTCACGATCACGTGAGGTGACTTGATGGCGCGACCGATACTCTTGGCGGCAGCCATGACATTCGTAGTGTCGGGATGGCCTCCTTCACCAGGCGGGGTGTCGACGCACAAGAAGACGACCTCCGACTGAGCCATGGCGAGTTCGAAGTCGTTCGTGAACTGGAGGGTCCCGTTGTCGATGCTGGCGCGGAGGATCTCATCGAGTCCCGGCTCGTAAAAATACGACGATCCGCTCTGCAGCTTCGACAGCTTCTCTTCGTCGATCTCAACACCGACTACTCGGTGACCGATCTTGGCCATGCACGCCGCCACCACCGTACCGACATAGCCGCTACCTACAATCGCGATTCCCTTTGGATCAGCCACCTATTACCCCTTAAATCCTTACTTCGGGACGGACCCAATCTGGCCATGTGGGCCACATCCCGATCGCTACTGCGAGTATACAAGTGCGAACCCAGAGTGAGACGCGACCGGGCCTGCGCACCCGATAATGGGCTAACCGAGCGGTGACGCTGACGGCTACCCGGGAGGATTTGCGACGGCTCGGCCTGACCAGTCGCTGACTACGTCTCCTATCAATACGATCAGCAGAGCTAATGTGCCGGAGGATTGCGCTGCTCAGTGGCGCGTACGGCCATTCCTATTCCGCCGGAGTTACATCGATGTACGACTTCGAATCTCAGCAGTTCGAGCCAACCGTAGCCGGTGCCGCATGGCAATTCCGGTGGCTGGTTCTTCTGCTTGCGATCGGCTTTGCAGGTCTGGGATGGCTGGTTGCCGATAGCCGGGCGGCTTGGACTGCGGATGCCGTGATCCTGGTCGAGGATCCCCGGTCGTCGAACCTGTTCGACGGCGGAGCCAATGTGGCCCCAGAGCGATATGTCCGCAATCAGGCCGAGATCATGTCGTCCCTCTCCGTTGCACTCCGGGCCAGCGAGCTCGCCGCCGCTGCCGAGAACCCGGTTTCGGTGAGCGGCGAGAGCATCCTCTCCGGCGGGCTGTCAATCAGTCCCGACGAGGACAGCGGTCTCATCCGGCTCTCCTATACCGCCGAGGACGGGGACAGCGCAGTGCTGCTGGTCAACTCGGTGGCGCAGGCCTATCAGGAGATCAGTGGCGAGCTCACCCGGAGGGACTATGAGGTAGCCCTTCAGGAGCTCGACTCCGAGATTGTCCAGCTCGTCATCACGGGAACCGAGATCCAGGACGAAATCAGAACCCTGCGCGGGAGCGATGCCGAGCGTCTGGCCATCCAGGCACAGCTGGAGAGCGTAGTTTCGAGGCTGCTGCTCCTTGACTCGACGCCGGACCGGGCGACCCCGGAGGAGTTTGCCAGAACGGCGGCGATTCTCAATGAGATCGGCCTCGAAATCCAGACCCTGCGCTCCGCGCTCGCCAATGAGGACGAGGATCCGGACATACAGACCCTGCAGGCTCAGTACGACGATATCCGCGCCCGGATATCCAGCTTGCAGGCGGTTCGTGATCAGCGGGCAATCGACGCTGAGCTCGTGAGCACAGGTGTGGTCTTCTACGACCCCGCCGTCGATCCGGTGCGCTCATCAGCGGTGACCCTGGCTGTCTTTGGCTTCTTGATGGGAGCCGTGATCGGGTCGGCCGCAGCTCTTCCCCTCGCCCGCCGGCGGCGACGTTTCGGCTCCCGCACTGAGCCGGAAGCGTCACTCGGCGCACCACTTCTCGCCGATGTCCCGTCCTTCTTCGAGGAGCGTCTGTCAACAACTCTGCCGACAGTGGACGCTCCCGTCAGCGCCGCAGCCGAGTCGTTCCGATTCGTCGCAGCTGCCGTGGCGCTGCAAAGAGACCGGCTGGTTGATGGCACTCCGGGCAGAGCCTTCACCTCTGTCGTCGTGACTTCGACATCGGTTTCTGAGGGCAAGACGATTGTTGTTGCCAACACCGCTTTCGCCGCTGCCCGCGAAGGAAATCGTGTCCTGGTAATCGACGCAGACTACGGCGATCAAGGTCTAACCCGACTTCTCGCCGGATCGGTCGTTCCCCGTGCTGGGCTCGCAGATGTGATCACCGGGACGGCCGCCCTCAACGACGCCATCGTTCGGGTACCTATGGAGGAGGCCGGATCGGTGGATCTCCTGTCGGGCGGTTCGGTACCGGGGTCAGCGTTCGACTTCCTCTCTTCAGCGACGGTGAAGGATCTATTCGACGTGCTGGCCGAGCGGTACAACCTCATCCTGATCGATGGTCCTCCGCTACCGCGTGTTGCCTACTCCACCACACTGGTGAGACTTGCCGACCGGGTGATGGTGGTGGTGTCTCACGGCAGCGACATGCGAGGGACAGAGGAATTGCGGCGGCGGCTCGAACTGGTCGACACGCCCCTCGTGGGCTACGTCTACAACCTCGCTCCGCTTCGCGCCGAGATGACACTTGCCATCGGTTCGATGCGACGATCGCTGGATCGTGACGAGAGCTCCGAAGTAGCCGAGGATCGGGAGCGGTCCGGTGGCAACGGCGGCCGTGCGGCCGGCGACCCTGAGTAGATCTCCTTGCAGCTAGATCGCAGCTGAGGCTCTAGCCTGGAGCAACAACGCGACCAACGAGTGAGGATCAAGTGAGACGTACGCTGATCAAGCACGTCCTGGTGTCTGACGCCATCGGTGAGCCGGTCAAGGTCGCCGGATGGGTGAGGACACGCCGCGACTCCAAAGGGGGCTTCTCGTTCGTGGAGCTCAATGACGGATCGAGTTTCTCCGGTCTGCAGGTCATCGTGCCGGGTGAGCTGGAAAACTACGAATCTGAGGTCCTCAACGTCACCATAGGAAGTGCAGTCGCCATTGAGGGCCAGCTTGTCGAGTCTCCCGGTAAGGGTCAGCGGGTCGAAGTTCACGCCACCAAGGTCACGGTCTTCGGTCTCGCCGACCCCGACGACTACCCGCTACAGAAGAAGCGGATCTCCTTTGAAAAACTGCGCGACATCGCTCACCTGCGCCCCCGTACCAATACGTTTGGCGCGGTAGCCCGCGTCCGGAACGCACTGGCCTACGCAACTCACAAGTTCTATCAAGAACGCGACTTCCTCTACGTGCATGCGCCGATGATCACGTCATCTGACGCAGAGGGTGCGGGGGAGATGTTCCGGGTGACAACCCTGGATCCGGCGGCACCTCCCCGGTTGGATGGTGCGGTCGATTATGCCCAGGACTTCTTCGGGAAGCCGACCTTCCTGACCGTCAGCGGGCAGTTGTCTGCCGAAACCTACGCCAGCGCGATGGATCGTGTCTACACGTTTGGCCCGACGTTCCGAGCGGAGAACTCGAACACCCGTCGACACCTGGCCGAGTTCTGGATGATCGAGCCGGAAGTAGCGTTTGCCGACCTTTCCGACAACGCAGATCTTGCCGAGGAGTACATCCGCTACATGTTCCAGTTCGTGCTGGAACAGTGCCCCGAAGATCTCGCCTTCTTCGACAAATGGGTGCAGGAAGGCTTGCTCGATCGCCTCAATGCCCTCGCCACGAGCGAGTTCCGCCGCATCACGTACGGTGAGGCGATCCAGGCGCTGGAGCAGGCGGACACGTCATTTGAGTTCCCGGTGCACTGGGGCGCCGATCTGCAATCGGAGCACGAGCGCTATCTCACTGAGGTTGTGTTCGCCCAGCCCGTGATCGTCGTCGACTACCCGAAGGACATCAAGGCGTTCTACATGCGTCGCAACGACGACGGGAAGACGGTGGCTGCGATGGACGTCCTGCTACCCGGTGTTGGTGAGATCGTCGGCGGTTCACAGCGTGAAGAGCGACATGATGTCCTACTCGAGTCCATCCGCGAAAAGGGTCTTCCCGAGGAAGAGTACTGGTGGTACCTCGACCTGCGCCGTTTTGGCACCGTGCCTCACGCCGGGTTCGGGCTCGGCTTCGGTCGGATGGTCCAGTTCACAACCGGCATGCAGAACATCCGCGATGTCATTCCGTTCCCGAGGACGCCCAACAGCGCGGACTTCTAGCCACCGATGTGGTCGGCAACCTTGCCGGTTGCATGGAAACGACGCAGCTCGATTGGATGGTTGGTTGCCTCGGCAACCTTGGTCGCCCAAACGTGGGCAGCCTCATCGGTTTCGGCATCGATGATGTAGAAGCCGGCCAGCTGCTCAGCTGCCTGAGCAAAGGGCCCGTCAGCACCGCCCCCATCAGGATTGAGTACCTGCGCTGAATTCACCGGGGTCAACCCCCCGCTAAAGACGAAGGCGCCGGCTGCATCCATTGCCGCCTCTAGGTCGATCAGTCGCGTCATGAAAGCCTGCATCTCGTCGGGGCTTTGCGGCGCTCCGGGTACTTCACCCGCGACGGCATAGGTAGACAGCAGGTAGTGCGGCATTGGTGCTCCTCAGTCTGGCGGTTGAATCCCGAACCTACCGGAGAGCAAGCGAACCTGGGGTGCTATTGCGACTCCCACCATTCGATGGTTCTGCGTAGGCCGGTCTCCAAGTCCATCTCTGCTTCGAATCCGAAGAGCTGCTTTGCCTTGGAGGTCTCCAGCTTGCGCCGCGGCTGACCGTCCGGCTTGCTCGAGTCCCACACAACCCTTCCCTCAAAGCCGGTGAGCCGTGAAATCAACTCGACCAAGTCACGGATAGTGATCTCGTGGCTGGTGCCGATGTTGACCGGCTGGTCACCGTTGTACCTCTCAGTTGCCATCACAATGGCGCGGGCGGCGTCCTCGACATAGAGGAACTCGCGCGACGCCGATCCGGTTCCCCAGGCCTCGACCTCCGCCGTTCGCTCGTCACGAGCAGTGGTGAACTTGCGGATCAGGGCCGGGATGACGTGGGAGCTCTCGAGATCGAAGTTGTCACGGGGGCCGTAGAGATTGACCGGTAGCAGGTAGATGCCGTTCAGGTCGTACTGCTGTCGGTAGGCCTGGAGCATCACGAGCAAAGCCTTCTTGGCGATGCCATAAGGGGCGTTGGTCTCCTCCGGGTATCCGTTCCAGAGGTCTTCCTCGCGGAAGGGAACCGGGGCGAACTTCGGATACGCACAGACGGTGCCGATCTGGACGAACTTGCCGAGTTTCTGCTTGCGAGCCTCCTCGATGAGGTGCAGTCCCATAGCCATGTTGGCGAAGAAGTAGCGCCCTGGATTCTCCCGGTTTGCCCCAATACCGCCGACCTGGGCTGCCAGGTGAATAACTGTGTCCGGCTGAGCATCCCGGTACATCTGCTTGACGGCATCGAGATCGGTCAGGTCGTAGTCCTCGATCCGCGGGATGAACAGCTCACCGGCCCCGGCTGCTTCGAGCCTCTCGCAAAGGAACGACCCGAGGAAGCCCGCTCCACCGGTTACGACGACCTTCTTGTCGACGATGGCGCTCATGAGTTGCTCCCATTCCACTCAATGCTCTTGAGCCCGGCATCAACCAAGGCACGCTCCTGCTTGGCAAGCTCCAGGTCCGATTCCACCATCATCTCGACGAGCTCATCGAAGCTCACCTTTGGCTTCCACCCGAGAACCTTGCGCGCCTTGGAGGCGTCGCCTTCGAGAAGGTCGACTTCGGCAGGTCGCATGTAGCGGGGATCGAAGGCGACATACTCCTCCCAATCCAGTTCGAGCAGATCGAACGTCTTCCTGGCGAACTCCCGGACCGAGTGGCGCTCGCCGGTCGCTACGACATAGTCGTCGGGTTGGTCTTGCTGAAGGATCAGCCACATGGCCTCGGTGTAGTCGCCGGCAAATCCCCAGTCACGCTCGGCGTCCAGGTTGCCCAGATAGAGCTTCTTCTGCAGTCCCAGCTTGATACGGGTTGCCGCTCTCGTGATCTTGCGAGTGACGAAGGTCTCGCCACGACGAGGAGACTCGTGGTTGAAGAGAATGCCACTGCACGCGTACATGTCGTACGCCTCGCGGTAGTTGACGGTCTGCCAGAAGCTGTACACCTTGCCGACCGCGTACGGAGAGCGAGGATGGAACGGAGTGGTTTCCGATTGCGGAGTCTCGACCACCTTCCCGTACATCTCGGAGGAGGAAGCCTGATAGAAGCGGATCGCCGGATTGGTCATCCGAATTGCCTCGAGCATCCGCAGCGTGCCCAGAGCCACAACGTCGGCCGTATAGAGCGGGTTCTGGAAAGACACGGCGACGTGGCTCTGCGCGCCGAGGTTGTACACCTCGAGGGGGTCGACATCCTTCATCAAGCGACTGAGGCCGTTGCCATCGGCGAGATCGCCGTAGTGAAGGAAGAGCTTGGCTGATTCGAGGTGCGAGTCAAGGTAGAGGTGCTCGATCCGCTCGGTCGCAAACGTCGACGAGCGACGAATCAGCCCGTGTACCTCGTAGCCCTTCTCGATGAGCTGTTCGGCAAGGTACGAGCCATCCTGACCGGTGATGCCTGTCACCAGGGCGCGGCGTGTCATTGGTTGTCTCCTGTTCTCGACGAAGGCGCGCCCCGCGCCACCGCCGCCTGGACCAGATTGGTGAACTCGAATCTAACGCAGCATTTGTCGAGCCGCCGAACAACCAACGTGTACGCCCTCAAAATGGATCACGCTTCCAGGTCCTCGATCGTCTTCGGCCAGTCATCCTTGAGTAGGCGCGATAGCGAGCGATCGGCAAGGATCTTGCCACCGGTCTGACATCCGGGGCAGTAGTTGGTCTCTCGCGACGCGTACACGATCCGCTGCACCGGAGCGCCGCACACCGGACACGGTTTGTTGTACTTGCCGTGTACCGCCATCTCTGGGTGGGTTGACCGAACCTTCTCCGGGAAACCGGCTCCGGTATCCTCCCGTCGAATCTGGACCCACTTGGTGAGAGTCTCTCTGCTTGCCTCGAGTAGCCGGGCGATCTCGTCATCCGACAGATTCGTGTTCATTTGCATTGGCGAGAGCTTTGCTCTGTGAAGTATCTCGTCGGCAAAGGCTCCACCGATTCCGGAGATTTGGCGCGCATCGGTCAGGGCACGTTTGAGGGTGTGGCGCTCGGCAAGAAGTGCGGTCCTGAAGTCCTCGAGCGTTGCCCCGTCGAGCTCGAGACCGCCGGGGTCCAGAGCCGCAAGTGCCTCTTCGCCCCGGACTATGTGAAGAGACGCTCTTCGCTTGGTTCCAGCTTCGGTCAGGATGATCGTGCCTGATGCGAAGTCGAAGGCGGCGAGGCCGATCTTGCCGGGGATTGCCTTCCGCTCTGCGTGCCAGTGCAAGCGCCCGGCGATCATGAGATGAAGGACGGCGAACAGGTCGTCCTCAAAGGCGAAGACGATGCGCTTTCCCATCCGGCGGAGGCCAATCAGTTCCTTGCCAAAGACCGATTCGAGAGGCGGATCGTAGGTGCGCAGCAACGAAAACGACTTGACGCGGATTGCCTCGAGCACGTCGCCGCCAACGTGACGATCGATGGCGTCCAGGTAGGTGACAATCTCGGGTAGCTCTGGCATATCAGCGGAACATGTCCTCTTGCGGGGGACGCACGAGATCGGTAGCCCGGGCCGACCCGTGGCGCCAATCTACGCCGCGGATGATTGCGGCTGGGACCCGAGCCGCCTTGCCCATGGCCAGATCGGCTGCGGCAGCTATCTCATCGACGATGGCGACCTCGGTTGCTTCCATGGTCCTGCCTTCTGCGTCGGGCTGGCCACGGTGGTCGGAGATCGCTTCGAGTCCCGAGATGCCGATGGCCACGTCGGTCTGGCCGCGACGCCACGGACGCCCGAACGTGTCGCTGATCACTACCGGGATGTCGATGCCGACGCCCTGCTGGATCTTCATCCTGATCATATGAGCCGAACGGTCAGGATCGACCGGGAGCAGGACGGCGCGCTCGCCGGGAACGTTGGAACGGTCCACCCCGGCGTTGGCGCAGATGAACCCGTGATGTGTCTGCGTGATGACCAGATCCCCGCGCCGCCGCAGGATCGCCCTGGCCTCGCTCTCGACGGCCTTCCGATACGACTGCTCATCTGATGCTTCGATGAACCGCCCTTCCGCCTTCGAGACGACCTTGTGTGTGACGACGAGCACGTCGCCCGTTTGCAGCTCGAGATCGGAGGACGCCACTGCCTCGAGAATCAGCGATGCGACGTCTGCCCCCTCTTCAACCTCGGGGATTCCTGCGATGGGGAAGATCTGAATCATTCGAACATCGTATCCATGAGCCAGGCTCCGAAACGCTCGCCGTCTTCCGGAGTCGCCATTCGCGTGTCGACCGCCACAATCCTCGTCTCCGGCGTCGAAAGAGCTGTGTCTGCCACGTCCTGTCGATCGACCACGAGCATGCCGAGAAGATCGGAGTAGGCATGAAGGATTCCCTCCGTCCCCGCGGGTAGCCCGAGCGCCTCCAGAACCCGGTCTGCGGGGCCCTTCAGTGCCTTGCCGCCAAAGAGAGGGCTTACCCCGACAACAAGACTTGCGTCGATCAGAGCCTCTCTTGTGCCCGGTATGCCGATGATCGGCCAGATCGACAGCGGCGGGTTGGACGGTGCAATCACGACCAGATCGGCGCCGCTGATGGCCTCGATCACTCCAGGCGCAGGAACCGCATCTTCGATTCCCTCGTAGCGGATGGCCGCAACTTCGTCTTTGTGGCCACGCCGGACGAAATAGTCCTGGAAGCTGAGCCAGTCGCCCTCGGTGGTTTGGATCATTGTTCTGATCTCGTCATCGCTGGCCGGGAGGATCCGTACGCCAACGCCCAACGAGTTGGCGATTCGGGCGGTGACGGAGGAGAGGGGCTCCCCATTGCGGATGGCCTCGGTCCGCATCAAGCAGGTCGCCAGATCCCGGTCGCCGAGCCGGAACGCGGTGTCCGCACCTCGGGCGGCAAGTGCCTCCATCACGTGCGAAGTGTCGCCCCGGATGCCCCATCCGTGCGGTCCCTCGATACCAGCGAGGGTGTAGGTAACGGTGTCCAGGTCTGCCGCTACATGCGAGCCGTACATATAATCGTCGTCGCCAACGTTGACGACTACCGTCAATCGGTCGACGGCACTCGACAGTGCTCGAGCCATGCGGGCGCCCCCCACGCCTCCACAAAGCACAACGACGTCAAGATTGCGATAGATCGGTCACGACTCCAGAATGCGGCCTATGTCACCCCCCGGGAATCCGAAGCCAACGGTTGTTGCCGTCGTGCTGGCGATCAGCAGCACCGATATCTCGGACACGATCGCCCGGGTGAGGGCCCAAGTCTACGAGACGAGCCGCATCGTCGTCGTCGGCTCTGGTTCGACGGGACGGCACGCTGCCGACGGTGCCGGGGTCGAGTGGATGAGCAACGTCCCCAATCTGCTCGGGTCGATCGATGCCTCGATCACCCATCTTTGGTTCCTGTACGCCGGGGCCCTACCGCGCCCCGATGCCCTTGGCGCCCTTGTTGCCGAAGGAGAGCGAGCAGGTGCGGCAGTGGCCGGTTCCAAGCTGGTCCGGTCCGATGATCCCGAGCGCCTGATCGCCGTTGGGATCGCTACGGATGTCTTTGATGTGCCCTACCTAGGCCTCGAAGAGGACGAGATTGATGCCGGGCAGTACGACGTTGTACGCGATGTGGCTGCCGTGGCCGGGGTATCGATGCTGATCCGTCGCGACTTGGCCCGTGGTGTCGGCGGCCCCGATCCCCGGATGCCG
>JASJDZ010000028.1 GCA_030065575.1 Acidimicrobiia bacterium
GGAGAAGGCCCGGCTCAGGAACCCGCCTCCTGGGTGAGAGCCCACATGAGGTCACGGATCGTTACGACACCCAGCAGCTCTTCATCAGCGACGACGGGGAGATGGCGATACCCGGTCTCGAGCAGCCAGGCGACCGCTTCGGTAACGGTGACGTCCGGGCTGAATGTGTCCGGAGCCTCGCTCATCCATTCCTCAACGAGGCTGGCACCTAGGTCTACCCCTTCGGCAATAGCCAAGACGAGATCTCGCTCGGTGAGGATCCCGACCAGTTCCCTGTTGTCGATCACAACGACGTAATCGGCTTCCTGGTCGGCCATGGCCTCAGCTGCATCGGACAGCGTGCCTTCAGGCCCAATGATTTCGGTGCCACCACCGACAAGCGCATGTAGGCGCATGATCCCTCCGGCTCGTCTACATAACCGACACTACCGAATCAGCACGGCTGAAGGCGAACTCGCCCGCGCTCATGGCGGGCCGAGTCGGCGCCTTGCTTCACAATCTGCAGCTCGAGCTAGAGCAGATCCTGCTCGCGGATGCCGAACGACGGGTGGCGGAGCCGGCACAGGGCCAGCTTCTCGAGCTGGCGAATGCGCTCGCGGGTGAGCTGGAACTCGTCGCCGATCTCCTCCAGCGTGCGCGGCACACCGTCGTAGAAGCCATAGCGCAGCGCCAGGATGCGACCTTCCCGCTCCGGGAGACGCTCGATCGATTTGCGCAGACTGTTGGCGATATCGAGCTCTTCAGTGACCCGCATCGGATCGACTGCGTCTTCGTCCTCGATGAAGTCACCCAGCTGGGCGCCATCCTCACCAACCGGCTGCTCCAACGAGACCGTGTCGGCAACGCTGAGCGCAAGCTCGACCTTGTCAACGTTGACGCCCGCCTCCTCGGCGATCTCCTCCGGGCGTGGCTCACGCCCCAACTCCGCTTTGAGACTCGCCTGGGCGGCACGGACTGCAGCCAGCGTGTCGTGGAGATGCACCGGGATACGTACCGTGCGCGATTTGTCAGCGATGGCACGAGTAATGGCCTGCCTGATCCACCACGTGGCGTACGTGGAGAACTTGAAGCCCTTGCGCCAGTCGAACTTCTCAACTGCGCGGATGAGCCCCAGGTTGCCTTCTTGAATGAGGTCGAGGAAGTCGATTCCAGATGTGTTGGCATAACGGCGTGCGTTAGCGACAACTAGCCGGAGGTTCGCGGTGAGGAACGCATCCTTGGCCTCCCGACCGCGCCGGATGTGCCGGCGAAGCACCATTTCCTCGGACTTGCTGCTGAACTCGCCCTTGTCGAACTTCTCCTGAGCGTTTTGCCCGGCTTCGATCTTCTGGGCGTACTCAACCTCTTTTTCTGCCGTGAGCAACTCGTACTCACCAATGGCAGTCAGATATTGGCTCACCAGGTCGGTGGTCAGCCGCCCCCGGTCGTCGGTCAGCTTGTTCTTGTCGAGATCCTTACGAGAGCGCGACAAGGTATCGCGGTCAATCCGCTCCTTTGCCTCTTCTCGCTCGATCTTGGCCCGATCGAGCGTTTTGTCTCGCGTGTTGCTCGTCTTTGTCATGTAGAAGATCCTCCACGACCGTGTCGCCTCTCGGCGTGGTCGCGCGTCAACGGCTCCATTAGTGGGTCTTGGGAGTCACCTACTATCACATACGTATTCACGTTTGTGAACCCCCCAAAACCCTATTTCTGTTGGCAGTTTGACCCATGAAACCGATCTCCGGTTCCGGGCTGAGCTCTCCTCGCGACGCTATCCGCCGACGAGGGTCCCGTAAACCCCCTTATATGAGCTACAACGCCGGCATCGCCCCGGTTGTTCCCAAACGCGGAAGAGGGGCGCCCGAGCCGGACGCCCCTCTCCTACCGCATGAAGCTGTCAGTCGCTCTGGCTATCACCGGTCCCGAATCCAGCATGCGGTCGGCAGCGGTGAGGACGATGTGGCCGATCACCGCGTAGCTCGCGACGCTGCTCACGTGCCTCTTCGAGTACCGAATTGAGGTCATCGAAGCTCTCGGCAGATGCAACTGCAGCAAGATTGTCGGTGATCTGATCGATCGCCGTGCTCAATCGTTCCAACACCTCCTCCGGCGCATCTTCTCGCTCCTGGACGCGATCGTATCGCTCGCTCAGGCGCTCCAGAGCCCTCGTCATCCTTTCGGCAACGGCGGTGATCGCCTCATCCAAGGTATCGAAGCGCTCCTCCAGATCGATCGGCGGTGGCTCAGGCGGCGCCTCGTCGTCATCGGCGGCTGCCGCCACCGGAATCGCGAGGACGATCGCGGCAGCCACGGCCAGCATGCCAAGTCGCTTCTTCATGGTCCGACTCCGTTCAGTAGACGTGTGTGCTCTCGTGCACAGCCAGATCGTCTCCTGCAGTTGTTATGAAGTTGTTGCCCCAAGCTGAGAATCACCTGAGACCTCGCCCGGGAACCACTTCCCGGCGTCATCCGGGTCGGCAACCATCGCGTAGGCTCCCGCCATGCCCAACCGCCTTGCCAACTCCACCAGCCCGTACCTGCTCCAACATCAGGACAACCCCGTCGATTGGTTCGAGTGGGGGGACGAGCCGTTTGCGCTGGCCCAAGCCACGAACCGGCCGGTGCTGCTTTCGGTCGGCTACTCCGCCTGCCACTGGTGCCACGTGATGGCACACGAGTCTTTCGAGGACGAGGCGACTGCGCAACTGATGAACGAGGGATTCGTCAACATCAAGGTAGATCGCGAGGAGCGACCCGACATTGATCGCATCTACATGGATGCTCTGCAGACCATCAGTGGTCATGGTGGCTGGCCGATGACCGTCTTCCTCACTCCGGAGGCAAAGCCGTTCTATGCCGGGACGTACTTCCCCAAGGAGCCGCGAGGGAATATGCCCTCCTTCAGTCAGTTGCTCTCCTCTGTACGCAATGCCTGGGAAAGCAACCGGGATGCAGTGGACAGGCAAGCCGATCAACTCACCACAGCTGTAGCCCGGGGCCTACCGACGGGTGACCGGTCCGACATCAACGAAGCCATCGAGTCGGCACTCGGCACTCTCCAGGCGTCATTCGACACCCGGCACGGCGGGTTTGGGAGCGCACCCAAGTTCCCCCAGGCTCCGGTACTCGAGATGCTGCTGCGCGTCGTTGCTCTCGACCCTGTTCGGGGAGAGGAGATCGAGCCTGTGGTGCGGCGCACGCTGGACGCCATGCGGGCCGGGGGCATCTACGACCAGGTCGGCGGTGGCTTTGCCCGCTACTCCGTCGATAGCCAATGGCTCATCCCGCACTTCGAGAAGATGCTGTACGACAATGCCCTCCTCGCTCGGGTGTACCTCTGGGCAGGTCGCCTGTTTGCCGAGCCGACGTATACGGCAACCGCCCGAGAGACCCTCGACTATCTGCGAGACGAGATGCTCGACCCACTGGGTGCCGTACATAGCGCCGAGGACGCCGATTCCGAGGGGGTCGAAGGTAAGTACTACGTATGGGACTACGAGGAGTTCCGCTCTCTAACCGGATCTGATGCCGACCTCATGTGCGATCTCTACGGCGTGACGCAGGCGGGCAACTTCGAGGGCCGGAACAACCTCCATCTAGCGCGGTCACCTCAACGGCTGGCCGAGGACTACGGCATCACCCAGGAGCAGGTGATAGCCGCAAAGACCCGAGCCGATGCGGCGCTGGCCGAAGCCCGCCGGCAGCGAACTCGACCCGGACGGGACGACAAAGTGATCGCAGCGTGGAACGGGCTTGCATTGCGTGCATTCGCCGAGGCCGCAGTAGTGCTCGATGATCAGTCGTACCGCAACATCGCACTGGGGATCGCCCGGTTTGTCACGTCAGAGATGATCGACGACGGCGGTCGTCTCATGCGCTCGTGGCGAGGGGGAAGAACATCAGGACCTGGTTTCGCCGTTGACTATGCCGCAATGGCCGTTGGCCTGCTGGCGCTCTACCAGACCACCGGCGACACCCAATGGTTCACCTCAGCAAAGCAGCTCGTCGACGGCCTCAACAGCCTCTTCTCCAGCCCGGACGGATTCCACACAACCGGAGCCGACCAACCCCAGCTGATTGCCCGGCCCCACGACTTCATGGACAATCCGCTGCCGTCGGCCAACTCCCTTGCGGCCGAGGCGCTAATCACTATGGGGGCACTGACCGGGGAAGGTGATGCAGCCGTCGACGGGATCCGCCGCGGTGCCTCCCGCCTCCTCGAACGAGCACCTCAGGCAGTTGCCCACCTCCTCGGCGTTCTCCTGGCCAGCGAGTCCGGCATCAAGGAGGTGGCTCTCGTCGGACCGGGACCGGACCGAAGGGCCTTGGAAGCGGTCGTATGGGAGACATGGAGACCGGACTGTGTGGTGGCCCTGGGCCGCAGCCAGGGCGCAGTTGTTCCGCTGCTTGCCGACCGGCCCTTGATAGGCGACAACGCAACCGCGTATGTGTGCCGCAACTTCGTGTGCGATCTCCCCGTGACCACACCGGGCGAACTCCGCGACCTGTTGGACGACTGACAGAGCACTGCGAAATTCACCCAGAAATCCGCACGGAACGTAAGCTACGGCCTCGTGAGGAATGAATCGGCGACAAGACAAGGCCGCTGTGTCTACTGCGGCACCGTGAGAGCGGTGACCAAGCCCGTCTGCCCGGAATGCGGGCGAACCTGGATCGACACCAAAATCGATGAGGATCTGCCGGCGCTCACTCCCGAGCTAGTTGCCGCTGCGGTCGAAGAACGGCAGTCGGCGGCACCTGTTGATCTTCCTCCGCCGCCCGACGAAGCGACAGGCCGGCCGTGGGGAATCCTGATCGGGGCTTTCGTCGGTGTGATCATCATCGTGGCGCTGTTTGCGGGAGTGTTCACAGGTGATGACAGCGACCCGACAGCCACTCCAACAACCGCCGACCCAACAACGACGGTCTCGCCGACTACGGCTGCTCCGACCACCACCGAACCGACGACAACGGCCCCGGCAACGACCACGTCCTCGACAACAACGTCTACAACGACAACCACGACCACAACACTGGCGCCGATCGACCCGGAGGGTGCGGCCGTCCCGGTTGCGGATCTCACGCTGGGTGCATTTGCCCTTGGGCCATTCGGTTTCAGCTCGGCAACGCCCTATCTGGGCAGGCTCGTTGCCAGCCTCGGTCAGCCCGACAGCCGGGCTGCGATCGGGACTGAGTTGGGCCTGTGCGACGACGAAACTGGCTACTCGTACACCTGGGGTTGGCTCACGGCAGTCTTCCGTGACAACGACGGAACCGAGCAACTCGTCGGATACCGCCTCGACCAATCGGAAGACGAGCATCCAACGCAGGTGATAACCAGCCGATCCGGATTAGCCGTTGGCGACACCATCTCCCGCATCAATGCCATCTACACCCAGTCGGGTCTCGGCTTCGTGGAAATCGAAGGGATACCCCATTTTGTGTTGCTCAGGTCGACCGACAGCGCCACCCTGCTCTGGGGTCCGGTCACCGGTACCGACGATGACGGCGTCATCCTGGGGATCTACTCCCCTCGTTCTTGCGACGGCGGACCGACCGCAACGCCGTAGCCATCGTCCTGCCCGAGCCTCTCGACCGATAACCTTCTAGTATTGCCCGACCGGTACTTCGTGGTGGTTGCCCAATGGCTAGGGACTCACAACAGAAACAGGGGGGCTTCTGGAGCCACGTCTTCACGATCCCCAACGTCGTCTCTGTGCTGGTCGGATTGACGGTCTTCTGGATCATCGCCAACAGCTGGCAGTCATCGGTGGGAACCGCGGGCGCAGCAGTCCTGGGAGCTCTCGTTACAGCCGCCGTGTGGATCCTATGGGTGTTCATCCTGGCTGGACCCAGGCTGGAGCGAACTGTCGACGAGCCCGTCATTGCATACGTCCCGACGACCGAAGGTGCTCCGACCCCGGTACTGAGCATCCCCGAATCCGAAGAAGCCGACACCTATCTCGACGCAATCGCCGGTCTCGAGCGGGCCACCAAGGGGCAGGTGATCATGGTGACCAGCGCCAGCCCCGGCCTGGGGGCGACGACGGTAGCCATGAACCTCGCCGTAGCGGCGACGCGGATGGGTCGCCGGGCCGTTCTCATCGATGCCGATCCCGGTGGGGGCATGTCGGAGTACGGCCGGTCCGAAACGACACCGGGGTGGATCGATCTTGCTCTTGGGACGGCTTCTCTAAAGGAATCGACACGGCTGTGGAAGATCGACGACGCCAATACCCTCCCGTTCATCCCGGTAGGTACTGATGTGGACGACCGCGGGGAGGCGCTGAGCAGCCTCAACCTCGCGGACACCATCGACAAGCTGACCGAACACGCCGATCTGCTCATAATCAACACCGCACCGGTCGACTGGGATACGAGCCTGCGCGGGGTGGCAACCCATGCCGACGGGACTCTGCTCGTTGTCACCCCCGACTACGACCCGCGCCAGCTTTCGCCCATCGCCGAGAAGCTCCGGGAGATGTCGGCGCCCATCATCGGCTACCTCGTCAATCGGGCCGAGCGCCAGCCCGACCGTCGACCCCTGTGGCGTCGTTCCTTGAAGCGCATGCTGACCACATTTGTCGTACTGATCGTGGTGTACTCGGCCTGGAATCTGTACTCCGTTTGGCAATCGTGGAACGACGTCGAGCGGTACGCATTCGACCAGCTTGCGCTCGATGAATTGCCTGAGGTTCCCCCGCCCTCCGAGACCGGAGAGACGCTGACACCCGAGGTGGTGACAGCCGTTGCGGCCGCCCCGAGCGAGGACCTGACGTACGACACCTACATGGTCGTCGGGTCCGACATCGGCGATTTCCGGGCCGATGTGATCATTCTTGTGATGCTTCCGTCCGACGGCAGTAACCCGATCATGGTTTCGCTGCCCCGCGACCTGTACCTGCCTAATCGATGCACGCAGAGCTACACAAGGCTCAACGCCAACTTCAACGGATGTGGGGACGACATCAACGGCGCCACTCTTCTCTCCGGTGCTGTGGAGGACTTCACCGGTGTCAACGTCGATCATTTCGCCCTATTCACCTTCGACGGATTCAAGGAGATCATCGACGAGGTCGGCGGTGTCGAGATATGCGTCGATTACGCAGTCCGCGATCGGAAGGCAGATCTGAATCTCCCGGCCGGATGCACCAACGCCAATGGTGAACAGGCTCTGGCCTGGGTTCGATCCCGGTCCACCCTGGAATACATCGATGGAGTGTGGCGGGTCATGCCCAACGTCAGCGACCTCACTCGCAACGAGCGTCAACAGGACGTGATTCTCACCATGCTGGAGAAGGCTTCCCAGTTCGATAGCCCGTCCGAGCTGGCTGGCGTGGTTCGCTCGGTGAGCGAGGCGTTCACACTCGACGATCAGCTTGGGCTCAGCGAAGTCATCGGGTTGGCCTGGGATCTGCGCAGCCTGGATCGAGAAGACATCGTCCGCTTGAAGGTCCCGGTCGCCTTCTACGTCACGGCGGAAGGGGCCCAGGTAGTTGTTGCCACCACGCCATTCGACAACTTGCTCGAGGAGTACATCGCGGCACCGGTGCCGGACCTGCCTGAGTAACACCGGATTAACTCTGACCGGCAATAGGATGGGCGCCACCGAGATCCGAGACTTGATATGAGCGACCGCCACGAACCACCTGGACCACCGGAATACGATCCCTATGAGAGCCTGACGGACCTCACGGGTGAGGAGCCGATACCGGCTCTCGAGGATCCTGCGCTTCCTCCGGCTACCCCGCCGCGCAGTCCCCTGCTCACCGGGCTCATCCTCGGCTTGCTGCTCGTAGTGCTGAGCATCGCCGTGTTCAACCTGACCCAGGATGACGAAGCCGCCGAGGCCGATGCAACCGAGACGACGGTGACCACGTCAGCCGATAGTGACGATGCCGACCAGCAGCCCACTACGACCAGCGCAGACGATGGAACACCGGCGGAATCGACATCAACGACGACGACAGAGGCCCCGATCGAGTTCGACCCCTACAGTGCCGTCGGCCAGCCACTGGCTCTCGGTGATCTCACACTGCAAACCGCCGGCATCGGCGAAATCAGGCTCGGCAATGACGCTGCCGACGCTGTGGGCAAGCTCGTCGCCACCCTTGGGGAGCCGACGAGTGACACCGGGCCGATCACGGCAACCGGCGAGTACGGCGCGTGCGAAGGCGGCACGGTGCGGATTGTGAAGTTCGGAGCGTTGGCTGCTGTTGTTGTGATTGACGATGACGGCACCGAGACCTTTGCCGGTTACCGGCTCGATCTGACCTACGACGAGGCAGCTACTTCGGTGGCGGTTGATCTCGAGACGCTGAGCGGCCTCAAGCTCGGCTACTCCGTCACCCAATTGCGAGATATCTACTCGGCGTTCGATGTCGAGATCGTGGCGGACTCCGACTACGGCCGTGTCTTCGAACTACGAGGGACCAGCGGCAATCTCCTGCTCTGGGGACCCGTGCTCGACAGCGGTGACGAGGGTACCGACACCATCATGGGTATCTACTCGGCAGACGCCTCCGACAACTTCTGCTGATCCACCGTTCTTGCGTAGATTTGTCGCTCTCCACGCTACGGAAGTACGCAAGAACAGAGGTCACTCATACGGCAGTGGCGGCGCGGCCGCAGCTACACTCTCCGGCGGTGTCAGATCGGAGTGAGCCTTGAATAACCGTTCGACAGTCATCCTCACCGGGGCACTCGCCGGAGGGCTTCTTGCGATTGCGCTGCTCGCCCTATTCGCCGGTCGTTTTGCGATCGAGGCCATCGGCCTCACCGAGGGCGGAGACGCCGAACTGTCCGTTACCAGCGGTGCGCTGTTTCTCGCCACCGTCGTTGCCTCGCTGCTCGGCGGAGCCGTTGTGGCTGCTGTCGCCTACGGAGCCAGCTCCGAGGACGACAAGGACGTCACCCAATTCGGGCTCGCTCACATCATGCCTTTCGGCCTCGTCACGTCCGTAGCTGTCGGTTACAGCATCCTGCGGGCCGGCCTGGGTATTGCCGCCGACACCGACGCCGGTGTGGTGTCGGTCAACGCCGCCGCCCTCAGCTTGACGGTGCTCATCGCCGGCCTGGTAACCGGTGCGCTGGTCGCCTGGGTGGTCGCCACTCTCGCCGCCAAGAGTGTCGTCGGGCTCGAAGGCGAGGCGGCCCCGTCCAGCACTACGGCGATGATGAAGGCTGCGACCAGGGCAGTCACCGGTCCGATGTTGGCCATCGTCATCATTGCGGCTCTGGCTGTGGCTTTGGCCCAGCTGCTGCTGGCTGCCGAAGGCACCGGGGCAATCGTCATCTTCAGCGGGGCGGGCGCACTTGTCCTCCTCGGCGCTGCCGGCGCCGCCTATCTGGGTGGCTCCAAAGAAGACGGCGGATGAAAACCGCGGCGGATGAAAACCGCGGCGGATGCAATCCGCTTGCAGTTTGATGAAATCGGCCGATGAAATCGGCTTGGCAGTCTGATGCAATCAGACTGCACAACGGGCATTCTCCGCCACGGTGCGGCTCGAGCTATTACGACTTACCTGTGGTCACTCTCGGCGTGGGGTTGGTGTAGCGCTGTTCATCGTTCCACCAGGAGAACCAGATCCATGCGATGTAGCCCCATAGCAAGAGGCCGGCACCGATCTTCATCAGGAGCCCGGCCAGCACCTGATCGTCGAGTGCGGAGATTCCCCATAGGCGGGGGAAGGTCTCGTAGATGGGGTATAGCGGGGTCTCGCCAAAAGTCAGGAACGTGGCCGGAATGGTGGGTACCAGCGACTGCAGAAACACGTAACCCATACGTAGGAACGGCGGCAGCTGCGGGATATCCGGAATCGGGCCGAGTATCGGCCACCACATGAGTATGCCGGTCAGGAACAGGATGGCGTGCAGCGCAAAATGGGCGGGCTCGCTGCGCAGCATGAGGTTGAGCACACCGGGGGCATGAATCAGCCCGAGCATCCCATTGAACAGCGCCAGAGCCACGAACGGCTTGGTCAGGATGCGCATGACGGGCAGGATCGGCTTGACCACAAGCCGGATGAGCCACCAGGGGGTACCGGTCAGCAGTAGCGGCGGAGCGATCAGCCCGAAGACGAGGTGCTCGCTCATGTGGAATATGAAGAGGCTGTTCTCACCGATGTCGTGAACCGGCCACGACGACACAACGTAGAGCGAGAAGATCCCGGAGTAGAAGGCCCACCTCTGCCCTCGGGTAACAGCCACCTCGCCGCGCGGGGCGTGCAGCGGAGCCAGCCGTCGCAGCCCATATTCGTAAAGCACGATCATCGCCGCGAGGACTCCGACCACATCGAGATGCATGTGGAACGGGGTGACGTCGAATACCCCCGGATTGGCGGCGATGACGCTGGTCAGCATTAGCTCAAAGCGCGTTCATGGTCAGGAGTACGACCAGGAAGAGGGGGATGACACCAATCGCCCCAAACAGGAACAGCGTCCGATACAGCTTCTTGTCGTAGCGAAGGTGCATAAAGAAGGCGACAACGGTACCGAACTTGATCGCCCCCATGATCAGCAGCAACGGCACCCGGACCGGGTCGAGGGCCGAGATGTACGGAACGGCAACCTCGAGGGCAGTGACCACAGCCAGGAACAGCGCTATCCCCCAGTACATGGCCGGGGTCGGGTGAGAACGGTGGGCAGTTTGTGCCATGGCTCAGACCTGCAGCAGATAGACGACAGTGAAGATAACGATCCAGACGATGTCGACAAAGTGCCAGTACAGACCGACCAGCTCAACATTGAGGCCTCTCTCCTCATGGAGCCTGCCGTCCAGCGACAGGAAGACCATCGCCAGCAGCATCACTACACCTAGAGCGACGTGAGCGCCGTGGAAGCCGGTCAACATGAAGAAGGAGGAACCGAATGGGCTGGTCGAGAGCGTCAGGCCTTTGTGCACGAACTCGGTGAACTCATAGATCTGACCGGCGAGGAAGGTAATGCCGAGCAGCGCCGTTGCGGCGAGCCAGATCCGGGTTCCCCGGCCGTCGCGCTTCTCGAAGGAGTTGTGAGCGAGCACCATCGTCAGCGAGCTCATCAGCAGCACGAATGAGCTGGCCGAGGTGAACGGGATATCAAAGATCTCGGAGCCCGGGCCATCTGCGGTGTCGTTCCGGTATAGGAGGAACGTGGCGATCATCGACCCGAAGAACATGCATTCCGAGCCGAGGAAGACCCACATGGCCGCCTTGCGGATCGGTCGGATGTCGTGATGATCGTGCGCTTCCACCGGCGCAACCTGGCTACTCATGGTCGGCATCCCTCGTTACGGGCTCGAGTGACCACCCGAAGAAGCCCCACAGCGTTATTACCAGCCCCACCCCGGCTGCGACCCAGCCGCCCGGGATGTAGATCAAACCGTATCCGGTGACCATCACCCCGAAGGCGGCGACAACCGGGTAGTAGGACGGCGACGGCATATGCATGTCGTCGGACGAACCCTGGTTCTCCTCCCCGTCACCACCCGTTGTCGTATCCGCGGCGAGCGTCCCTCCACTCACTTCCGGCATGCGCACGGCACGCCCATCCTCATCAGTTGCGTACTTGCGATGCCAGAAGTCATCGACATGTTCGACAACAGGAATCTCATCGAAGTTGTGCACCGGGGGCGGCGACGGAATCGACCACTCGAGGGTGCGACCGTCCCAAGGATCGCTGCCGGCAATGCGACCGTTCTTGCGGCTCTTGATCAAGTTCCAGGCGAAGAAGAGGAACGAGATGCCGATCAGGAACGAGCCGAACGTGGCGACCTGGTTCCAGAACTCCCAACCCAGGCCCTCCGGGTAGCGGTAGGTCCGCCGGGCCATCCCATTGAGACCGAGGATGTGCATCGGCGCAAACGTCAGGTTGAAGCCGATCAGCATCAGCCAGAAGTGCCACTGACCAAGTTTCTGGTCGAGGAAACGGCCGGTCCACTTGGGGTACCAGTAGTAGGCGCCGGCGACGTATCCAAAGACGCCGCCGCCGAAGAGGACGTAATGGAAGTGGGCTACCACGAAGTAGCTGTCGTGCTGCTGATAGTCGGACGGCACGACCGAGTGGAGAACACCGGAGAGCCCTCCGATGACGAACAGCGAGACAAACCCGATGGCAAACATCATCGGTAGCTCGAAGCTGACCTTGCCGCCCCACATGGTCCCGATCCAGTTGAAGATCTTCACACCGGTCGGCACCGCAATCATCATCGTGGCTACGCCGAACCCTGCCTCAGCGACGGGGCCCAAGCCAGCTGTGTACATATGGTGAGCCCATACGCCAAACCCCATGAAGCCGATTGCGATCCCTGAGAACACCACAAAGGGGTAGCCGAACAGAGGCTTGCGGCTGAAAGTCGGGAAGACTTCCGAGACGATGCCCATAGCGGGCAGGATGAGCACGTAGACCTCGGGATGGCCGAACAGCCAGAACAGGTGCTGCCAGAGGAGGGGGTCTCCCCCGCCTCCGAAGAACTGTGTTCCGAAGTTCCTATCGAAGAACATCTGGAAGAGCCCGACGCCGAAGATCGGCAGCGAGAAGATCAGCAGGAACGAAACGACAACGGCCATCCAGGTGAACACCGGGATGCGCATCAAGGTCATGCCCGGCGCTCGCATGGTGAAGACGGTGGCGATGAAGTTGGCCGAAGCCATGATCGAGGCGATACCGAGCAGCTGGGCGCCGATGGCGTAGTAGTCCATCCGCACGAACTCGTCGAGCTGAGTAGACAGCGGCGCGTAGCCGAACCAGCCACCATCGGGAGCGCCGCCCAGGACAAACGAGGAGAGCAACATGATGGTGCTGAATAGGAAGAGCCAGTAGCTGAATGCATTGGCCCGGGGGAAGGCGACGTCCCTAGCTCCTATGTGGAGCGGAATGAAGTAGTTCATGAACGCAGCACCGACCGGCATGACCACCACCAGCAGCATTGTCAGCCCGTGCATGGTGAAGAGCTGGTTGTAGGCGTCGGCGCTGAGCACAGTCCCGTTGGCAGTGGTGAGCTGGAGGCGGATGAGTAGGGCTTCGAGCCCGGCGACGAAGAAGGCGACCAGGGCGGTGACGCCGTACATGAGACCGATGCGCTTGTGGTCAACTGTGGTGATCCAGCTCCAGATGCCTTTGGGCTCGGCTAGATCCTTGTTGGTGTCCAGCACCATTTCAGTCCCATCCTTCCAGAAGCGCGATGAGGTTGTTGATGTCGTCGTCGCTGAGGTTGAAGTTTGGCATTCCGAGGATGCGGCCGGCTTCGGTGTCGTTCAACTCCCAGAGGTTCGGCTTCAAATCGGCTGGGTTAGCAAGCCACTGGGCCAGATGCTCCCGGTTGTTCTCGAAGGTCCCGGAACCAAAGGTCGCTCGACCGCCGAAGTGAGTGAGATTCGGGCCCAGCGACGAGGTGAAGGTCACACCATCAACCTCGATTGTCCTTACCGGACCGATGTCCTCGATCCCGTCGGGGCCGGAAACTGTGGAGTTGTGGCAGGTAACACACAAGTTGGCAAAGGTTTCGTAGCCCGCAGCTGCGGCGCCCTCCGTCGGCAACTCGGCCGGGGTCAGTTGGTCATCTACCCAGGAATCAAAGTCCGCCTGGCTGCGCACGTGCACCTTGAACCGCATGTCGGCGTGAGCCAGGCCGCAGTACTCGGCACACTGGCCCGGATGAGGCGCGTCGGGCGGTGTCGGATTGTCCGCAATCAACGTCAGGTTGGAGACACGGTTGGGCACAACATCCCGTTTGCCCGCCAGAACGGGGACCCAGAAGCTGTGGATGACGTCGGCGGAAGTCATCGTTAGGTTGACCTCGGTGTCGGCGGGTATGTAGAGCTCGTTGGCGGTGACGAGCGTGCGGCCGGTTTCATCCGTGAGGTCGACGTACTCGAACTCCCACCACCATTGGTGACCGGTTACCTGAACCTGCAGGACGTCTTCGCCCTCGGGAATCGCGCGCACCTCGAAGATCCCCCTGACAGTTGGGAACGCAATAGCGGCGAGGATGAAGACCGGGATGATGGTCCAGGCGATCTCCACCCGCGTGTTGCCGTGTACCTGTACCGGCTCACTGTCGTCGCCCTTACGGGCCCGGTAGCGGACGATCGTGTAGAAGAGGGCAATCTGCACGATCACAAAGACAATCGTGGCCAGGATGAAGACCAGTTCCCAGAGTTCATCGATCGTTCGGCCAATCGGGCCTTCGGGATTGAGAGCGGTCTGCGGCCCGGAGCCGGAACAGCCGGCAACGAGGAGGGCGAGGAGGCCGACCAGCCCAATCAGGCGGGGTCGACGGCTCGGAGCTGATTCGTGCTGATTGTGAGCGTGTTTCACACTATCGCTGCTCTCGCGGATGGGTCGCCTGGCGATCCGGCATCGTAATCTCTACTAACTCGCGATAGCAAGAGTCTTTTACTCATCGTCTCACCTTCTCCTCGAGTCGAAGGCTAGCCGCCCTGGTGCCATACTCATCTGCCCGCAGCTGAGGACCCTCATCTTGCCGATTTCCGCTGTAGAACTACTTGCTGCTCTTGTCATTACGGCGGCCGGAGCACTCGTCCAGGGCACCATAGGCGTGGGTTTCGGTGTTCTCTCGGTGCCGATACTGTCGCTGGTGAACCCGGTGCTGGCACCGGTGCCGCAGCTGTTGCTCGCCGTGCCGCTCGCGCTGACGATGGCATGGCGGGAGCGCTCTCACGTTGACGCACGAGGGGTGACCTGGTTGCTGGCGGGGCGAATTCCCGGTGCCTTCGCCGGGCTGTGGGTTCTCAGTCTGGCCGCACAGCGCACCATCGACATCGCCATCGCAACATCGGTGATCGTCGCCGTACTGATACTGGGCACCGGCGTCACGGTCCGGCGTACACCGCCGGCCGAGTTTGGGACCGGGTTCATCGCAGGGGTCATGGGCATGGTGGCTGCGATGGGAGGACCGCCGGCTGCACTCCTGTTCAAGGACGGCGAAGGGCCTACGGTCCGGGCGAGCCTTGCCCTGTTCTTCTCCGGTGGCCTGATCGTGACTGTGGTTTTCCGCGCCCTCGCCGGTCGGATCACCGGTGACGAGTTGTTGCTGACTGTGTTGTTGTTTCCAGGGATGCTGGCCGGCTATCTCGTGAGCTCCCGACTGCGGTCGAAGGTGGATGGAGGATCGATCCGACCGGCAATCCTCGGTATCTCGTTGCTTGCGGCGATCGGACTACTGATCCGGGCCTTTGGTTAGGGATCAGACGTCGAGAGAATCCGGATCCGGAGCCGTCGGCTCAAAGGTGTCGAGCAACTCCCCAAAAGCGTCCAGCAGCTTCCCGAGCTGGTCCAGGAGAATGACGGCAAACACCAGCATGATGATGGCGGTGAGACCGGCCCGGATCCAGTAGAGATATCGGTTGTGGGGATCAAACAGAATGCGCAGAGGCTCCAGGTAACGGAGCAGTCCGGGATCTGAATCGGGAGCCGGCTCAGCTGGAACGGGGGCAGGCGGGGGCGGCTCCTCGAGCACAGCAGCCGCCCTGCTGGCGCGGGCCGCGGTTGCAGTCTCGGTGATGATCGGCACCGGGACGGCTTCGGTCGGCGCGTCGAGCAGATCCAAATCGGGCTCACCGTCGTCGCCGGATCCGTCGTCGGGTTCACCGGGCACTTCTTCGGCGTCTTCCTCGTCTTCATCGTCCTCATCGCTGGACGGTGGAGGCGTGAATGGGTCATCAACTGCGAACCCGGGCAGGTCTTCTTCGGCCTCAGCCTCGACCGACTCCTGCTCGGCCTCCTCCGGAAAGTCGACCGGCTCGTCGGGCTCGGACTTCATCTTCTCCGCTGCTTCAGCTGCCGCCGCGTTTGCCGAGGCCTCTTCCGCCTCTCTTCGCTCTTCCTCGAGTTGCTTCTTCCCCTCCTCGAGTCGCTTCTGAATCTCACCGAGATCGATCTCGAGTGTTGAAGCGAGCCGGGAGATGATTCCGTGCTCAGGAAGCTCCGCACCGCGTTCCCAGGCGCGCACCTCTGCGGCCGTCTTGCCGACCTTGGAGGCCAGCTGGCCCAGGGAGTATCCAGATTCGAGACGGCGCTTTCTGACGAGGCTACCGAGGGTGTTGGGGTCGCTCATGAGTTGCCCGCAGCTTATCCCATGGCCGAATCAACACATGGATTGTGGCCGGGCGGCTATATGCGGCCGTGCGAATACTTTGCCTAGTGGACTCAACTTCGGTGCAGTAGCCTCGAGGGCGATCTGATTCCGGACCGGGCTAGGTCTTTACCATGGGAGAGCAGCGCAGGGAGGGGTCGCCGATGACTGGTGCAACCGACGACTCACGACGTACCTCGATCGCTCGCGAGCTACCCGTAGTCGGCGAGCGTCGCGAGGTGCGACTCGCCGGAATCCGGGTTGCCGGCAGGCGCCGCAGGCCGAGCGGGGAACGCTCCTCCCTGGAACGCGACCTCCGCGGAGCAGGCCGATTCTGGCTGATCGGCGGCATAGTCATGATCATTCTGTGGATCTCGCTGTTCGCCTTCCCGGCAAGCGCCGATTGGTGGACTCGTCAGGACACTGCTCTGCTGCGTCGAATCGTGGAAATCAGGACGGCTGCTTTGACTTCGGTTGCAGACGCCGTTGCACTGCTGGGCTCGGAGTGGTTCCTCCGGGTTCTGCGGATCGGAACCCTGCTCGCCCTCGTCTTCCTGCATCGCTGGCGGCACTTCTTCGCCGTGATCCTGGCAATCCTGGCGGTCCAGGCGTCTGTTGAGCTCATCGGGTACCTCATTGGCCGTCCGCGACCCTTCGTGCCCATCATCGGCGGCTGGGAAGGCCCATCTCACCCTTCACAACCAGTAGCCCAGCTCGCGGTGACCCTTGTCGCCATGGCCTACACCCTGCTTCCGAGCGGGAGGCGCCGTACATGGGGCTTCGCTGCGGCCGGCGTGCTGGTCGGAGCGCTCATCTGTGCTCAGCTCTACCTGGGTGTGGACAATCCCAGCGACGCGCTGGTGTCGGCCTTGTATGCGCCGGCCGTGACTGTCGTGCTATTCAGGTGGTTTGCCCCGGAATCCGCGTTCCCGGTCACATGGAGTCGAGGTGTGGCTGCGCACCTCGACGTAACCGGTCCGCGAGGCGACTCGATCAGTCAGGCCGTTCGCGACCAGCTCGGGCTCGAGGTCCTCTCGATCGAGCCCTTCGGGCTGGAGGGGTCGGGCGGGTCAACACCGCTGCGGCTGAAGGTGGCCGGCGACCCCGATCAGTATGTCTTCGCCAAGCTCTACAGCTCGACGCACCTCCGATCTGACCGTTGGTACAAGATCGGGCGGACGATTCTGTACGGATCCCTCGAAGACGAGGTCAGGTTCGTCTCGGTGCGTCGCCTCGTCGAGTACGAGGACTACATCCAGCGTCTGATGAATGCCGCCGGCGTGCCGAGCGCCGAGCCGTTCGGGATCGTGGAACTCATACCCGAGCGCGAATACCTGATGGTCAGTGAGTTCCTGGAAGGGTCTGAGGAACTCACAAAAGCCGAGATCGATGACAAGATCATCGACGATGCCCTGAGCGTGATTCGCACGATGTGGGACGCTGGTCTGGCTCATCGCGACGTCAAGCCCGCAAACGTGATGCTGAACAGAGGAAGAGTCGTGCTAATTGACGTGGCGTTCGGCACCGTTCGCCCCAGCCCGTGGCGACAAGCCGTCGATCTCGCCAACATGATGGTGATCCTCGCCCTGCGAACCGATGCCGAGCGCGTGTACCAGCGAGCACTACTCCAGTTTGCGCCAGAGGATCTGGGGGAAGCGTTCGCAGCGACCAGGAGTGTCACCTTGCCATCACAATCCCGCAGCTCGCTGGCCCTTCTTCGGAAGGAGCAAGGGATCGACCTCGTGGAGGAATTCCGTCGCCTCGCCCCACCAACGGAGCCGATATCAATTCAACGGTGGAGCCCACGGCGGCTCCGTCTCACCTTCGGCGCACTGATCGTCGGGCTGCTGGGCATAGGATTCGTCGTGCTCGAATTCCTGGGCGTGGGAGTCTTGTGATGCGCCGACTAGCCCTGACCGTGATCGTCTTCGCTCTCGCCACCGGTGGTTGCAGCAACCTCGGCCTTGGCCAGGCCGACTGCACATCTCCCGACCGCGAGGTCTCAGCGGCCAATATCCTCACAATCCAGGCCGTACCCACGGCCCGGTACACACCGTGCATCAGGGAATCCCGGTTGGGCTGGGACACCGTCGAGTGGTTCGCTGAGGATGGCAGGGCTGGATTCAAGATCTCACGATCGATCACCCCGTTCCTGACCGCTGTCGTGACGCCGGCTTGCGATATCACGGGTGCAACCCAGGTCGCGTCGGGAGAGCCCGACATCGAGCGCTTTGAGGACATCGAGTCGCAGACTCCCGAGATCGGCATCACCATCATTCCGTCCTCGGAGAGAGCTCTCGCCCGATCACGAGTCATCGTTGACCAACTCGACGAAACGGAGATCGACGGACGCCCGGTCGTCTTCACCATCGATGAGGACGCTGGTGATCGGGTGCGCGCCCGGGTAAATCTCGCGTTCCTCTTCGATCAATATGTGTGGATCATGAGCGAGCTCGACGCCGAGGAGGGCAAGGTTGAGTTGCGCGGCAAGAATCTGATCGAGCCGATTCGCGGGCTCACTCCCCTCGAAGCTCTCGATGCCATCGAGGACAACGTTCCGGATGTGTTCTACAAGGGCAAGTGGTACTTCGTGTTCGACGGTGGCTGCATCACCTACGAGTTCAACGCTACGGGAACCCTGGCGGAGACCATCGCAGAGGACGCTGAAGAGGTCTTCGGCTTCTACCCCGCCAGGTTTGTCGTCGAAGGCGCTCGCGATGAGGGCCTGATCATCGAATAGCCCTAAGGGGTTGGCCGGCTAGCCGTTGCGACACATGTCATAGATCCGTCGCATGAATGCTGCGCCGTCGACTCGAGGACCACCGTCACGTTTGGCGGCGGCGCTTCGCTCTTGCCCAAGTCCAGGTATGTGAAGCCTCTGGTCTCATCAGCCGTCGCAACACTCACCGGCAACCGTGGTGACGACCTCAATGGTCACCTCCGGGTCATCGGCAGCGAGCATCAATGCGATCGCATCATCGGAACCCGCGTCGGTATCGATAACGAAGCGTTTCATGTAATCGGGCCTCCCTTCGGTTGCAGCACCTCAATTGGAACCCACCCCTCGTCACCATCGGTTGAACGACACCACCACCACCCGCTCTCGTCGTCCCGCTCGACCACAGTCAGCGCATCGCCATCGGAGACCGCCAGTTCGGTCGTGTCGTATCCGGCGAGCACCACCGCCGGACCGGAGTCTGTGGACAGATGGCGCGCAGGAACCCACCCGGAACCTACAGCAGCGGTCACAAACACAAACTCCGGCCACTCTGTGTCCCGCTCACCGACATCGACCACATCCCCCGGGCGTACCTGCAAGGGGGACCGCTCTGGAGGTTCATGCGAGCGGGTAGCGGTGAAGACCATGCCGCGCATTGTCGCAGGGAATGCCACCGGCGGTAGGAGCTGGGGGGCCGGGTTCGCACAACCAAGCAAGTTGGGTGTGGTTTACGTCCCCTGTCGTGGGCTCCTCAGGAATGAGGCCGATTCGTCCTGGCGGCCCGGCACTCCGCGCTGGATGGCGTTCTCGAGGAGGTAGAAGTAGAAGCCGAGAATGCCGGCAAAGGGCAAGAGCAGTACCAGCAACGACCACTTCACAATCAGTCGAGTGCTCATGCGGTGTCGCCTGCGGAAGATCAACACGAGCGCGACTGCCTGCAGGAGCACGTGACCTCCGATCCACAGGGCCAACCAAGCTGAACGCCCGGTATCCGCAGCTCCGTCCGACGCGCCGTCTACTTGCAGAGGCGAAGAGAGGTCGACGGGCATGCGGTAGTTGTCCGGGTTGAGCAGAGCTGCCATCCAGACAACCCAGATGACAGCAACGAGAAGCCCAGCGAACGCCCAGAAGATCCAGACACGGGAACGGCGCGCACCGGCCTCGCCGGCCTCGGGCGCATCAGCAGCCTCGAAGTCATCCCAATCGTCGGACCATTCGTTCACAACACCATTATCCCCCACGTGATTCGATACGGTAACGAGGAAAACCCTTCCCGTGGGCACCCTTGCGTTCTTGCGGATCTGAGGCCCGTATGTGGGTCTGGTGTACGCCGGAAGCGGAGGACTCTGTCCAAATGCCCCGGGTCTCCATCCGGCGTAGAATGCTCACCCCTCACACCGACCCACAGGAATCCCAACGATGAGCAAATACAAGGTCGTTCTGACGGACAACATCTTCCCGGATGTCCTCATCGAGAAAGCGATGCTCGACAAGGTCGATGCTGAACTCGTGGAAGTGACCGACCCCAGCACTCTTGCTCACGAAGTCGCCGATGCGGACGCGGTAATCAACACCTACGCACAGATGACTGCGGAGATCATCGGCGGCATGGAGAAGTGCAAGCTCATCATCCGCAACGGGATTGGCATCAACACAATCGACGTGGATGCCTGCAACGCCAAGGGCATCATGGTCGGCAACATCCCCACCTACTGCCTCGAAGAAGTGGCGACTCACGCCATCTCCTTGATGCTGGCACTGAACCGCAAGCTCTTCCTCTACAACCGAACCGTCCGCGAAGGCACCTGGGATGTCAAAGAAGGCATGATCATCGACTCTGTGGTTGGTGCTTCTCTCGGCCTCATTGGATTCGGACGCATTCCTCGACTGGTCAGCGAGCGTGCCCAGGCATTAGGCATGAACGTGCTTGCGTTCGATCCGTTCCTCACCGCCGAAAGCGTTGCTGAAGCCGGTGCAACAAAGGCAGACATGGATCAGATCCTCGCCGAGAGTGACTACATCTCCATCCACTGCCCTCTTAACTCAGAAACCCGCGGGATGTTCGACTACCAAGCTTTCAAGGCAATGAAGAACTCCGCCTACCTGATCAACACCGCCCGTGGCCCGATTGTCAACGAGCCCGACCTGGTTCGCGCTCTCGAGGAGGGTTTGATCGGAGGCGCGGGCCTGGACGTCCTGATGGAAGACAAGGGCCAAGCGGAGCACCCGCTCTACAAGTTCGAGAACTGCATCATCACACCGCATGCCGCCTGGTACTCAGAGACTTCCATCCTCCGTCGCCGCACCCAGACCGTGGACAGCGTGATCGAAGTGCTTGAAGGCCGGGAACCTCACTCGTTCCTGAATAGGGCTGCACTCCAGTCCTGAGCCCCAGAGCGTTCAGGCAGAAAACGCGGTGTCGAGAGTCACCCGAGGTCGCAAGCCGGGTTGATGACGGCTTCGTTAGCGTTGCTCTTTGAACTCGACATGACGCCGCACGACCGGGTCGTACTTCATCAACGTCAACCGTTCCCGAGTGTTGACCTTGTTCTTCTCCGTCACATAGCTGAACCCGGTACCCGCCGTACTCCGCAGATTGACGATCGAACGCCGATCCTTGTTTGCCTTAGCCATATCGGACGAACCTCAAACCCTGTGACCGTTACGGCGAACCTCAGCAACAACCGACTCGAGCCCACGCTTGTCGACAGTCTTGATCGCCCGGGTCGACAAGGTGAGACGCACATATCGCCGCTCGCTCGGCAGCCAGAATCGCTTCTTCTGGATATTCGGATTGAACCGACGGCTCGACCGACGGTGAGAGAAAGAGACCGACTTACCGAAAGACGGCTCAGTCCCAAACAACTGACATTTACGTGACATGAGTGGTTCGCATCCTTTTTCGTTCTGCCCAGCCCCCAGCGCGCCCCGAGATGCGGAAGACAACTCATCGCGATCCCGAGCATCCGGCGAAGCGTGCATTGATGCTCGAGTTGTGGAGTGATCGTGCGCTCAGATGAGACCGAGGACGGGGAGCATAGCGGCATCGACAACCCCTACTTCTCCGCAGACGTGTCCGGCCATACGGCCGACTCGCCGCACCCGCTGACCCAGACGGTATCCTCGCTCCCTCATCACAACCGTCCCGTAGGTGGCTCCCATGACCGCTTGGTCCCCAGATTCTTGGCAGCGCAAGGTGGCGCTCCAGCAGCCGGTGTATCCGGACGAAGCCAAGGTTGACGCCGTGGTTGCCCAGCTTGCGGCGTTTCCGCCGCTCGTCACCTCGTGGGAGATCGAGTCGCTGAAGAGCCAACTGGCCGCATGCGCTCGGGGAGAGGCCTTCCTCCTCCAGGGCGGCGATTGTGCCGAGACCTTCGATTCGTGCAACGCCGATGAGATCACGTCGAAGCTGAAGATTCTCCTGCAAATGAGCCTCGTGCTCGTCCACGGAACCCGCCGCAAGGTTGTCCGTGTCGGGCGCATCGCCGGCCAGTACGCCAAGCCGCGTTCCGCTGCCGAGGAGCTGAAGGGTGATGTTGCGCTCCCCTCGTACCGGGGGGATCTCGTCAATCGGACGCCGTTCACCCGCGAGGACCGCACGCCGGATCCGGAACTACTTCTCCGCGGCTACGAGCGGGCAGCGCTAACGATCAACTTCATACGTGCCCTGATCGATGGCGGATTCGCCGACCTGCATCACCCGGAGTATTGGGATCTCGACTTCGTCGGGCATTCCCCTATGCACAAGGAGTATGAGCGCATTGTCGAGTCGATCCGAGACTCCATGGAGTTCATGGAGAACGTCCTCGAGGCACCCGCGTCGAGCACCGCCCGCGCTGACTTCTACACGAGCCACGAGGGCCTCGCCCTCCTCTACGAACAGGCCCAGACGCAGCAGGTTCCCCGGCGTGAGGGCTACTACAACCTCTCCTGCCACTTCCCTTGGATCGGAATGCGGACGGCCGATCCAGACGGGGCGCACGTCGAGTACTTCCGCGGCATCCGTAACCCGATCGGCATCAAGCTCGGTCCCAGCCTCAGCTCCGATACGCTCACTCGCTTGCTCGACGTCCTTCATCCCGACGACGAGCCGGGGCGACTGACCTTGATCTGCCGCTTCGGAGCCGCGAAGGTCGCTGACCTGCTCCCGAAGGCGATCGAGACCGTGCGTGCAACGGGCAAGACCGTCAACTGGACCGTCGACCCGATGCACGGCAACACCGAAACCACTGCCGGCGGAATCAAGACCCGTCGTTTCGACACGATCCTCGAAGAGGTCGACACGACCTTCAAGATCCATCACGCCATGGACTCAGAGCTCGGTGGCATCCACTTCGAGCTCACTGGGGAAAACGTCACGGAATGCACCGGCGGCGCCAGGGGTCTATCCGATAGCGACCTGGAGCATGGGTATCGCTCGACGGTCGACCCGCGCCTCAACTACGAGCAGTCCATGGAGATGGCCATGCTTGTGGCCCATCAGCTGAGGAACGGAGTAGACACCGGCCGCTAGCTCGCCTTGTTGCTGGTGCCTCAGCCCTGGCGTGCTTTCCAGCGGGGATCCTTCTTGTTGATGATGTAGACCTTGCCCTTGCGCTTAACGACTTGGGAGCCCGGCTTGTTCTTCAGGCTCCGCACCGATGCTCTGACCTTCACGAGGCGTTCACTCCTGTTCTCAACGGGATTCTGTTAGGGGATACCCGACTTCAGCGTTGCTCTTTGAACTCGACATGACGCCGCACGACCGGGTCGTACTTCATCAACGTCAA
>JASJDZ010000012.1 GCA_030065575.1 Acidimicrobiia bacterium
CCGATCGCAACACCGATCTCCGTGGTGACGATGCCCGTGAGCATCGCAACCGCCGAGCCGATAGAGATCGTCCAACCCATCCCTGGGAACAGCCGTGCACGCATGTCGTGCCTCCTTGTCGTTTAGTAAAGTGAACTTGACAGGCGCCATCATGCACCACGATCGGGAGCTTGTCAAGTGAACTTGTCAGGCTTAGGGGCCCAACTGACAGAACGCGAGCCACCTGGGCGAACCGTGCTCGCGCGTAGTGCCGGTCGGCGACTCGGTTCAGCCGACGCGTCCGGTTTCATAGGCCCAGATCACGATTTCTACGCGGTTCCTGGCCTCGAGTTTGGTCATCAGCCTGGCGACGTGAGTCTTGACCGTGCTGTGGCTGATGAAGAGGTCTTCTGCAATTTCGGTGTTGGTTTTTCCGCGAGCGACCTCGGTGAGGACCTCTTCCTCGCGTTCGGTTAGGGGGTCGATGGGCTGCGGCGGTTCAGAGGGGCGCTCCGCGCTAGCGAATGTCTCGAGGAGTCTGGCTGTGATGTTGGGGGCGACTAGTGCCTCTCCGGTGGCGGCCGCGTGGATGGCTTGTGCAAGCAGTTCCTGATCGGCGTCTTTGAGCAGGAAACCACGTGCCCCGGCCTTGAGAGCTCCGTAGACATACTCGTCACGGTCAAAGGTGGTGATGATGACAATCGGGATCGGATCATCAACCCCTGACCCGGCAAGCTTCTCAGTGGCTTCTATCCCGTCCATCCTGGGCATGCTGATGTCGAGAAGGCACACGTCGGGGCGGAGACGTCGAGCAAGATCAACCGCCTCGACACCGTCGGCGGCCTCGCCAACTACCTCGATCTCGGGCTGAGCGTTGAGGATCATTGTGAGCCCCGTCCGCACGAGATCCTGATCGTCGGCGACAACTACCCGTATGGTCATTTCATCAGCCCCTGTTTTGGTAGCACGGCCCTCACGGTCCACCCTCGGCCGCGGTTTGGTCCAGCGTCGAGAGTGCCTCCGTGCAAGGCGACTCGCTCGCTCATACCGACGAGACCGTATCCCGCGGTCGCGCCACCGTCGAAGTAGGAGGCGTCCCCGTCGTCGGCAACGGTTACCACGACATCCTGACTGTCCGCCTCGACCCGGATCGTGATTTCGGTGGCGCGTCGGGCGTGACGTCGGGCGTTGGTGGTGGCCTCCTGTGCGATCCGGAACACTGCTGTTTGGATCGACGGCGCCACGTCGTCGAGCTCTCCGCGCATATCCAGGTCTATTGGGGGCTGTTGGCCTCCGTTGCCGACGAGACGCGCCAGGTCACTAAGGCGCTTCTGCGGGCTCGGTTCGTCCTCGCCTCGACGCAGCACCCCGATGATGGTCCGCATCTCGGCGAGGGTGCGACTCGCTTCGATCTTGATGGTCTTCAGGGCGAGGGCCGACGCTTCGGCGTCGGAGGTAGAAAGGGCCCAACCGGCCTCGGCCTGGATTGCGATTGCCGACAGATGGTGAGCAACGGTGTCATGCAGCTCTCGGGCGAGTTGCTCGCGTTCGAACAGTTTCGCCTCGGTCACGGCCCGAACCTGTGCCCGGTTGCGGAACCGGACGGCGGCACCGAGGGCAGAGGGCAAGAGCAAGAAGGCAAAGCCAGCTGCGTCAGCGCTTGACGGGAAGTAGATCATGTTCGCGACTTGGGGGATGCTCATGATGACGAAGCCAATGACTGCCCCGCGTCCCGACCCCCACCGGAACAGGGAGTAGGGGAATACGACCATCCCCACCATGGTGTACAGACCTGGCGAGTCCTGCCCGGCCGCGATAGCAGCGATGTCCAGCCCGGCGATGACACTCCACGCCACGGCTACCGACAGAAGCGGATGCGTGCGTCTCCACAGCAGAGCAACGATCGGTACCAGTTGGATCACCGCTGAGAACGGTCGCCACACAAGCTCCTCGCGGGTGACGCCCTCCACCAGAGCGAGGGCAACCAGCACGGCGACGAGTAGCCAGTCTCTCCACACGCTGTGTGGAGGGTTGGGCTCGGAAGGCTCGGCCCAGAACGATCGGAGCGCGGTAATCAGCACGGCGACAGGGTAACTGGAGGTCGGCTCCGACCGCATCGGCCAGAAGTACGCAAGGTGGATCAACCGGGGGACGACCCGAACACAGCCGTAGGTCTGATGTGGCCGGCCAGGGTTCGCGGCATGGTGACAACAGCCCTCACACGAGGGAATCGCAAACGAAAGGAAGAGCCATGCACTCGATTCAGAAGATGGGCGGAACCTCCGCCCTCATCGCTGCGGGCACGTTCATTGTTGGGCTGGCCATGTTCGTCACGATCCTCGGCGACTTCGTGTCGGCGGATCCCTCAGCAGCTGCCGAATTCATCGCGGGCAACCAAGTGCCGCTGTATCTGTGGAACATCGCCATCCACATCGTGTTCGGGATTGTCCTCGTCCCCCTCGTCCTGGCAATCCGGGATCGGCTCCAAGATGCACATTCCCCGCTGGCCAGGGTGGCCACGGTGTTCGGGCTCATCTGGGCGGGAGTGATCGTCGCCACTGGCATGATCACCAACATCGCCTACGGAACCGTTGCCGGTCTGCAAGCCAGCGATCCGGAGGCGGCCGCCACCCTGTGGACCAGCTTGGATGCCGTGACCAACGGTCTCGGCGGAGGCAACGAGGTCCTCGGCGGTGTGTGGGTCCTAGGCCTCAGCATCGTCGCCCTCCGCGAACGTCTCTTCGCTCGCTGGGTCAACTACCTAGGCGTGGTGATGGGTATCGCTGGACTCGCCACCGTCGTGCCAGCGCTCGAGGACGTTGGTGCAGTCTTCGGTCTAGGCCTGATCGTCTGGTTCATTGCCGTCGGCATGACCTTGATCAAGGAACCGACCGTGACGCCCGAACCGTCGATCAGCCCACGCCGTGAGCTGCCGCTCAACACGTGAGGAGCGGCCACACACCGGGCCCTACGAGAGCCCGACACGACCGCAACCCGGCTGAAGGGACCTGATGTGCCCAACCCAAAGCACCAACCGTCTTAGTCGCAGGTGCGACCGGCTACCTGGGCCGTCGAATCTGTGCCGAATACCAACGGAGAGATTGCGCCTATGGAGAAGCCCACAGGACACGCAGGCAAGAAAGACAGCTTCCCGGCCCCAAAAAGCAAGACCCGAGCCCAGACTTGGGCTCGGGTCGCAGCGGAGGCGGACGGGAATCGAACCCTCGCCCCCTTGCGGCACACCCCACGGCAGATCGGCCATCCGAAGAACCTGCCCACACAACACGCAGGCAAAAGGACTGCTCGATTCCTCTTCTACGAATCGGCGAGGCCCCCGTCACGGTTGACGGGGGCCTTGTCGATATCGCGGAGGCGGACGGGAATCCTCGCCCCCTAGCGGACACCCAACAGCGAATCGGCCATCCGAAGAACCTGCCCACAGGACACGCAGGCAAGAAAGACAGCTTCCCGGCCCCAAAGCAAGACCCGAGCCCAGACTTGGGCTCGGGTCGCAGCGGAGGCGGACGGGAATCGAACCCTCGCCCCCTAGCGGCACACCCCACGGCAAATCGGCCACCCGCAAACCTCACCCACACAACACGCAGGCAGAAGAACAGTTCGATTCCCACGGCTGCATATCGAGAAGGGCCGCCACAGTTGGCGGCCCCTTCTCGATCTAGCGGAGGCGGACGGGAATCGAACCCGCCAGGCAGCTTTCGCCGCCTCAACGGTTTTGAAGACCGCGGGACCCACCAGGCATCCTGACGCCTCCGAGTAGGAGGCTACTCGGACTAACCTTCCCGGGAATTCCTAGCACCTAGGGGAACGATGGCTGAAGCAACCAAACTCATGGTCTGGATTGACCAGGATCTCTGCACTGGTGACGGTATCTGCGAGGAGATCGCACCCGACGTCTTTCACGGTCGTGACGACGGCCTCTGGGTCGTCAAGGAAGAGGCCTCTATCTTCGGCAAATCGATCATCTTCGACGGCGAAGCGGCACCGGATGGCGCTCGCGGCGTAGCCCGGGTTCCGGACGATCAGGTCGACATCGTCGTTGAAGCCGCCGAGGAGTGCCCCGGCGAGTGCATCATGATCGAGCCTTACGACGAAGCGATCGTGGCCGACCGCGGCGTCTGATCACAGATCGGCGGCGGCTGCTCAGGTGGTGATGTACTGCTCGAGCTGCCGGATCAGGAACGCTTGCTCGGCGATCACCGCCTTGACCACATCACCGACGGAGATCAAACCAATGAGCTCGTCGTCTTCGACGACTGGCAAGTGACGGATGTGCTCCTCGGTGATCGTGGTCATGCAGTCCGACACGGTGCGGTCGCGTGTGATCGTCTTGACTTCGGAAGTCATGATCTCCGACACCTTTGTGTCACGAGATTCGCGCTCGAGCAACCTGATCTTGCGGGCGTAGTCCCGCTCCGAGATGATCCCGCACACCTTCCCGCTCTCGACTACGACGAGCGCCCCCACGTCCTTCTCCGCAAGACGCCGCAGCGCCTCGTAGACGGTCGCATCGGGCCCGATCGTCCAGACGTCCGAGCCCTTCGCATCAAGTAGCTGACCAACAGTCTTCTGCATTTCGCCCTCCCAATCGGGGGCCAAGATAACAACACCACGAACCCGCGGTCGACGGAATCCCAAGATCTGCAATCATGAGGCCAATGGCAGAGCAATCCCGAACGGGAAGAAGCCGCACTCGCCTCACCGCCACCGTCACCGACCTCGAGGTCGTCGAACAGCGAGCATTCCTGATCGCAGTGGCCCAGAGCAAAGGTGCTGTTCCCGAAGCACAGACGAGCCTTGACGAACTAGCGCTCCTCACCGACACGGCAGGGTCCGACCCGGTGGATCAGGAGCTGGTTCGCCGCGAGCGCTTCGACCCGGCCACGCTGATCGGCCGGGGCAAGCTCGACGAGCTGGTATCGCTCACCAAGGCTCAGGACATCGACGTTGTGATCTTCGACAACGAGCTCTCACCCGCGCAGCAGCGCAATCTGCAGAAGATGTTCCAGTGCGACGTTGTTGATCGGGTTGCCCTGATTCTCGATATCTTCGCTCAGCATGCGACATCCAAGGAAGGCATGCTCCAGGTCGAACTCGCCCAGCTGCGCTATCGGCTTCCCCGATTGCGCGGCAGAGGTACCGAAATGAGCCGGCTCGGCGGCGGTATCGGAACCCGGGGCCCCGGCGAGACCCAGCTGGAGACCGATCGCCGCCGCATCCTCGATCGGATTGCCAAGCTGGAACGCGAGCTCAAGCACATCGCCCGATCGCACGACACCAGAACCAAAGCTCGACGGAGGTCACGACTTCCGGTCGTTTCGCTCGTCGGCTACACCAACGCTGGCAAGTCCACGTTGTTCAATCTGCTCACCGATGCAGGAGTGCTGGTCGAGGACAGGCTGTTCGCCACCCTCGATTCGACCATCCGCCGGGTCGACCTGCCCGGTGGCTCACCGGTGCTCATGTCGGACACGGTGGGATTTGTCCGCAACCTGCCTCATCAACTGGTCGAGGCCTTCCGGTCCACGCTCGAGGAAGTCAACCAGGCGGATCTACTCCTTCACATCGTGGACGGAGCAGATCCCAACCCCGACCGTCAGATCGAAGCGGTACACAGCGTCCTGCGTGAGATAGGCGCCGGAGATATCCCAGAGCAGCTTGTCATCAACAAGACAGACGTGGCAGATCCGGTAGCGATCAATCGCCTTCTCGAACTCCACCCGGGCTCGGTTGCCACCTCGGCCGTCACCGGCAGTGGCGCTGATTCACTCGCCAGCGCGGTCACCAGCCTGCTGGCCGAAACCAGTGATGAGGTTGAGCTCGTGATCCCTTACGAACGAGGCGATCTCGTAGCGCTCGTCCACGACATCGGCGTGGTGTCCACAACCGATCATATCGATTCCGGCACTCAGATCACCGCTCAGATACCGAGTACCGAGCTGCATCGGTTTGCCGACTTCGTGGTGGACTAGACAGTCAGTCCCCGGCTGATGCAAACAGCGCCTAGCCCTTCGGGCTAGGTCGAGTTCCATGCAATGGAACTCTGCCGGTGGGAGCGGGGAGAAGGTACCGCCGCACGAAGTGCGAGGTTAGGGGGTACAGGCTGACAAAGTCAGCCTGTTCACATCAAGTCCAGGATGTTCTTCTCGGGCTTCTTGGCCTCATCCGCCGCCTGGGCAGCAGCAGCCTGGGCGTGCCGGTGTACGGCAACTGGCACCAGCACGGCCGAGATGTAGATGACCTGAATGGCGAGCGCCAACAGTCCGGCGATGGTGAGACCCAGTGACACCGGGATGACCGGTAGCACCGGAATCAGGGCTCCCATTACCCACGCAACCTGGAAGAAGGTCTCCGCATTGGTGAAGGCACGGCCTCTCCCCTCCTCCGGCACCGTCGCTTGCAGAAGACCGTCAAAACCAAACTTTGCCGTGCCCCAGGCGAAGCCGGCGGCAGCAGCCAGAAACGCCGCAGCCGGAAGCCCAAACACCTGAGCGGCCACGAACGCCGCTCCTGCCTCAATCGCCAGCCCGGTAACCACCATCGGCTCTTCGGACAGTCTCCGGTTCAGGATCGGGGTCACAAAGGCGGCAACCAGGTAGCCCAAACCGGCGGCCGCAAGCAGCGCTGAGAAGTCGGCGATGGGCGCGTTCTCGTCGCGGAACTCAAATGCCACCAGTAGCAGCAGGAATCCGTTGAGAAACCTGACTCCTGCGGTGGCAAAGCGAGCCAGACGCACGTCGCGTGGGGCGCTGGCTCGCTTTCGAGCCGTTGTCGCCTTGCGAGACCGATCGCGTTCGATGCGCAGTGGAGGAAGGCCGACTGCAGACAGCGCCGACCACACATACACGAGCACAGCGAGAATGAGGGTGAGGGAAGGATGACCGAATCCAACACCAAGCAGACCGAACGGCACGACCAGTGCGCTGCCCACCAATCCGATCCGGGCCAACTGGGCGTTGCCGGAAACCAGATCTGACGGGTCGTCGAGGACAATGGGCACCACGCTCGAGCGGCTGATTCCGTGGAACCGGGAGAGAACCAGCAGGATGAACGCGACCGGGAAGAGCATGAACGTGTTGAGCCAGACGGCGAGTGCGACAGCTGCGGCGGCACGCAGCGCAGAGCTGACAACCAGGCCACCTCGATAGGCACCGGGAAAGCGAGCGAAGAACCCTCCCAGGAAGGGACCGATGAGGCCGAACGGAGCCAGGGTGATCAGCAGATAGAGCGCAACGTTGTCGCGGGCTTCAGTTGATGGAACCGAGAAGAACAGGGTGCTGCCCAGAGCCATGGCAACGAGGGTGTCACCCGCCGTCGCCCCGGCGTGTGACTGGGCGAGACGACGGAACCCCGGGCCTCGCGAGGTGAACATGATCCCCAGCTGGCGCAGCAGAGTCTTCACAACCGTCTGCGCTCGCCCAGGCTTCTCTTGCGCGGTCGGTGGCGGCGACGTCACATACTGAAGTTAGCGCAAGGCAGACCAGATCTGGCGCTCCAACAACTACCGGCGTTCGGCCTTCTTGCCTGCAGTTCGATGCCATCGAACTGCGAAGGGAATCTCATTCCCCGGCGACCTCCGGATACTCCAGCGCCCTGAGTGCAGCCCGCACCCGATCTGCCGCAGCATCGAGGTCGTTCGGGTCGGGGGCCAGGTTGGCATTGTCGGCGTCGAGGTCGTGCATCCCCTCCATTGGAATCACGTGGATATGGGCGTGCGGCACTTCGAGGCCGGCGATCATGAGCCCGACCTTCTTCGGCTTGAAGCCCAGATCGAGCGCCGTACCGATCTTGCGGCTCACTTCCATGAGATGCCCCATCAGGTCGGGGTCGAGGTCGATCCAATGGTCCACTTCTTCCCGGGGTACGACCAGAGTGTGCCCGGCGGCCATCGGGTTGATAGAAAGGAACCCAACACAGCGTTCGTCCTTCCAGACAAAACGAGCCGGCAACTCACCGTTGATGATCATCGTGAATACAGAAGACATGGGGTGAGGGTAGCTGGCTGCTGCAAGCAGCTTGGGGTTCGCTGAGATCGAACCCCACCACCCAGGGCAGGTCGGCGGAACTCTCGACCGGCTCCTGCCTAGAGAATGCTGGCTGCCAGCTCGGCAAGGGGGCTGCGTACTGACTTCTCCAGGGTGATATGCCCAAACAGGTGCTCACCCTTGAGCTTCTCGATCAGGGCGGCCAGCCCGCCGAACGGTGAGATATACGGATTGTCGACCTGGCTCAGGTCTCCGCAGAAGACCACCTTAGAACCGCTGGCGATCCGGGTCAGGATCACCTTCAACGTCGGATACTCGAGGTTCTGTGCCTCGTCGATGATCACCAACTCGTCGGTGATCGATCGCCCGCGTAGGTAGGTCACGGCAGCCATCTCAATGACATTGCGCTCCATCAACTCGTCGATGGCACCTTTGGCGGACTGTGGATCACCGCTGAACAGCGCATAGAGATTGTCGTGAACGGCCGCCATCCACGGAGCCAGCTTCTCGTCGAGATCACCGGGGAGGAACCCGATCTCCTGGCGGCCCACCGCGACCAGTGGCCGGTATACAGAGATCCGACGATAACGGCCGGCTTCGATGGTCTGTTCCAGCGCTGCAGCCAGAGCAAGAAAGGTCTTGCCGGTGCCGGCGACGCCCATCATGCTCACCGCAGTGACATCGGGGTCCATCAGCATATCCAGGGCGAACGCTTGCCGGACGTTCTTGGATTCGATGCCAAACGCCTGCCGCGACCCCGGCACCCGAACGATCGTGGTGCCCCCAACCGTGTCGATCACCCGACCGACAGCCGATTGCGAACCCATGGCCTTGAGGATCACGTACTGGTTGACAAAGAGGTCTTGGCTGGGAAGCGAAGCTTTTCCTTCTGCGTACAGCTGATCGATCAATGCGGCCTCGACGTCGATCTCGGCAACACCGGAATACGACTCATCTACGGGCACTGTGTCGGCGCGATAATCCTCGACCTCAACACCGAGCTGCGCACCCTTGATCCGCAGCGATGCATCCTTCGTGACGAGCACCGTCTTGTCCCCGCCATCAACGAGGTTGAGGCAGGTCGCCAGAATGCGATGATCCGGCGTCGCCGGATTCAAGACGTTGGGCAGCCTGTCGGAATGGGTGCCGTTGAGCTCGATTCGTAGGGTTCCCCCACTGTCGAGCTGCACCGCAGTACGCAAACCTCCCCACTCCGACGCCCCCAAGCTCTCCAGTGTTCTGATCGCACGACGGGCGTTCGCACCAACCTCGTCAACTCGAGTCTTCTGACGATCGAGCTCCTCTACAACAACGAGGGGAAGAACAACATCGTGTTCATCGAATCGGAGCAATGAGAGGGGGTCGGCGAGCAGAACACAAGTGTCAAGGACGTAGGTTTTTCTCGTCACCCTGGCCTCTTCTTTAGCTACCTGGCTACCCAAGACTCACCGCCTTCGGGTCGAAAAGCAAGGACCTACATGTCTACTGTCGGCAGAACACCAACGCTTTGTAAGCAGGACTTTGGGAGGGTTCTCATGCGGATCGCGGTGATTGGGGCGGGATCCTGGGGCACAGCCGTCGCCGACATGGTCGGGCGCAAGCAGCCGGTGACGCTGTGGGCTCGCCGTGAGGAGCTGGTTGAGGCGATCAACACGACCCGGACCAATCCGGACTATCTGCCGGATCACTCATTGTCCGAGGGCGTCACCGCCTCGTCGGATCTCGAGCAGACACTGGCTCGGGCTGAGGCGATAGTGATGGGCGTCCCGTCTCACGGTTATCGCTCTGTTCTGGAGCTCGGCTCGGCTCGAATCGCCCCCGACACTCCAATCATCAGTCTCGCCAAGGGCGTAGAGCGTGACAGCCTCATGCGGATGACGGAGGTCACCGCCGACGTACTACCCGGCCACAGACGGGACCGGATCGGGGTACTCACCGGACCCAACCTCGCCCGCGAGATCGTCGCCGGACAACCTGCAGCGACCGTCATCGCACTGGAGGACGAGAGAGCTGCAAAGGGCCTGCAAGAGGTCTTTGTGAACCCGAGCTTCCGGGTATACACGAACACCGACGTCATCGGCAGCGAATCGGCAGGGGCGCTCAAGAATGTGATGGCAATTGCGGCTGGGATGGCCCACGGCTTGGGCTTCGGAGACAACACGATGGCGACTCTGATCACCCGCGCACTTGCCGAGTTGACCCGCCTGGGGATAGCCATGGGCGGTCGGCCACTCACGTTCGCCGGCCTGGCCGGTATGGGTGACCTCATCGCCACCTGTATGAGCTCGCAGAGCCGCAACCACACCGTTGGATATGGGCTGGGACAGGGCAAGAAGCTCGACGAGATCATCGCCGAGATGAACCAGGTGGCCGAAGGGGTCAAGTCGACCCCCGGCATTCTGGCGCTCGCCGACCGTCACCAGATCGAGATGCCGATTGCGATACAGGTTGCCCGGGTGCTCTACGAGGGGGCGAGCCCGCTCGAAGCCGTGTCGAACCTGATGGGCCGAGCCGCCAAGCCGGAGACGCATGGCATCGGCGGATGAAACCGCCCTCCTCATAGCTTCTGGCGTCCCGCGCAGGAACATATTCCGCTCTGGGACGCCAGAACGCAGCAACGCTCCTGTTCAGCTACCGACACTTATATTTAAATCGCTTGAACATAATCTCGGTCGGTGATATATTCATATCAGTTGAACATAGAGGAGTCGACATGTTGTACATCAACAACCCAGCAGCACTAGTAGCAATCGAGCAGGACCGGCGCAGCGATCTCGGCATGCACATGACATCAGCCCACGACACCACGGCTGTCGACACGACGGCCCCGAAGGCTGTCATGTCCCGGTCGGTCCGCATTGGTTTCCGCAGAGTGGCCCCCGTCCGATACGCTGCGTCGTAGGACACCACCGGAGAACTCGTGACCTCAGAACCAATGCCGGATCTACCTGACGTTCCGGACCAAATGACGATCGATAGCACCGCCCAACTGGAGGCGCTTGGCTCCCCCATGCGCATGCGGATCCTGAATGCGGCTCGCAAACCGCGGTCAGTGCGAGATATCGCCGAAACGCTCGACGTGCCGGCCACCCGGCTGTACTACCACGTGAATCTCCTCCACGCTCACGGCTTTATCGAGATCGTCCACACACGCAAGAGCGGTGCCCGACTAGAAAAGCTATACCGCGTCAGAGGCAAGTCGCTCGTGGTCGGAGACAAGCTCGCCAAAAGCGTTGAGGACCCCGCCATGACTGCGCGCGCGCTGACCGCAGTGGTGCTGGAGCCTGCTGTCCTCGAGGCGGAGACGGCCGTCATCAATCGGTTGACCGGCGAGCCGGAACAACCCCTCGGCCTCGGCCGATCGCTTGCGGTCCTATCCCCCGATGAAGCCAAAGCCATCTCGGAGAAGATCGAAGCTCTGATCAGAGATCACCTCGCCGATCACAACGATTCCGATCATCCCGACGCTCAAACCTACGCCTTCACCTTCACCTTCCTCCCCACTGCGCCGATCTAGGGCTTCTCGAGCGTTGGGCAGTCTCCCGGCCGGCCGAGCTCACCAACTCCGGTAAGGCGACAGTTCTCGCCTCCTCGCAGCCGGCAACCAATACCCGCAGCTTGTCGAGCATCTCGCGATCAATGTCCTCCCCCAAACGAGCGCTGCGGTTCAACATCGCCTCGAGGAGCCTGGCGGCTCTCTCCCGTTCGTGTACCGCCAGTCGGAAATCGAATGCGTCTGTACCGGATGCCATACCACGGGTACGACAACAGTGAAGGCCCAGAAGTTCTGGTTCGTCTTTCGAGCTCTCAAAATGGGCTAGGCCGGTCGCAGGAAACCGCGACGAGCTGTCTCCACACGTTCCCGGGCATCACATTCCGGAAGGTGGTCATTGACGATGCCCATGGCCTGCATGAACGCGTACACCGTGGTGGGGCCAACAAAGCTGAAGCCGCGGTTCTTCAGATCCTTAGCCAGGGCCGTGGACTCAGGCGTCGTCGCATCCCTAATCGAAGTTGGTCGGTCGGGCTCATACGCCCAAACCAGGGCACCCAAAGAGCCCAACTCCTGGATGACTTCGAGTGTGCGCTTGGCGTTGTTGAGCGTCGACTCGATCTTGCCGCGATGGCGAATGATCGCGGCATCGCCGAGCAGGCGGTCAACGTCGGCCCTCCTCATCGCAGCGACCCGCTCGATGTCGAAGCCGCGGAACGCCGACCGGAACCCCTCCCTTCTCTCGAGGATGGTCAGCCAACTCAGCCCGGCCTGGAAGCCCTCGAGGCACAGCTTCTCAAAGAGAAGCGTGTCATCGTCGACCGGCATTCCCCATTCGTCATCGTGGTAGGTGCGGTAGATGTCCGGCGAGTCTGCCCACCAGCAACGCGCTACCCCGTCATCACCGACCAGGACATCCATGGCGGCAGCGTACCTCCCTAGAACGCGATATTTAGTAACAAAAACTCGTCCGGCTAGCCGACCCGCTTCGTACTGTTTATGGAGAGGCGGATGGGGGTGTCCGCCGTGGAGAAGGAGACTTCCATGAGACGACGTTCAATTCTCGTTCTCGCCGCCCTGATGATCGCTTCACTGATGACCGCTGCTCCCGCAGTAGCAGCAGGTCATCTCGACGCGCGATTGACAGTTGTTCACGGTATTCCCGACACTCCTGTCGACATCTATGTGAACGGCGCGAAGACGCTCGAGAACTTCCAGCCGGAGACGGTCACCGACCCGATCCCGCTCGAGTCCGGCTCGTACGACATCGACATTTACACGGTAGGCGACGGTCCTGCGGTAGCAGCCATGCCGGTTCTATCGACCGAGCTACAGCTGCCTCCAGGGGGCAATGTCACTGCGGTGGCGCACCTGACCGACACTGGAGGGCTGAAGCTGTCGGCCTTCCTCAACGACACCACGGCCACTCAGGTCAATGACGCTCGCCTGGTTGTTCGCCATCTGGCAAACGCACCGGCGGTCGACATCATTGCCAACGGCAGCCTGGCTCTGTTCGAGAACGTCACCAACCCCAACGAGGGTCAACTTGACGTTGCTGCCGGTACCTACGGCGTCACCATCAATGCCGCCGGCACGGACACCGTCGCATTCAACGCAGGCGATCTCACCCTTCCTGAAGGCAAGAGCACCATCGTCTACGCGGTTGGTGACCTCGGCGCTGGGTCTTTCACACTGCTCATCCAGAGCATTGACCTCCCGATGGCCGCCGCCAACGGCGTTGCCACGGTCGTTCACGGCGTGCCCGGACTCGTCGTCGATGTCTACCTGAATGGCAATCTCACCATCCCCAGCTTTGCCCCCGAGACCGTTCTCGGTCCGCTCATGCTGCCGGCAACTGACTACGACATTGCCATCTACCCGGCCGGTGCCAATCCGCTGGCTACGAAGCCGGCGATTTCGGCTGAGACCAGCCTCCCGGCTGGAGCCAATGCCTCGATCGTCGCCCATCTCGACGGGAGCGGCATTCCGATTGTCACCGTGTTCGTCAACGACCTAAGCGAGATTGCGGCCGGCGAAGCCCGATTGGTGGTCCGCCACACAGCGTTCGCTCCGGCGGTTGACATCATCGCCAATGGCAGCCTGGCTCTGTTCGAGAACGTCACCAACCCCAACGAGGGTCAAATCGACGTTGCTGCTGATACCTACGGCGTCACCATCAATGCCGCCGGCACCGACACCGTTGCGTTCAACGCCGGTGACGTGACTCTGCCCGAGGGCCAGAGCACAATCGTCTACGCAATCGGCGACCTCAACGGCGGTACCTTCACCCTGGCGATCCAGGCGATCCCGAACCTGGGCCCCGACGGCTGGTTCGGCGATGACAACTTCAGTGTGCACGAAGAGGACATCAACAAGATCGCTCTGCTGGGCATTACAAAGGGCACCGGCCCCGACACGTTCAGCCCGAGCGACTCGGTAACCCGTGGTCAGATGGCTGCGTTCCTCAACAGGGCGCTCGGTCTGAACCCGAGCGCAGTCGACTTCTTCACAGATGACGACTCGTCGATCTTCGAAGCAGACATCAATGCGATTGCCGCTGCCGGCATCACGAAGGGCACCAGTGCTGCGACGTACAGCCCGAACGATCCGGTGACCCGCGGTCAAATGGCAGCTTTCCTGGTGCGGGCGTTCAATATCCCGCCCAGTGCGGTCGATGCCTTCACAGACGATGACGGCACCCTGTTCGAAGCCGAGATCAACGCACTCGCTGCGGCCGGCATCACCAAGGGGACCAGTGCTACCACGTACAGCCCGGATGCGCCGGTAACCCGTGCGCAGATGGCCACCTTCCTGGTCAGGGCGTTGGGACTCTAGGCACACATAGCCAACGATTGAGGGACGGGCAGTGCCCGTCCCTCAATCGCGTTTCAGCGCTCAGGCCGCTTCTTCCCCGACATGCAGGACCGCACCGTTCCAGGTGCCACGGTTGTGGCGGGTCTTCCACCATCCCCGCCCGTCGACCTCGACGGAACCTTTGCCGTGACCGCGGAACTTCATCGATCCCTCCGCTTCGATACGGAAATCGGAACCCACAATGTGAAGCCGTCCCCGGAAGTTGTCGAACGTGTAGGTGGTGGTCGGATCAACATCCCGAAGCTGGGCGCCAGCCCCGTCGGGCTCTTCTTCGGGAACCGCACCCACCTTCACCTTGGCATCACCGGCGTAGTCGAAGATGACCACATCACCGTCGATCGCCATGTGAACGACCCCTTTGCCATCGAGGATGGCCGTACCGATCCCCTTCGCCCATACCCAGCCGTACCCCTCGGCCCGGGCTTCGGTTTCCTCGGCGTTGGCCGCCACAGCGACCGACATCAAGATGGCTACCAGACCCAGCAGCGCAATGATTCTCCTGGACACGATGTGCTCCTCTCTCGTGAGTGGCCGGTCGCCCACGTGGCGACCACCGGCACATCGTCCCGACCCCGTGTTCGAGGTCTGTTAGTTGTCAGTCAAGAGAGAGCACGCCGCTGTGCGGCGCGGCTGTGGTCGAGCACGGTCTTCATGAGTTCTTCGATGTAGTCGCGGTCCACTCCGAGCGCAGCTCCATCTTCGACCGCTTCTTCGATCAGCTCGGCCTCCCTGTCGGGCGACCGCATTTCGAGCCCTTTCACTGCCTTGATTTTTGCGATCTCCACCGAGCTGTGCAGCCGGCGCGCAACCAGTTTGATCAACTCTCGATCGACTCGGTCGATCTCATCTCGCAGCGAGGGAATGCCGAGCTGGTCCATCAGCCGGGCAAACTCGTCGAGATCTAGCTGGCTCCCATTCCCCGCTCGCGAGGAAGACGGATCGAGATGGGAGGCCACCACCAGACCGTCGGCACCTACGGAACGACCGGCGAGAGCCAGCGGCGCCAGAATGTCGGCGTCGCCGTTGGCCGGCGCCGGGTCAATAACTACCGGTAGATGAGACATACGCTGTACAACCGGGATCGCAGAGATGTCGATCGTGTCCGAGGTGCGCGGGTCGAAACCGCGACTCCCCCGCTCGCAGAGCACAACATCGTTGTTGCCCTCGGCAAGCACGTACTCCGCTGCCATCAGCCATTCATCGATCGTCGCCGACGGGCCGCGGTGCAGCAGGACCGGCTTCATCGCTTTGCCCACATCTCTCAGCAAGGTGAAGTTCTGCATGTTGTCCGGCCCAACCTCGAGCATGTCGGTGTGGTCGGCCGCCAGTTGCACGTGACCGGGTTCGATTACCTCGGTGACGGTTGGCAAGCCCGCTTCGAATCCGGCCTTCTCCAGATGCCAAAGGCCTTCCTGACCGAGTCCTTTGAAGGTGTACGGCGAGTTCTCCGCCCGGTAGGTGCCGGAACGGAGCAACGAAGCCCCCGAGTCGGCGAGCGATAGAGCGGTGTTGATGATCTGCTCCTCGCTCTCGACGGCGATCGGGCCGGCAATCACGGGATACGAGCCGTCACCAAACCTGACGTTGCCGACCGCGATGATGCTCGTCTCGACGTCGGGCCGTCGGTGGCTCTTGAGGATTGGTTTGCTACTCATGATCTCTCCTGTGCCGGAGGCCCCAGGAATGCACAAACCCGAAGCCTCTCTCGGCTTCGGGCGGTGGGTCCGTTTTCCGGCTTGCTGCTAGCGCGCTCCCTCTGCCCGGGCCGAGAGCCCGGTAAAGAAGTAGCCGTAGTAGAAGCCGTGCTTGTTCATTGCCGGGCACCATAACCCGGGCACTTCGTTCCGGCAAGCGCGTTTTGCGGAACCTGGGTCCCGGATGGAGCGTTTGTCAGACGAGGGCGAAGACCCCAGAATTGACGTATGGGAAGCGGCAACGGCATGCGAAACGGCGACAGGGACTCAGCGGTCCGCATCCTGCCCAACGAAGCCGCTCCGCTAACTCCCCCGCTCGACTCCGAGTCGGCGTCGCGGCACCGGTGGTATCTCCCGCTAGCGGCCGTAGTCGGTGTCGTCGCCATCTTCGGCCTAGCCACACGACCCGGCGGGCCTGCCCCGACGACCACGACCACACCCCCAGCTCGGATTGCCGATGTGGACGCAGCCATGATCGACCTCCGTACCGCAGTCACCGCTCCGATTGCAGACGAGTGGGTTACGGGGTTCGAGTGGAACGGGGAGGTCAACGACATCATTCGAGCCAGCAGCTCGTTTGTCGCCGTCGGCGGGAGCGACCAGGGCGCTCAGGTATGGCTATCCGGTACCGGAAGCACATGGCGTCTTCTGCCGCGGTTGGACCGGCCCGACGGGCCCTCGAGTATTGATCACGTCGTGTACCGGGACAACTACACAGTCGCTCTCGGCAGCGTTGCGGGTGGCGTCGGACTGTGGACCGCCAATGAGGTGTCCGCCTGGAAGTACCACGGGATCATCGAAGAGATGGGCGAGACGTCGATCATCGACCTGGTTTCCGGTCCCAACATCGTGGCGGTTGCGTTCACGCCTCACGGCAAGCCCTTCATCTGGACATCCACCAACGGCGTCGACTGGAGCGAGGTTGGAGAGCTCGATGTGTCGAGCGAGCTCGTCATCGCCGGGTTCACCGCCGACGACGACTTCTACTACTTGTTTGGCCAGCACGATTGCGCGAACACACCGTGCGATCCCGAGATATGGCGCTCGGTCGATGGACGGACCTGGGAATCGGTCGGGAGCGATCTGCGGCCGGAAACCGGCGGCGGAATGGTCACCGATATTGCGGTGACCAGGGACGGGCTCCGCGCAGTCGGATGGCTCGAGAGTGGAGATCAGTTGGCCACCCATGTTTGGGAGTCCCGCAACGGTCGCGATTGGCGGGAGCTTCCCAGAGCTGCCGAGCAGATTCGACAGACACATATCTCGCTGGAGTTGGTCGCCACTGGTCTCGAGCCCAGCCCCTGGGCTCATCTCATCGTTGCCGGCAACTCTGTCGATGTTGCCATCGGCTCCATCATCGAGACCGACACCGGACAGCTGATGGTTGACACCATCACCGCCGGCTCGGTCGTGATCTCAGGCCCGAGCGGGCGTGACGACGGCATCGCAGTCGGCGAGACGTTGCAGCTACAGGCTCGACCCGACCCAAGGCATATCGCCGCCGAGGGACCGCGCATCGTCGTCACCGGCTACATGCAGGGCTCCCTGGGCGTGGTGGAGACCGCATGGCTGTCGGTGGACGGCGGAACCACCTGGGCCGCCCAGCATTTCCCCGAGATCTACGGTGACATCAATGCAATCACCGCAGGTGCCAACATCGTGGTCCATGGCGAGGTCGGCGGCGCTCCCGCCGTCTGGCGCAATGCCTGGGACACTGAGGCGGCCGGCCTCCTCGCCGAGGAGCTGGTCGGCGACTACGTCAGCGCGCTGACCGACCGGGATGCCGAACGCCTCATCTCAGTGCTACCCCGATGGGACGACCGGTCCGCCCCGCCACAGCTGTCCATCCCCACTCTCGGCGACTACGAGCCGGGTTGGTGGGACGAGACCACAGGGGACATCCTCGGCCTCCGGGTTCAAGACACGCTGGACTACCTCGCCATCACCGAGTCCGATATCCGTCTCCAGGCGTGCGAATCGGTTGTGGCGCTCGGTGCGCTCGACCGCGTCTCGGTCCGTTGCGACTACACCGCGGATTCGGCGATGCTCAGCATGTTCGGCCTCGAGGAGCAACCCGGAAGGATCAACGCAGTGGTCCGCAATGGGCGTCTGAGCGAGCTGCATCTCGACGCAGCGCCGTCTACGGCGCTGTGGCGGGTGTTGGCCAACTACACAGACATAGACGCTCATCGCAACGCCTCCCTTGCCGCCGCACACCTCGCTGCGGCCGAGGAGTCGCTGAGCCAGGTGCTGCATCCGGGCTCGACCCGGATCGTCGACACCGCGCTCGGGACAATGGAATGGACCTGGCTCGAGTCTGTCGAGCTGGGTGAATCTGACTACATCAGCTCCGTGACCTGGAGCGACCTCGGATTTGTCGCCGTCGGCTACACCGAGGGCAGCCGATACCCGGAGACAACCGTCTGGCAGTCATCGGACGGACGCAGCTGGACGGAGCTACCAGCGCCGGAAGACGTCGAGGGTGTCTGGGACCTCAAGCCGTTTGCCGGCGGCCTACTCGGTCAAGCTTGGTTCGAAGGAAAGCTGCGTCTGGTGCACTTCGATGGCACCGCCTGGAGCGACGTCGCCATTCCACCACCTGATTCATCCGTGCATCAGGAGCTCAGCCGAATCGCCGTTTCGGGAGATCGAGCGCTCGTGGTGACCTGGTGGGATGGTCCGGGGGGGATAATCCACAATGGGGCAGTCTTGAACACCGATCTAGAGGCAATCAGCCTCACACTTCCTGAGGGATTCAGCACGCCCTTCGAGAACTCATTCGAGCTCGCCGGATCGGAGGCGGGGTTCGTGGTGGCTGTCGGTGACTACTACGGCACCGTCGATGATCTAGCCCTCTGGACATCCAGCGACGGTACGGATTGGCGGCTACTGGCCCAGACATCGAGTCTCGACAACGCCCAGTACATATGGAACCTACAGCAGCATCGCTCGCAGTACTTCGTCGTTGGAGATACCCTCGAAATGCACTGCTCCCCTCGAGGCGAAGAAGGCAACTGCACGAACGTCGTCGGGCTGTGGAGCTCAACCGACGGAGTGGACTGGGAGCGGGTGCGTACCGAAACCGGAGAGCCGATGGCGACGCGCGCCTTCGGATCGGGGCCACTTGGGCTGATCGCCTTCGGTCAGGAGCTCATGGACACGGCGTATCCGAGGTCGGTATTCATGTCACGTGACGGCGAGGCGTGGACCACAGCAGGAGGACTCACCTTGCTCGACACTGCAGCCGAGTGGTGGTGGTCGAGCATTCCGGCGATTGGTGAGGACACAGTGATTACGGCCGGACACTCCTACCGCACCAACATTGGCATCGATACGGCCGAACCGTTCCTGATCATCGGCCGACTGCTCGACGGTTAGAGATCAGCGGGGGTCGCGAACCGAAACCGAGACGACAGGGGAATCGGGCTTGCCTGCGTTCAACACTGCCACCAGCAGATCCTGCAACTCCTGCCCCGACAGGACCGGGCTGGGCAACAGCTCATCGGTGAGCTTGACCCGGATACGAGCGTGGTATTCCTTCGTTGGCGCCATATGAGCTCCTCGTACGGATGGCCCCAAGCTAGCGCCCCGTGCTGTAGCCGACCCCTCGGGAGCCACCGGTATACGATGCGGATGTGAACCTCCCCGTCATCGAGATCGTCGGCTACATCGGATCGGCTCTGGTGATCCTGTCGCTGATGCAGAAGTCGATCCTGCGCTTGCGGTTGATCGGCTTCGTCGCGTCGTCAACCTTCCTCATCTACAGCGTTGCCATTGCGGCGTACCCGATTGCCGTCGTTAACGTGGTTGCCGCCACTATCCACCTCTACTACCTGCGCAAACTCCTGCGCCGCAAGAGCGAGGTGTTCACGCTCCTGCGGATGCGGCCGGAATCGCGCTACCTCGCCTACTTCCTGGACTTCTACAAGGATGACATCGGTACCCGGTATCAGCCGGACTTCGTCTATGAGCCGGGCGAGGACACCCTGGCGGTGTTCTTGCTGCGTGACATGATGCCGGCCGGGTTGCTCGTCGGAAGGACCCATGGTGATGCCTCCTTTGAGATCCTGCTCGACTACGTAATCCCGCAGTACCGCGACTTCAAGCTGGCCAATTGGCTGTACTCGGAGGAGTCGGGCATCTTCGAGCTGACCAGCTGCCGCTGTGCGTGGACTCGGGTGTTGAACCCCGAACAGGCGGAGTACTTCACGAAGGTCGGCTTCAAGCCGGACCGCACCCCGCAGGTGCCGGAACGCTATGCGTTCAAGTTGTAGTCCGGATCACTCACCAGCGCCCGGCGCCCCTTGGCACAATCGCAGTCACGACGGATACTGGAAGCAGCAACAAAAGGGGACGGCGATGCGGTTCAGTCGGTGGGGTGTCGTTCTGCTGGTGGTTGCGCTGGCGGGGTGCAACAGCGGAGATAGCTCTAGCTCAGGCGGCGAACAACCTTCAAGCGGATCGATCGGCGACGACGAGAACAACCGATACGAGTTGGAAGCGATCGGCATGATCACCTTCGCACACACCGGCGGCCTCATCTGAGCTGTTGAAGACGGTGCTCTGATGATGGACTTCAACATTGACGCCAGCGACGGCGACTACGAATACGCAGCGACGTTCCCCGCGTTCGATCCGGCAGAATCCAGCTTCGCGGGTGAGCTGAGGCTCACCTACAAGGGCGACATAACGTCCACCGGCGAACTGAACCTGGCCTTCGGTTGGGGCCCTGCTCCGGATGACTTCCCCGGAGTCGTCCGAGCCGCGGGGACATTTGCCGGACCCCTGACCGGCGATGCAGGGCGTGCCGAGATTGCCGGTTCCTACGCCTGCTTCCTGATGGATTCCGAGGTCGGCAGCTAGGCGACCCAGACCCAAACAACGAGCGCGACCGTCGCCACAATCGGCAGCAACACCTCGAACGTGTCCCGTACCTTGCCAACGCGGCGCCGCTCCGCGGCACCGGCCAGCTCGCGCCAGAGGATCAGAGCCAGCCCGACTCCGACCAGCACTGTCCCAACGATCAACGCAGCATCTCTCATGCCAGCACCAGCACATCGACCGCGATCGCAATGAAGATGACGCTCAGGTAGACGTTGGAGTATGTGAAGTACTTCATTGCTGCCTCAGGGTGATCGCGCAACGCCCAGGTACCGAGGAAGAACCCGATCCCGGCCGTCACGGCAACCAGGAGGTAGACCCAACCGACAGGGCCGGTCGCATACAGCAGCAGGGTCATCCCGATGAGGGCGACTGTGTACGCCACCATGTGCTCCATAGCCCGTCGCTCACCAACGACGACAGGCAGCATGGGGACCCCGGCCCGGTCGTAGTCATCCCGATAGCGGACGGCCAGAGCCCAGAAATGCGGCGGCGTCCAGAAGAAGACGATGGCGAACATGATCCAGGCCGGCAAGCCAACGGAACCGGTGACCGCTGCCCAGCCGACGAGGGCCGGCACGGCTCCGGCGGCGCCGCCGATGACGATGTTCTGTGTTGTGGTCCGCTTCAGCAAGAGGGAGTAGATGAACACGTAGGCGAGCAGCCCGATGGTGGACAGAACCGCCGCCAGCAGGTTGGTAGTAGCGCACAGCCAGAAGAAGCCGGCAGCACCCAGGGCCGAACCGAAGACCAGCACGGCCCGGGTCGACACCCGGTCGGTAGGCAGCGGCCTGCTCCGAGTGCGGCTCATCATGGCGTCGATATCGGCGTCGATTGCCTGGTTGATGGCATTGGCCCCAGCTGAAGAGAGAGTGCCGCCGAGGAGCGTGGCGAAGACCAGCCACCATCCCGGCCATCCCTCTGCGGCGGCAACCATCGCGGGCAAGGTGGTGATGAGCAGCAGTTCGATAATCCGCAGCTTCATCAGCTCGATGTAGGTCTTGAGCAACGGTGTGTCGGTGCGCGGGTTGGTGATCCGTACAGCGGGACTGGTCATGCGGGCTCGGCCAACTGGGAGTCGCGGGTCAGGCTGTCCTCGCGATCGCTGAGGACGTGGAAGGCAATCAGCACAACCATGATCCACAGCACGTCCGCCACGAAGAGGTGAATGAGCTGAATCTCGAGGGGGACGTTCAGCGCGATATTGAGTAGCCCGATGACGAACTGAGCCCAGATAATCCCCTGGACACCAAAGGCGAGGAGCTTCACACGCTTGCTTCCATCGCCGGCGATCAGCCGGACCAGCATGTACAGGGCGAGACCGCCGATGATGGCGACAAATGGGTGAATGGTCCGGATCTGTCGCAGCACAGCTTCTGTGACCTGGAGTTCGTCGGTGGTGGCCGGGCGCAGGGAGTCGGATTGGATGAGAGTGTCGGCCAGCGCATTGAGAGCCCCGGTCGCCCCGATGACGAGCACAATGCCAAGGCTGGCGGCAATCATCTTGTCGAGGGTCTTCGCCAGATCCACGCGGAACCCACTGCCACCTCCGGCGAAGAACGCCACCAGGACCATCGCACCGACCAGCAGGAACGTGTTGATCAGGTGTATCGGCACCACGATGAGCCGGGCGATCGAAGCGTCGAACTCAACCCATCCGAAAAGAACGAGGGATGCACCGAGCAGCGATTCGATGATGAGCAGGACCCCGGCTGCAAAGACGGCACGACGCAGACGGTGGGTCTTGTCGTACTGCCGCCGCACCAGCAGGAACAGGGTGACGAGCACGATGCCGAGCAGGCCGGTCATCAGCCGGTGACTCACCTCGATGGCCGTGTGGTAGTTGCCGATCTCAGGGATGATCTGGCCTCCGCAGATCGGCCAGGACTCGCCGCATCCGGCTCCGGAGTCGGTGGCACGCACCAGCGCCCCACCGATCACAACGGCGACCGTGAGCCAGAGCGTGGTCCAGGCGAGAATGGAGATGCGGCTGTCAGCAGCCGAATCGGGAGCGGACATGCCCCAGATCGTAACTGAATCGGGCTGGTCCGGAGGCGGGTGCCCGGCGAGCGTTTCCCCTTCCCCCCGCCGTAGCAGCGTGACACAATCGGGCCATGGGCACCGAACCGATCGAAGGTGATGCACTGGGGGCGGCGTTGCTTGCTCAATTGGAGGAAGGGGGCGATGCCGGCCGGCATATCGTCGAGCGAGACGACGGGTGTGTGAGCTCGGACAGCGCCACCCTCTACTTCCTCGATCCCGCCGATTGGTTCGCAGTCGAAGCCTCAGTTCTGAGCAGGGCGAGCGGGCGGGTTCTGGATATCGGAGCGGGCGCCGGGCGGTTTGCCATTGAACTCCAGAACCGCGGTCACGACGTCGTCGCACTCGATGTCGATGCCGGATGTCTCGAAGTCTGCAGCCGAGTGGGGGTTCACAACACCTTCCTGGGAGATGTCCTCGACCTCGCCGACACCGAACCGGAGCCGTTCGACACCTTCCTCCTCATGGGCCACAACATCGGCTTGCTGGGCGGGCCGGAACATGCTCCCCGGCTGCTCGGGGCGCTGCGAGACATGGCCAGGCCCGGAGCAAGGGTGATCGGGTCAGGTCGCGAGTTTGCGGAGACCAGCGATCCGCTGAATCTGTCTTACCACCAACTCAACCGGGAGCGTGGGCGGCCGCCCGGTCAACTACGGCTGCGGGTGCGCTGGGGCAACCTGGCCAGCCCGTGGTTCGACTACTGGTTCATTGCGATCGATGAGCTACGGACTCTGGCCGCGGCATCCGGTTGGGAGCTCGTTGACGTAGTGACCGAGGACGGTGGGCACTACCTCGCCGAGTTGGTGTTGGTCGCCGGCGGCTAGCCGCCGTTGCCGGCTGCGACTCGTTCAACGGTCTCGAACAGCTCCTGCGGACGATATGGCTTGGCGAGATACCCGTCCATGCCGGCTTCGATGCAGCGCTGCCGATCGTCGTACGCAGTGATCGCCACTATGGGCACGCGACGACCCTTGGCACTCTCCTCGGCACGGATTGCTGCCGTGGCTTCGATGCCGTCCATCACCGGCATCTGCAGATCCATCAACACGACGTCGAAGGACTCGAGGCGAATCGCCTCGACAGCCAGGCGCCCGTTCTCAACCGCCGTCACCGAGTGATCCCGGTTCTCCAGCATCCGCGTGGTGAGTTTGAGATTGGTGGGACTGTCGTCGGCAACCAGCACCCGCAGACTGGCCCGTCCCTCACGCAGCCAGTGGCTCGTAACCAGAGTTGTCTCGCCACGTCGGGCAAGCTCGATAACAGCTCTCACCATGTCACCGACATCGCTCGGTTCGTATGGACTTGCCAGGTAGCCGGCAACACCAAGCTCGCGGCACTCGTTGGCATCACCGCGACGACCGGATGGAACCGTGATCACAACCGGGATTCGCTCGACGAAAGCCGAACGGAAACGCTCGTAGAAGTGGAACGGATCGTCGCCCATTGCCAGCACAACTGCCCGAATCGGGCTGCCCCGTTCGGCGGCCCGCTGCATCGCACTGAATGCGGGCTCGAGGTGCGCGACGGCGATAGGAGACATCTTGTTCTCACCCAGAGTCGTCACCAGCCGGCGGCGCTCGTCCTCGGCGTCCGAGATGACCAGTACGGGAACCTCCTCCGAGGCGGCCCGGAACGCATCGATGATGTTCTGAGTCTCATCCGGGGCCTCGCCCATTTGTAGCGAGGCGGTGCAGTGGAACGTGCTGCCGATTCCGGTGTGGCTTTCCACCCAGATGCGCCCGCCCATCTTCCCGGCGAGCCGGGCTGCGATCGGAAGGCCTAACCCGATTCCACCGAAGTTGCGTGACGTTGCGGCATTGCCCTGGGTGAACCACTCAAAGACCCGTTGCTGAGCTTCCTCGGGTATGCCAATGCCGGTGTCGGAGACCTGGATGTGCAGATCGATCCCGCCTGCGGTGTTCTGCTCCCCGGTGACCACCACCCGGACCGCACCAACGTTGGTGAACTTGACGGCGTTCTCGACCAGGTTGCCGACCATCTGACGGAACCGCCCGGGATCGCCCATCAACCAATCGGGCAGACCCGGCTGAAACTCGTGGGTCAGGTCGAGACCCTTCTGTGCGGCCATTGGGGCCAGCATCTTGATGAGATGGTCGATGGTGCGACGGAGTAGGAACGAAGTGTTCTCGAGAACAAAATCGCCTTCCTCCAGTCGCGACACGTCGAAGAGATCGTTGACCAGGGTCAGCAGCGACTCGGCAGACTGCTGCACCGAGACAAGCGCCCCGCGCTGCTCGAGGGTCAGCGTGGAGTCGAGGATGGCGGCGGTACGGGTGACGATGTCATCGACCTTGCCGCGAATCTCCTGGCTGGTGTTGACGAGGAACCGGGAGCGGGCGTCGGCGGCGCGGTGGGCCGGGACATCCCGACTCTCGTGGCGCAGATCTATGGCTTCATCCATCGCCGCCACCCCCTTCGATCGAATGTGGGCAGGTCGGATTGCTACAGGCTTCCATCGGCTGCCAGGGGTGCCGACTTAATCGACAGTTGCAGGTGGGATATGCTCGTTCGATGACCGCACTATTTGACTATCACCCGGAAGTCCTCGAGCGCTTCCCCGCCATCGCTGCCGGTGTTGTTCACACAACCGGTGTATCGAACCCGAATTCCTCGGCCGAACTGCACCAGCAGTACTTCGCCGAGCAGGCGGAGGTGATCTCCGCTATCGGTGAGACTCCGCTCTCGGAGATCCCGTCGGTCGCCGCCTGGCGACGTGCGTTCACCAGCTTCGGGGTGAAACCCACCCAGTACCGCAGCGCCATCGAGTCGCTCATGCGGCGACTCACCAAGAAGGGCGACATCCCCAGCATCAGCACCCTGGTCGACATCGGGAACCTCGTGTCGATCCGGCATCGTCTTCCGGTGGCGTTCTTCGACCAGGCTGAGATCGTTGGTGCCACGATGGTGCGCTTCGCCGATGGGTCGGAGTCGTTCACCGATCTTGGGTCCAGCGACACGATCCACCCCGAACCCGGCGAGGTCATCTTCGCCGATGAGGCAGGCGTCGTCTCGGCTCGCCGATGGTGCTGGCGACAGAGCGGACAGTCGGCCACCGGGCCCAACACATCGGAGGTGCTGATCACGGTCGAGGGTCATCACGACACGGCGGTCGATGATGTGGCTGCGGCAACCCGGGACATCCTCGCCCTGCTCCGGGAACACCAGCCTCGAGCGGAAATCTCCTCCGCCGCCCTCTTCAGCGTCCCAACCGGTTGGACCCCGGTTCCTGCGTAACTGGCGGCAATATGCTGCCGTGGTTTACGCAAGAACGGGGGGGATCAGCAGATGCGGGGGAGCTGCTCGCCGACCTGCGTGTCGACCACCCGGGTGGCACCGATTGCGGTCCTGGCGACGACCAGTCCGGGATGGTCGGCGACGATCTCGCCGATCCGCACCGCCCCCTCCCCCAACTCGTTGGCGTGCATGACATCGAGCGCCCGATCCGCCTGATCATCGGGGACCACGACAACAACTTTGCCCTCGTTGGCAACGTAGAACGGGTCCATTCCCAGCATCTCGCATGCCGAAGCTACGGCCCGATCAACCGGCAGGCTGCGCTCATCGACGACTACCCCGACCCCGGCGGCCGCCGCAAACTCGTTAAGTGTCGCTGCCAGGCCACCCCGGGTGGGGTCACGCATCGCCCGCACCTCCAGGCCGGCGTCGAGCAGCGCCGCCACGAGATGGTTGAGCGCCGCGGTATCGGAGCGGATGGTCGACTCGAATTCGAGACCCTCCCGAACGCTCATGATGGCCATGCCGTGATCGCCGATGGTGCCGTTCACCAGCACCGCATCGCCGGGTTGCACGTTGCGGGGGTGGATGTCCACACCGTCTCGCAGGATGCCGATACCCGTCGTGTTGATGTAGACACCGTCACCGTGACCCCTATCGACCACCTTGGTATCGCCGGTGACCAACTGGACGCCGGCGGTCTCCGCGGCCTTTGCCATCGACTGAACCAGCCAGGCCAGCTCATCTATGGGCATCCCCTCCTCGAGAATCATGGCGACGCTGATGAACTTGGGATCGGCACCGGCCATGGCCACGTCGTTGACGGTGCCGTTGATGGCCAGTTCGCCGATGTTGCCTCCGGGAAAGATGCGGGGCCGCACCACAAAACTGTCGGTGGATATAGCGATCTTGCCGGGCGGTAGATCCAAGACAGAGGCGTCGGCCAGCCCTTCGAGGTGCTCGTTGCGGAATGCGGGCAGAAAGAGGTGCTCGATCAGCTCAGCGGATAGTTTCCCTCCGCCGCCGTGACCCATAACGATGTTGGGCTGGTCGCGCAACGGCATCGGGCACGCCCAGCCGTCGATAGTCGCGCCGCCGTCCGTCATGACCTCACCCCTTCGATCTCGACGAATCGACCATAGGTGTAGTAGGCGGCGCAGGCGCCTTCACTCGAGACCATCGTCGCTCCCAGCGGCTTGCGCGGAGTGCACTCCTTGCCGAAGGCTTCACACTCGTTCGGCTTGATGAGGCCCTGCAGAACCTCTCCGGAACGGCAGATCTCCGGCTCCTGGGTGTCGATGTCACCAACATCGAATCGGACTGCGGCATCGAAGTCGACGTACCGATCGGACAGCTCCCAACCGCTGCCGGGGATCATGCCGATGCCCCGCCAGTTGCGGTCCGTGGTCTTGAACACGTCCTCAATCAGCTTCTGCGCTGCCTTGTTGCCCTCGAAATTGACCGCCCGGGTGTACGCGTTCTCAGCTTCGGCGCGACCCTCCTCCAGCTGGGCAACGGTCTTGCGGATCCCCTCGAGCACGTCGAGGGGCTCGAAACCGGTGACGACTATGGGCACCTGGTGTTCCTCGACGATGGGCACGTACTCGGAGAAGCCCATGACCGAGCAAACATGCCCGGCCGCAAGGAAAGCCTGCACCCGATTGACCGGCGAGTTGAGGACTGCCCGAATCGCCGGCGGCACCAGGACGTGGGACACCAGCATCGAGAAGTTCTGCAGCCCCATCTGCTTCGCCTGATACACCGACATTGCGTTGGCCGGGGCGGTTGTCTCAAAGCCGATACCGAAGAAGACAACCTGCTTGTCAGGATTCTCCCTGGCGATCTTGACCGCATCGAGCGGGGAGTAGACAACGCGGACATCGCCGCCGTCACCCTTCACCTGGAACAGATCTTGGGTGCTGCCGGGTACCCGCAGCATGTCGCCGAAGGAACAGAAAATGACGTCGTCGCGGGCGGCGATCGCCAGCGCTTGGTCAATTGTGTCCAGCGGGGTAACACACACCGGGCAGCCGGGGCCGTGGACCAGCTCGATCTTGTCGGTCAGCAGCTTGTCGATGCCGTTGCGAATGATCGAGTGGGTCTGCCCCCCGCAGACCTCCATGAGCACCCACTCCCGGGTGGCGATACGGTCAATCTCGTCGAACAGCTTCCGGGCTAGCTCCGGATCGCGGTATTCGTCGAGGTACTTCACGAACCATCCTCGCCGGTGGCGATTGCCTCCTCCTCAGCAAGGGCCGCAGTGGCGTCGAGCTCGGCCTCGAGCACACCCATCTCCTTCATCAAGGCAAGGGTCTCGTGGGCGGATTCCTCATCGACCTTGGTGATGCCAAACCCGACGTGGACGATGGTGTAGTCGCCGACCTCGGCCTCCGGGACAAAGGAGAGGCAAATCTCCTTGACGATGCCGTCAAAGTCGACCTTGCCCATGCGGGCTCCATCGAGGTCGTAGACCTCAACGACCTTGCCCGGGATTCCGAGACACATATGCGTTTACCTCCGTCCTACCAGGGCGATCTGTCCAAGGGCAAGCCCGCCATCGTTGGGCGGAACCAACCGATGGGTGAGCACGGCAAAACCGACCTCTTCCAGACCCTTCTTCGCCGATTCGAGCAGGGTGACGTTCTGGAAGACGCCACCGCTCAAGGCGACCGTGCCGATATGGTACCGCCGCCTCAGATGCTCAGCTGCGGCGACTATCACTGCGGCAACTGCCGCATGGAACCGTCCGCTGATCACCGACGCCGGCACCCCCGCCGCAACATCTCCGGCGACCGCTGCAACAACTGCTCCGGGATCGATGATCAGGGCCTCATCGTCGCTGATCAGATCGAACCGGTAACGCCCCTCGGCATCAGCGGTGCCCAGTGCCTCGAGCTCGATCGCCGCCTGACCCTCATACGAGATCTCCTGGCAAACGCCGGCAATGGAGGCCACCGCATCGAATAGCCGTCCCATGCTCGTGGTCTCGACCGAGTTGAGGCCCGTCTCGAGTTGCTGGCGGATGATCCGCCGCTCCTCTTCGCTGCTGTGGGTTACGGGGGGCAGTCGCTCGTCCCAGCCGATGCCTGCTGCCCATAGGTGCGAAAGGGCCATGCGATACGGGCGCTTGACTGCAGCATCGCCTCCGACCAGCAGGGCAGTCCCGAGACGGCCGGCCCTGTGCAGGTCGTCGAGATCACCAACTATGACCTCGCCACCCCATATGGTCCCGTCGTCGCCGTAGCCGGTGCCATCGAAACTGAACCCGATAACCGGATCGGTATGGCCATGCTCAGCCATCACCGATGCGATGTGCGCGTGATGGTGCTGAACGAGGATCAGTCGGTCGCTGTAGTGCTCCTGGGCCCATCGCGTGGAGAGGTAGCGGGGATGGAGGTCCGCAACGACGGTCTCCGGTTCAATGCGAAACAGCTCAACCATGTGGGCGACTGCGGCGGTGAAAGCATCGAGAGTCTCGAGGTTCTCCATATCGCCGATGTGCTGGCTCATGAACGCGTTGGTCCCGTCAGCGAGGCAGAACGTGGCCTTCAACTCTCCCCCGACGGCAAGGGTCGGCGGCACCGACCGGGCCAACCGCACCGGGAACGGGGCGAAGCCGCGGCTGCGCCGAATCGGCAGCTCCTCTCCTGCGGCAATGCGCACCACCGAGTCGTCACAGTGCACATGGATGGATCGGTCGTGCAGGAGCAGCGTGTCGGCGAGTTCGCTCAGCTTGGCGCGGGCTTCCCGATTGCTCTTGACGATCGGCTCGGATGCGTAGTTGGCCGATGTCATCACCCAAACGTCGCCGGGCTCGAGCAGCAGGTGATGGAGGGGGGTGTACGGCAGCATGACGCCGATGCGGCTGTTGCCCGGGGCGATCCCGGCCACCAGGTCGCTCCCGGTCGACTCCTCGACCAGGACGATGGGGCGCTGTGGTGACTTGAGCAGGTCGCGTTCAGCGCTGGCCAGGTTGGCGATGGTCTCCACCGTCGCCATGTCAGCGGCCATCACCGCAAACGGCTTGGCGGTGCGGTGCTTCCGGGCCCGCATGATGGCAACCGCTTCTGCATTGCGGGCATCGCAGGCCAGGTGGAATCCGCCAATGCCCTTGATGGCAACGACCTCGCCATTGGCTATCAGGTCGCGGGTCGCAGCAACGACGTCGTCGACCGGAACCACGGCATCACGCTCCAGCCAGATGCGAGGCCCACAATCGGGGCAGGCGTTGGGCTGGGCGTGGAAGCGTCGATCGGCCGGGTCGTCGTACTCGCTCTGGCACAGCTCACACATGACAAACGAGGCCATCGTGGTGAACGGACGGTCGTAGGGGGTGGACTTGGTGATCGTGAATCGGGGGCCGCAGTTGGTGCAGTTGATGAAGGGGTACCGGTAGCGGCGGTCATCGGGATCGTTCATCTCGGCAAGGCAGTCGTCGCAGACTTCGAGATCGGGCGAGACCAGGGTGGTGGCACTGCTGTCGCTGCGGCTCTCGACGATCACAAACTTCGTTTCCCCCTGCGGGCTCATCACCCGGCGGGTCACCGAGTCGATATGAGCCAGCGGCGGAGGATCGGCCTGGAGCCGGAGGACGAACTCGTCGATGGCTGCGGCCGGGCCTTCCAGCTCGATGAACACCCCGGCGCTGTCGTTGCCAACGCAGCCAGCAAGATCGAGTGAAGTGGCGAGCTGGTATACGGTCGGACGGAAGCCAACCCCTTGCACCACTCCGGTCACCCGGAGCCGCTGCCGGGTGACGGGTGCGGTCTCGTCGTTCACTTGCGAAGCCATCGACCGACCACGCTACCGATGCGCCCCCTTCGGGGCGAGGGCCAAGCGACCCGACAGAATCCGACGAGCGGCCCGGCCCGCGGCTTGCTTCCCTTCCCGTATTGGCGGACACAGCGCCAATATGCTGGCGTCAGATCCGCCAGAACAGAAGAGAGCCCGGCCTCCCCCGTTTTGGCGGACACCAGGCCCATATGCGGGCCTCAGATCCGCCAGAACGAGAAAACGAGCGAGCGGCCCGGCCCGCGGCGTCTAGTCGGCCCCCGGCCTAGCTAAGGGCTAGCTCGAGGACCTCCCCGATATCGCCGGGCGTGTGGAACGTCATCTCGTCGCGCACCGACTCAGGGACATCGTCCAGGTCGTCCGCATTACGAGCCGGAAGGATGATCTCCCGTAGCCCGGCGCGGTGTGCCGCAAGCACCTTCTGCTTGACGCCTCCAATCGGCAGAACCTTGCCCTGGAGGGTCACCTCGCCGGTCATGCCGACTTCGGCCTTCACGTTCCTGTCCGTCAACAGGCTGACGAGGGCGGTCGTCATGGTGACGCCGGCAGAGGGACCATCCTTGGGGATGGCGCCGGCCGGGACGTGAAGGTGGATGCGACCTTCCAGATCGCGTGGATCAATGCCCAGCGCACCGGCATTGCGGCGCACATACGACACTGCGATCTGAGCAGACTCCTTCATCACATCGCCGAGCTGGCCGGTGAGGGTGAGCCCTGGCTCCCCCTGGATGGTGCTGGCTTCCACGAAGAGCACGTCGCCTCCGGCCCCGGTCACGGCAAGGCCGGTGGCAACGCCGGGGACTGCAGTCCGGTCGTCCACCTCGTTGTGATGAACGGTGGGACGGCCGAGTAGCTCACGAAGATCGTCCTCATGGACTGCGACCGGGGTCTCGGCATCGCCGGTGGCGATCTTCGTTGCGACCTTGCGGACGAGTTTGTCGAGCTGGCGCTCGAGGTTGCGAACGCCCGCCTCGCGGGTGTAGTCGTCGACCACGGCGGGGACGGTTTCCGGCTTGAGCGCTACCTCATCGTGGGTCAACCCACTCCGGTCGATAACTCTCGGGAGTAGATGCGACTGAGCAATCTCGGTCTTCTCATCGAGGGTGTAGCCATCGAGCCTGATCACCTCGGTGCGGTCGAGCAGCGGTGCCGGGATGGTCTCCAGCACATTCGACGTTGCGATGAACATGACGTCCGAGAGGTCGAGGTCGTACTCGAGGTAGTTGTCCCGGAACGTGTGATTCTGCTCCGGGTCTAGCACCTCGAGCAGCGCAGACGACGGGTCGCCGCGCCAGTCACCACCGACCTTGTCCATCTCATCGAGGAGGAACACTGGGTTCATCGAGCCGGCTTCGATGATCGCTCGGGCGATCCGGCCGGGCCGGGCCCCGACGTACGTACGCCGATGGCCGCGGATCTCCGCCTCGTCACGCAGCCCGCCGAGAGCGACGCGCACGAACTTGCGTCCGAGCGACCTCGCCACGGACTCGCCGAGTGAGGTCTTGCCAACCCCAGGAGGCCCGACGAGCAGGAGAATGGTCCCCGAGCCCTTGGCTGTGTCGAGACTGCGTTCCGTCCGCAGCTTGCGCACCGCAAGATGCTCGACGATGCGCTCCTTGACATCGTTGAGGCCGGTGTGATCGGCGTCGAGCACCGTACGCGCGTCGGCCAGGTCGAGGTTGTCCTCGGTCTGCTCGCCCCACGGCAGCTCGAACGTCGTGTCGAGCCAGGTGCGGATCCAGGAGTGCTCCGGGCTCTGCTCGCTGAGACGCTCGAGGCGATCGAGCTCGCGGGTGACTGCTTCGACAACGACGTCGGGGATGTTGCCTTCTTCGAGTCGCTGCCGGTACTCATCGACCACCGAGCTCTCGTCCTCGCCCAGCTCCTTGCGGATGGCGTTCATCTGCTGGCGGAGCACGAACTCCCGTTGGTTCTTCTCGATGCTCTCAGCGGCATCGTCCCGGACACGCTGGCGAATGGTCAACCCGGCGAGAACCTCGTTCATCCAACGGAGGGCCAGGTCCAGGCGGTCGTCCACGTCGATGGTCTCGAGGAGTTGGGCCTTGCGGACGAGTTCGAGGTCGGGTGAGTAGACCAGGAGGTCGGCAAGCTGGCCAGGATCGTCGGTGGAGAGAATGCGGTCGGCGCTGCCACCAATCCCGCGGTGCTCGAGGATCTCTTCCAGAATGGCCCGGAGCTCGGCAGCCCTCTTCTTGGTGGTCTCGGAGTATTCGAGCCTCTCCGGAACAGGTTCGACCTGAACCCAGAGCACCTCGTCACTACCTTCAGATCCAGCTCCGATCCGGGCGCGCTGCAAGCCGCTGATTATTGCGGAGGTGCCGCCACGATCCGAGACTTCTTGAATCTCGGCGATCGTGCCCACCGGTGAGTAATCGCCTTCGATCACGGGTATGAGCACCAGGCGCCCGCCGGTCGATTCGGCCGCCGCCAGCGCCTTGGCTGCGGTGTCGGACTCGATGGAGACGGTGATGACCATTTGAGGAAAGACGATGCCGCTGCGAAGCGGGAGCACCGGAAGGCTGGTGGTCGTGAGGTCTGACATGGTTTCTCCTTCTGAGGCGATCAGGCGTTGGCACCTCGCCTGATCGACTACACAAAATCTAAATATGGGGCGCTCATATTATCGGCATATCACGGTAGAGATGACGAGACCGGCGAGACAGGCCGCATTGACGCGCTCGCCCTACCCGTTCTGGTGTGTATCCGTTTCCAATGCGGTACCCGGATGCGCTAAGACGCAGTGGAGGGACTCCCCCAATCCGTTTTGGCGTAGATCTGTTTCGTATGCGGTACACAGATACGCCAAAACCGACGGGCGACGTCCCTACTCCGTTTTGGCGGACACCAGGCCCGTATATGGGCCTCAGATACGCCAAAACCAGACAAGCGGGGTCGCTCAGGGAGCCCCGAACTGGCGGTAGTCGTCGACCCGTTCTGTGGCGGAACGCGAAAGGCCGGTCGTCCCGCCGATCTCACCGAGACCAGGCAGTACAACCGGCGGAACACGAAGGGTCACCGTGACGGTGACTGTCTCCCCTCGTGCGAGCACGCCATCGATGACAAGCTGCTCGACGTCACCGACATCCATCCCCCGATTCGCAACGATCGTGGCAACGACCGACTCAGCGGCGGCAACGCCTTCATCTGCAGAATCGGCCAGGACATATCTTCGCGCCGCCTCCTGTGCCGCCAGATCGGCAGTGGATACCGCATCAACCCAGCGCGGCACCTGGGCAATGCCGGCCAGCAGCGGCAGCAAGATCAGGCCGAGCACGAGAATCATCTCGACTGCGGCGTAGGCCGCTCCGTTCTCATCCCGAAGCAGCCGAGCTAGGGCATTCACTCGCCCGTCTCCTGCACGGCGCGAGCCTGCATCTGAAATGACCAGCTGGGGATCCCGGGGAGCGGGCTATCGAGAGTGACATCGGCGACCGCGATCAGTTCGTCACCGACTCTCAGGCAGTTGATCGTCACCCCGTCACTCAGCGGGCCCGGCATCAGACCGTGGAGCGCTTCCCGACTGCGCTGCAAACACGCTGCTTCGCCGGCGGCTACCCGAGACCCGGCACGCACTCCCTCATCTATCGCGGCACGCGTGGCCCCTTGGCCGTAGAGGTAGAGGAGCAGATTGATGACGGCCATGGCCACAATCAAGGTGAAGGCGACGGCGAGCATTATCCCGACCGAGGTCAGGCCACGCTGCTCTCGTATCCACCGAGGTGCCACGGGCATCGAGCTCAGATTCCGATCTGCGCCCTCACCCAGTTGATCACATCGACGCCGAGGGCTTGCATCATCGCCCCTAGCGCCATGACGGCAATAACCGTGACGACGATCCAGGCGAAGATCTGCGCGCTCTCCACGGCCCCGGCCTCGTCGCCGCGCAGGCGACAGATCGCTTGTCGCAGATAGACGTCCATCATGTTCACTCTCTCCTCCGTTTCAATCAGGTACCGCCGAAGATGATCTGTGGAATTGGGCCGCCGATGAAGAGCAGAACGATCGGAGCAAGTACCACCACGATCGGAATGACCATCAGCAACCTCCGCTTCGAAGCTTCTCGTTGCAGCTCCTCGCGTCGTGCGGCCCGCAGATCACGACTCAGGTCGAGCAGTGCATCACCGAGGTCGGCACCGCGTTCCTGAGCGGTGGCCAGCACCAGGTAGGTACGCGCAGCCTCAGGTTCGGCGGTCAGCACTGCCGCTCGCTCCAGGGAGTCGGACAGGGGTACACCGGTTTCGTGCAGACGAAGGACCTCGGCGAGCTCATCGACGAGTGCCCCATTCCCCCGAATCACGACGTGGCGAATGGCGTCGACCACACCTCCGCCGACTCGGGTCCGCAGGGCTATCAGCTGGTTGATGGTGTAGAGCTCCCCGCGGATGCGTTCGCATCGAGCCTGTACTGCCTTTGCTATGCGGGCCCGGGCATCGAGCACTCCGTACATGAACCCGAGCACGGCGAACACCACCATGTACAGCGGTCCCGAGATGAGAAGCCCGAGAGCCCCCAGGCCACCTCCGATGGCAACCGATCGAAGAAAGGACCGAACCCTGTACTCCTGCACGCGGGCCGCCTCGGGCAGATGGGGGTAGATACCGGCTTGACGGAGCAAGAGCGCAAGCCGATCGGCCGACGATGTGGCTATGAGACGGCCGAATCCGTCGATGACTCGCTCGAAAATCGGCCCGAACAGCCGCTTCATCGTTTCGTCACCGAACGTTGGGCCGGCGAGCGCGGCACCGCCAACATCGGCAGGACGGGTGAGCCGAACTCTGGCCACCGTCGTGTAGGGCCGAAGCCGTCCAGCCAGGCTGCGGTAGGGACGGACGGCGAACCACGACACTGCTGCCGCCAGGGTCATCGAGGCCGTCACAGCGGATAGTTCCACCAGAGACAGCCTCATCGTGCCCGCCCCGATCCGGATGACGATCCTGCACCAAACACCCGTATCTCCGCCGGAGGTCGCGAGAGGACCCGCATCAGGACCCAACCGAATCCCGCCCATACCCCGGCCACGAGGACGACAAAGCGGCCGGTGCTCGTTCGATAGAAGTCCCGATAGGTGGGAGGCACAGTCGCCAGGAACAAGAGGATCAGCCAGGGGGCGAGAGCGACAACCAGGCCCTCGAGTCGCTGTTCAAATCCCGCAGTCCTGATCTGCTCCGCCGTCAACTCGTCGGCGCTCATCGCCTCGATGAGATCTCGCAAAACCAGCTGCAGATTGTTGCCGCCGAACTGGTTGGCCAGGATCAGCACCTCGATGACCTTGTCCGAGGAGGGATCGGACAACTCCTCCTTCACGATCTCGAGTGCCGGCACAACTCCGAACATCCTGGCCTGTGCCGGGAATCGCTCGAAAGCGTCCCGAAGGGCCTCTGGCCCCCGGCTCGCCAGCGCCTCGATTGCAACCAGCAGCGTCGCTCCGGAGTTCACATGGGCCAAGATCTCCCGCAGCCCATCTGGCCACGCCTTCTGGACCGCAGCCATTCGTCGGGTGCGGTGTCGCGAGAAGTAGGCGTATGGGACAAACGCAACAGCTATGGCGGGGATGAGTGCGACCCACCATGTCCCTGCGATCACCCATAGGGCTGCGAAGCCGAGCAAACCCGCTACGACCGACCCGGCCACGAACTGACGCGGGCTGAGATCGGATCCTGCCTGGATCAGCCACAGTTGCTGTTTCGCCACCCGTGATCGGGACCGACGTGGCGTTCCCAGAGCCGGAGCGTTGCCGGTAGCGAAGCCGACCGCCAGATAGACGGCAGTGGCGGTGAGTAGCGCAGCGAGCAACCTCATAGCTCGGGGCTCCAGGCACCGTTGAGGATCCCGTGCAGACTGGCTCGTGATGGCAAGGCACGATCGATCCGGTCACTGATATCGGGTTGCGGATACGCTCCGGTCCAGCGGATGGGCTCACCCAGATTCGATCTCACGAAGATTGGCTCCGTCGTGAAGTCTCCCGAGGTCAACGACGGCGTCACGGCAAGTATCTCGCAGACTTGCCGTCGGATCCCGTGGTCCGAGTCCTCCTGGCGACGCATGTCACGATCCAGGTGAACGACGAAGTCGATCGAGTTGGCGAAGACCCGCCGAACGACCTGCTCGGTGACGTTCTCTCCCGCCATGATCGCTGCGTTGACGATGGCGGCCAGTGCGTCGCGGGCTGAGTTGGCGTGGACGGTGCATGCGAACCCGCACCCGGCGTTGACTGCTCTCGTCAACTCAAAGGCCTCAGCACCGCGGACCTCGCCGACACAAAGGAGGTCGACCCGCTGCGCCAGGCTGACCTTGACCAGATCACGGAGGGTGAACCGTCGCTCTCCTTGCAGACTCACCGGCGAGGCTTCGTAGTAGCTCGAGTGCGGCGGGAGTGGGATATGCAGCTCGCGCACCTCCTCGACGATCCGAATGCACTGATCACTGGGCACCGCACGCAGCCACGCGCTCATCAGGGTCGTCTTCCCGGCGCCGGTCGCTCCTGAATACAGAATCGAGGTGTTCGCCTGTGCGGTTGCCCAAAGGAAGGCAGCAGCAGCAGGGCTCAGTGAATCCAGCGCAACCATGGATCCGAGGGTTTCTTCGGCCACCGTGTACTTGCGCAAGGTTGCAGAGAGTCGGGACGACACCGGGGGCACAACCGCGGTCAAGCGCGCAGTGCCGTTGAGCACATGCGCTTGCTCGATGGCGTTGCCGCGATCGAGCCGGCGATTCGTTCCGGCGAGAAGCCTGTCGATGACATGGCGCAGCTCGGCCTCGGTGGTTGAGACGACATGCGCACGCAGCCGTCCCGAGTCGTCGATGTACGAGATCCGCGGCCCTTCGATGAAGATCTCTTCGACATGGGGGGCCGCGAGGAGTTCCGTGAGCGGGCCGAAACCGGCGACCGCTTGCCAGATGCGCTGTTCCATGTCGTCTGGGTCGCGCAGCGGTTCGTTGATCCCGCGATGGGAGGTGGCCTGGTACTCGCCGACTACCTCGGTGATAGTCGCACGAACCTGCTCCGGATGTGCCTCGGCGTCGAGCTTGCGATCTTCGATACGTTCCGCAGCCCGCTCGCGCAGGCTCTCATATGCACTCACGCGAGTTGTCATCGCCCCGCCTCCGCCGCTACCCGGCCGGCCACACGAACGGCAACCGGCTCCAGTGCCCGCAGGAGCCTGCTGATCGCCGGCACCTCACCCTGCCAGGCCGCCTTCCGCACCCGTTGATCCTCAGGGACGAACACGACAGAAGCAGAGCGGAACGTCCTACCGATCTCGTCGCGAATCTCGCCCCGCTGGTAGAGGCTTCGACCGCAGTGATTCAAGACAACATGAATTGGCGCCGCGCTCAATGCTCTGGCGTCTCCAATCCAGCTGAGTAGGGCGGTCACACCCGTCGGCGAAGGGTCGCCGACTACTACCAGTTGATCCGCCTCGGCAACGAGTCGCCGCGCAATCTCGAACCTCCCGGATTGAGCACCAAAGGGAGCAAGGTCCTCCAGTTGCCGGTCCGCCTTGACCACAACGTTCTCATAGGCAGTTGCAAGCTCATTGACTAGGTCGACGGCGTCATCCGGGCCGCAGGTGTTCCACTCACGCGGGCTGGGCAAACCCGGTACGCATTGCAGACCGCTCTGATGAGTCAGGGCGACGTCACCAATTTCGCCTTCGTGACGCAGCGACTCGATACCGGTCAGGACATTGGGGGATAGCTCCAGGCCGAGCCGTTGAGCCAGAGTCGGCTCAACAGTGTCTAAGTCGACAACGACCGCTGGTCGCCGGGCCCGTCGAATAGCCGCGCCGAGCCCGACTGTGATCTCGGTTACCCCGCCGGCGCCGCTGACCACAATCACCGAGCGCCCGAGGTATCGCTCCCCGTCCGGCGCGACGCTCTCTGCTGCTGGATCGCCGGGCCTCTCTTCGTCCCCGACTATCTCGGCGAAGTCCCGATCAACGAGCCGCTGCTCGGCGACGTAGCGGATTCTCGCCATGAATTCCTTGACCGGAGCATCGGCGTCGATGACGCCGTCGGCACCCATGTCGGCCAGCTTCTGACGCCCGACCTCACCACGAGTCGCTTCATAGACCCCGATGACGATGCGTCGCTTTGCCTTGACCCGGTCAATGAGCCGTTTGGTGAGGTAGGAGGTTGTGTCGTCGATGAGGAGGATGTCGTATTCGAGATCTAAGGCCTCACGGGTAGACAAGACAGTGCCAACCACCCGGATCCCGGCGTGATCCTGCGCAAAGCTCATCAGCTCAGCCACCCAGGGTCGCTGCGATGACCCGATCGCAACCGAGGGCTCGTGGCGTCGAGCCGATCGCGGGATCATTCCGATGCTTCCTGCGGCGGGTCGGCCAGAGCCGAGACCTCGGAGATGGCAGGTGCTCCGGCTCCGGTGGATCGCACAAGGTGCACCTCTCCCGCATCCAGCGCCGCAGCGATGCGCAGCGCCTGGGTCGCATCGACGGCGACGGTGGGTGCGTAGACCGATCGGGCGCCGAGAGCATTGACATCGTTCGGCGGTACATCGAGCACCTCAATGGCGACGGCAACGTAGGTCGCCACCCCATCCGCAACCAACACGACATCGACCGAGTCACCACGCTCGATGTGGCCGGCAACGGCTCTGGTTTGATCGATGGGAACGCTCATCGCCCGAAGACCTGCGGGGTTCTGAACCAGGAGCAGGTCCGATTGGAGAACGGGGACTCCAGCGTCGATCGGCCGGGTTGTCATCATGCCGACGGTCATTGGTGCGTCATCGGCGCCAACAAACCGGGCTGTCACCAGGTCGTTTGCGGGAACAGTCGCTGTTTCGAGATGGTCGGTCGTGATGCGTGTGCCTGCTGCGATGTCCTCTCCAGCGACCACGATCTCGACCGTGTTGTCTTCGCCGCTCAGGACGGCAAGGTTGAGCACGAGGGCGAAGAGGGCGGCAAGAATCATGACGAGATGCCCGAGCCTCAGCCTGCTGAGCAGGCTTCGGCCTGGCGCTTCCTGTACCGGTGGAGCTGGATCCAGCCGGCGCTCGAGGTCATTCACGCATTCCCCCTAGCCAAAAACCTGATCGTGAAGCTACTTACTGCTGGTATGTACTGCCACATATAGTGACCACTGCATCCACCCATATTCCCCTTTATTGAGTATACTACAATGCTAAATACTCTTACTTTGCGAGGCAAGTGCAAGCCAGCTAGCCGAATCTCGGTCAACGCATAGCGTTCATGTGATGCCCCAAGGCTTGCTTCACCCTTGCGCCAACGGAGTAGGGGTCTTGCTTCAGATCCCACCATGTGAAGCGGAGTACGGTCCAACCGAGGACGACAGCGCTGTTCTGTTTGGCCCGATCTCGTCGAAAGGCGAGACGATCCAGATGGTGACTCTCGCTGTCGAGTTCGATGAGAACCCGCGCCTCGGGGTAGGCGAAGTCGGCGCGGCAGACGAATTCGTCGTGATCGTTCCTCACGACGTATTGAGTTGCTGGCTTTGGGAGATGCAACTCGGCGACTGTCTTCAGGAATAGATCCTCGAGTGCACTCTCCGTGACGCCGTCCCACTGTCTCCGGGCCTCGAGGAGGGGCCGAACCGCTCCGACTCCCCGCCTTCCTCGGCGTCCGACCCTAGCTACGAAGCTCTCGACATCCTGTAGCGACAGGAGCTCTTTGCGCACCCCCGTTTCCAGAGCGGCCTCGACCAGCCACGGCTTGGTCGCTCCGAGATCAACCACGGTGCGGGCGGGCGTCGTGACGGGCAGCCCGATCTTCTCCACGACATCGTCGGGAATCAAGTCCCGCGATTCGTGAACAACGACACCGGGGCGACGAACTCGATCCCATCTGGTGGTGACAACGTGAATCCGACGGACACCCCTGCTCGCTAGGCCCCATACCTCGGCTGCCGTTTCATGCGACAAGGCTGCAAGCGCAGGTATGGACAGCACAGCGAGCGCCATTCGTTGCTGCAACGAATCCGGACTGCCGGCGATCGTGTATACCCCGGGCCAGACACGCAGGAATCTGCCGTCGCATGCGAAACGATCCAAGGTAGTGGGCGAAATGCCCGAATCGATGGCCTCGCCACGGGTGAATACCCCATATCGGCGAGACGCCCGCTCCGCAAGAAGTCGATAGTCGTTGTTGGTCATGGGACCACTATGGGCCTTGGGTCTGACACACAACCGCCCTTCCCGTTTTGGCGGACACCAGGCCCGGCGGTTTCAAGGGTTGGTCGCGACGAGTTGGTTTAGTCGTTGTGCTGGGTTTTCCCAGTTGAGTGTTTCTCTTGGTCTGTTGTTGAGTGATCGTGCCATTTCGTCGAGGTCGTTTTGGGAGT
>JASJDZ010000069.1 GCA_030065575.1 Acidimicrobiia bacterium
CACTATTCCCCACAACACGTTCATGGTTCCCTTTCGTTGTATTCCGGGTCAGCGCTGGTTCCGCCGGTCGGCGAGCGACTCTAGGCGTCCAGCCACCTACGATCCCGCCAGCCTATAGGTGATGGCGTTCCCGTCCTTCCCCACCATCGCGGCGACGCCCATGTTGCGAAGACAGTACGCGGCCTGCTGGGCGACTCGCCGCGGACAACCGGCCGCAGCGGCAAGGTCGGCCGTCGTGAACGGCTCGGGGAGATCGGTCGGCAGCAACGGGAGGAGATCGGCGGGATCGGCGATGGCGACGACGTCGAGAACTTCGACCAACCGACGCTCCTGGACCACCCAGCCGTGACGTCGCCACGCCCGGTTCTCCTCTTGCTTGCGGTACTCGTCCTCCGCCGTGAGGACTAGGACGATCTCCAGGTTCGGATCGGCAGCCAGGATTGGAATGCTGACCAACTCACCGAAGATGTCGAGCGCCGACCCCCGCTTGGGCGATCTCCGCCGTCCGAGGATCTCGCCGTCTTCACCCAACCGAACGATGGTCTTGGTGGCGGGTATCGGGTGGATGATGCGTACCCGGTACCCGAGGTCGAGCAAGCGCGTCAGCTTCTTCTTCATCGATGAGAAGCCGCGAGTTTGGATCTCAATGAGGAGATCGTCGCGGACGACGTCGATTACATAGCGATCGACCTTCACCTCGAAGCGATCGCCGGGCTCTGCGCACCACTCCTTCAACGACGCATGCAGCGATTTCTCCCGCAATGTGCCGATGTGGGGTGGGGAAGCCATCCCTTGGATCGTACCCGGGTCGCGCGGTGGATTCTGGTTGCCCCGAATCAGTTACTGTGCCCGGCCGTATGTTTGAGTTTGCCGTCGCTTCGTTTCTGTCGTTCCTCGTGATCGTTGATCCCGTGGGGCTAGCTCCGCTATTTCTCGGAATCACGGCGAATCGCTCTGACGACGACCGCCGGCGTATTGCTCGCAACGCCGTCCTGCTTGCCGCTCTGATCATCATTCTGTTCGGCCTCGGTGGCCGACCGCTGCTCGACTATCTCGGAGTGAGCATCGATGCGCTTCGCATCGCAGGCGGCGTGCTGCTGTTCAAGCTTGCGTTCGACATGATTCTCGCCCACCGGGAGCGCGCAACTGAGGCTGAGCGCACAGAGGCGGAGACTGCGGATGACGTCACAGTCTTCCCTCTTGCTATCCCGCTGCTTGCCGGGCCCGGCGCCTTTGCGACCGTCCTGGTCTTTGTCGCTCGCGCCGATGGACGTGTGGACTACCTCGCTGTCCTCTTCGCCACGGTCGTTCTGGTGTTCTTCATCTCGTGGCTGGCATTGCGGCTGGCCTCCGGGGTGATGAACGTGCTCGGAGCGACCGGTGTGAACGTGATCACTCGCGTCTTTGGAATCATCCTGGCCGCGCTCGCCGTGCAGCTTGTTGCCGACGGGGCGCTGTCTCTCTGGCGGAGCTAGTCACGTCCGGCCAGATCGGGTAGCTCTGTTTCGATGTTGCGAACGCGGGGTTGTGTCCACCCGATCACCGCAAGAACAGCGATGCCGATGCCACCCAGGATGAAGAGGAACCCGATGCCGCGTCCTGGCCCCGTCCCGATGATCTCGCCGACCGAGCTTGCGAGTCCTCCACCCGACGCGAAGGCCGGCTCAAATAGGTTGTCGGCGAGGGGTCCGGCCAGAAGGATGGCAATCGGCGAGATGGCCTGAGCGATCATTCTCCGGAGCGAGAACACTCGGCCCTGGGCCCCCTCTGCCACCTTGGTCTGCCATACGACCTGGCTGGCACCGTTGACGATGGGGTTAAGTAGGAGCAGCAGGACGGTGGGCACCGCGATCACGAGTATCGATGCGTTCACGCCGGCGATGGCGGTGAGCAGACCTGAGACCCCGATGCCCAGCATGATCGTCCGGACCAGGTGCTTTGGCTCCCCGTAGGTGCTCACCACCACGCTGCCGACGATGGCTCCGATCCCGCCCAGGGACAGGATGGCGCCGAGCGCAGTCTCGGTGGAGAACGACAACACCAGTGGGATCAGCAGGACGTTGGTCATCGACATCATGAAGTTGACTCCGCTGTAGATCCACAGCAGCCAGAAGAGCCCCGGTCGCTCGAGCAAGTACCGCCAGGCAAACCCGGAGTCACTGCGAACTGAGCGATCGGGCGTTTCGTCCCTCGCGTAGGGCGGGAAACGCACCGAGGCGAGTGTGAGCACGCCGACTCCGAAGGTGAGGAGGTCTAGCAGGAGGACGGCCCGCAGCCCTCCGGCGGCGAGCAGGGCGCCGGCCAGCAACGGGGCCGCCACAATCGCCACCCCCTGGTTCAGCTGCACCATTCCATTGGCCCGGCCCAGCTGACTCCGCGGAACCAGGACCGGGATCGACGCCAGCCAGGCGGGATCCTGGAAGGCGTTGGCCGCTGAGCTGATTGCGGTTGCCGCCAGAATGAAGCCGAAAGGGAGGGAGTCAAACGAGAGCGCCCACAGCAGGCTCGCAGTTGCCGCCCCGGCGGCCACGTCCGAAAGCAGCATCACCGTGCGACGATCGGCGCGGTCGGCAATCGATCCTGCAATGGGGGCCAGCGCCACTGCCGGCAGCGCATACGCCAGGGCAACCAGGGCGACCCGAGTCACTGACCCAGTCTCCGTATAGATGAAGAACTGAAGGCCGAACGCGGTCAGGGTGGTTCCTGTGATCGAAACCAATTGACCGAGCCAAACGATGACGAACGAGCGCATCGAAGTCGTCGGTTGGTCGGGCATCGCAGCTCCCATGGACCTGCTCGATGGTAGGGATCGAATCGCCCCAGCGGGGGAGTGCCCGATCGTCCGTCCCTGTCAGCGGATCCGAGCAATCGTGGCGACGGCGTCCGCGGTGCGTTGGCGCAGGACCTCCCAATTGCGTTGCGCAACCAAGTCCTTGCTCACCAACTTCGACCCGATACCGACGCAGGTAACTCCCGCGTCGAACCATGCCGATAGTGACTCTTCGCTCGTGTCTACGCCTCCCGTCGGCATCAGCGATGCCCAGGGGATAGGCCCGAGGACGGCCTTGATGTAGCCGGGCCCTCCAACCTGGCCGCCGGGGAAGACTTTGACGATCTCGCTCCCCAACTCGTGGGCACGGGCGATCTCAGTCGGAGTTGCCGTCCCCGGGACATAGGCGACCTTGCGGCGATTGCATACCCTGGCCACGCCTTCGTCGATGGAGGGACCGACAATGAAGCTCGCTCCCAGGTTGAGGTACGTGGCGGCGGTTGCCTCGTCGACGACTGTGCCGGCACCGAGAATCACATGGGGATACTCGGCGGCACAGAGGTGCTCGAGTTCGGAGAAGACCTCAAAGGCATGATCATCCCGGTTGGTGAACTCGATGACGTGGGCGCCGCCGCCGCTCAAGGCATCGACGATCGACCGTGCGGTTGCCAAATCGCCGTGGTGAAACACGGGGACGAGCCCGGTCTTGACCATGGCGTTCAGTACTTCGAGTCTTGTGTGTCTTGCCATTTCACCCTCGTGCTTCGAATACCTCGCCGCCGGCCGTGGCGGACGCAACGGCGGTCGCCACTCCTATCCCTCGGGACCCGCCGGTGACAAGGACAGCCCAGTTGCTCAGATTGGCTGTGATGTCAGCAGCCATTGCCTGCTCCCACGAAATCGCGCCAAATCATCGACCGTTGCAGCGTACAAGATGGTGCTGCCGATCGAGTCCACCCGATTGATGGGGCTAGGGGCGCAGCTCGCCGGCCCGGTGCAGGAAAGCGGCCATCTGCTCCCTAGTCACCGTCGCGGTCGGGCAGAACCTGTCGTTAGCCGGGGGGTTGCAGCCCCTCGTGATTCCAGCCGCGGCGAGTCGTTCGATTGCATCCTCGAAGATGGACCCGTCGTCATCGGTGAAGTCGATGCCCGTCGCCGCGGGGAGCTCGAGAGCTCGGGTCAGGAACGCCGCCATCTGTCCGCGAGTAACGGGGTCGTTGGGGCAGAACCTGTCGTTGGTAGGTGGGTTGCATCCCCTTGTGATGCCGGCAGCTGCCAGCTTCTCGATGTCGGCTTCAAAGACGGATCCATCGTCGTCGGCGAAGTCTGTTTCGCCGCGATCGGTGAGTCCGAGAAAACGAACGAGGAAGGCCGCCATCTGGCCCCGGGTGACCTGATCCTTGGGGCAGTAGAAGTCGTTGATCGGAGGTGAGCAGCCCTTGGTGACACCCTCGTCTGCAAGCCACTCGATGTCGGCAAGGAAGATGGAAACGCCGGTGTCGAGGAACCGGGGACCCCAGAGGAGCGAGGCAACTCCTCCTGATGGCACGGTTGCTGTGATCACGTGATCGCCGCGGCTGTCGGTCGAGCGCGAGGTCTCACACGGCGCCGCCACCAGCGAGCAGGATCGCAGCATGCGCCCGTTCCAAACCATCTGAAGGTCGTCGATTGGAGCGGGCAGCAAGCTGGGCTCGTATCTGAACTCCACAGTGAGGGCATCGGATCCGGGCAATGGGTGGTGGGTCACTGTTGCAGAGAAGCCTGCGCTCGTGAATCCGGGGTGGGATGAGATCGGGTCGAAGAAGGTTCCAACGTTGGCTGCGAACGGACCATCGACATATGCGGCCACCTCCAACGGTTCATAGGTTGTTGCGCCGTCGCGCTCCACGTCGGTGGTCAGCCACTGTGGGCCGTTGCGATCGAAGTCCGGCGGATGGTTTCGGTAGGTCTCGCCTCGCTCAACTCTGATGTCAACGCCCCCGCGGTTGTCTCCGTCATAATCCAGATAGACCGCGTTCTCGCGACTTCGAGAGCCTCCCAGCCAGGTTGGGTTGAAGTGGTCGGCGCGGGTCAGCCCGTTCTGTTCCGCGAAGAACTGAACGAAAGCGGTATGGGAGCCATCCAACGGCTCGTTGGTGACGTAATACCCCATTGCGTCCGTGTAGCCAACGGTTGCGTACTCGTCGAAGGGCTGCGACTCGCCGAGGAATCTGATCTCTGCTCCGTCTACCGGATATCCATTCCCGTCGACCACCCGACCCGATACTGTCGGCTCTCGATCCATAGCGATCCAGCCAACGTCGACCGAATCACCTGAGGTCACGTTCCAGGTCAACGGAGTTGATGGCCTATCGGGATCGGCGAGAAGCCCACCTTCGTTCCCCTCGCACTGCACTTCGAGGGTCACACTCGGGCCCCTCTGATCGACGGTGAAACTCCCGTCGTTCCGCGAGTACGAGTACCCCCGGGCGCCCCCGGACCACGCTCGAACCAGGCAGTCCGGAATACCGGCACGGGGATCATCCGTGTCGACGATCCTTCCCACGAAACCGCCATTCACCTCCAGGGCACCGTTGGCTACGACGTGCGTTCCCAATCTGGGGGTCACCGGGATCGCTTCGTCGCGTAGCTTCGAGTAGGGATACCACTGGTTCTGATAGTGGGTGTTGCCGTAGCCATTGATCCTCACCAGTACCGGCACATCGGGCTCGGCGAACAGCTGATAGATACCGAATTTGTCGGTAGCGACGTAGTCGAGCGGAGTCCCGTCGAGTGCGTATAGCCGGACGTTGATTCCCTTCAACGGGTAGCCGCTGTAAGCATCGCTCACTCGACCGGAGATGGCCGCGCGATCCTCGATGGCTAGGAATGTGGTGAGGACCGGCGTGCCGTCGATTGCATCCCACGGCCCGATGTCAACCGATTCCCACAGCACCGGCTGGTAGATCCCTTCGCAATCCTCGACCAGGACGTCATAGGTGCCGACCGGGTATCGCCCATCCACCGGCTCGATGGGCGTCGTGTCTCCTGGCAGTGTCACGGTCACGCAAGGGCTGCCGATTCGCTTGCCGCTGAACCCGTCGTATGCCCAAACGTTCAAGCGGCCAGTGCTCTCTTGGGCCTCGCCGGGTGAGCTCGTAGTAGCGACACAGATGACTGCGATGACTAGGGCAATCAACCTGAGAACGCGGCCGGCGGACACGCCACGGATTGTATCGATAGACCCGGTCTGGCAAGAATCGACAGTAGCCGACCGTCCGTCACATTATGGGGACGTGCACATTTAGTCTGACGAGGTACAGATGGCTTTGAATGCATACGACGAGATTCCTAGTCTTCCTTCCCGGAAGGAGCACCTAGTCCGATGACGCTGTCCGCATATCTGCCGATCGCCCTCGCCTTCATCCTGGCGGTCGGGTTTGCCACAGTGAGCCTCACTCTCTCCCGGCTGCTGGCTCCCAAGAAGCCAACCCCGGAGAAACTGGCTCCGTACGAGTGCGGAATCGTCCCACTGCAGGAACCGGCCCAGCGTTTCCCGGTGAAGTTCTACCTGGTTGCGATGCTCTTTGTGATCTTCGATGTCGAGATCATCTTCCTATTCGCCTGGGCTGTGCGTTGGCAGGAGTTCGGCTGGGCCGGAATCGCTGCCATGGGGATCTTCGTCCTGCTCGTGATTGAAACCCTCGTCTACGTTTGGAAGCGCGGGGCTCTCGACTGGAACGTTGCGCATCGGGAGCGTTACCGGCGGGTGGTTGCCCCGATCGAGACGGTCGTCGCCGATTCCAACGAGGAAGCTGCCTGATGGCCCACCGCTCCGGCCCATCGGGGTTCCTGCTCACCACTTACGACGCGGCAATCAACTGGACGCGGACTCGCTCGATGTGGGCCGCCACGTTCGGTCTGGCGTGCTGCGCAATCGAGATGATGGCGACCGGGGCTGCTCACAATGATCTGGCCCGGTTCGGCATGGAGGTGTTCCGCGCCTCTCCGCGTCAGGCCGACCTGATGATCGTCGCCGGCCGGGTCTCGCAGAAGATGGCTCCTGTGCTTCGCCAGGTCTACGACCAGATGTCGGAGCCGAAATGGGTTATCTCGATGGGTGCTTGCGCTTCCACCGGGGGGATGTTCAACAACTACGCCCTCGTCCAGGGAGTCGATGAGGTCGTCCCGGTCGATGTGTACGTACCAGGCTGCCCGCCGGGCCCGCAGTCGTTGATTCACGGCATTCTCACCTTGCAGGACAAGGTCATGTCGGGGGAGATAGTCCGATGACAGATAGTCCGATGACGGATAGTCCGATGACGGATAGTGCGATGACGGACGGCCCAGTGACAGACGTGTTTGCACCCCTGGCGAAGGCCTTCCCCGAGGTGGAGTTCGAGCAGGTGCTCGAGTCACAGCAGGACGTCGCTCACGTTCCGGCCGACCGATACGTCGATTTCGTCGCTGCCGCCCGCACCGCAGGTTTTGACGTCTTCGTCGATCTCTGTGGGGTCGATTACTTGCGCAGCAATCCGCGATACGAAGTCGTGACCAACCTGCTTTCTCACGAGCACGTCCGCCGCCTGCGCATCCGCGTTGGAGTCTCCGGGACCGAGCCGGTGCTGTCCTCGATCACCTCGGTGTTTCCCGGCGCCAATTTCTACGAGCGCGAGGTCTACGACCTCTTCGGCATTGTCTTCGATGGGCACCCCGATCTCACCCGGATTCTCATGCCGGACGATTGGGAGGGACACCCGCTGCGCAAGAACTATTCCGTTGGTTCGGTACCCGTCCGGTTCAAGGAGTCGCCGAAAGCACAATGAGCGATACACCAAACGTCGTTACCGGAGATCTCGAAGCTCCGACCACCGAGGCTCCCGCTGAGGCCGAATCCACCTCGTCGGAGACCGCCGACCGCAAGCGAGAAGTCCATGACATGTGGGTCGCCGGGACGGAAGAACCGGCGTGGATGCGGAGCTACACCGATGAAGGCGCCCAGGAGATCCTCGCAGCCGAGGACGAGAGTGCTCCCGAGTTGACCCGCGGCACGGTTGTCGAGGACGATTTCATCTTCGACGATGTCGCGGACGACGACGAGCTGCAGATCCTCAACATGGGCCCGCAGCATCCATCGACTCACGGTGTGTTGCGTCTTCACCTCGAACTCGATGGCGAAACGATTCGCCGGGTCAAGCCGATCATCGGCTACCTGCACACGGGGATGGAGAAGACTGCCGAGACCCTCACCTATATGCAGGGCTCCACCAACGTCACCCGCATGGACTACCTGTCCCCAATGCACATGGAGCTGGCGTTCTCGCTTGCAGTCGAATCTCTCCTCGGCGTCGAGATCCCCGAGCGTGGACAGGCAATTCGGGTTCTGCTCACCGAGCTGAACCGCGTCTCGAGTCACCTCGTTTGGTGTGCCACCCAGGGCACCGACCTCGGTGCTGTTTCCATGCTCATCTTCGGCCTGCGCGACCGTGAGTACATCCTCCAGTTCTTCGAGAAGGTCACCGGGCTGCGCATGAACCACAACTTCATCCGCCCGGGAGGAGTTGCCGCCGATCTGCCCGATGGGTGGGAAGAGGACATCGAGGCCATCCTGCAGAAGGTGCCGCAGGGGGTCTCCGAGTATGAGGAGCTATTCAACGGCAACCCGATCTTCCGCGACCGAACCATGGGTGTTGGCGTCATCACGCCGGAGGAGTGCAAGGCTCTCGGCGTCTCCGGGCCGATCGCCCGGGCCTCCGGTATCAACTGGGACCTGCGCAAGGCCTTTCCGTACAGCGGCATCGACAAGTATGACTTCGATGTTCCCGTCGGCAAGCACGGCGACGTGTGGGATCGGTACCTGGTCAGGATGGAGGAGATCAAGCAGTCGCTCGGCATCGTCAAGCAGGTGCTCGAGACGATCCCCGGCGGCGACTATCGGACGACCGACCGCAAGGTGACCCCGCCTCCGCGCAAGCGCATTGACGAGTCGATGGAAGCACTCATCCACCACTTCAAGCTGTTTACCAGCGGCTTCAAGGTACCGGCTGGCGAGAGCTACGCCGCTGTGGAATCCCCCCGGGGAGAGCTGGGCATGTATGTCGTCTCCGACGGGCGGGAGAAGCCGTGGCGTCTGCACGCCCGCACTCCATCCTTCAACCACGTTCAGGCTCTGCCCACCATGATGACCGACTCGTTGGTTGCCGACATCGTCGCCACGATCGCATCTGCCGACCCTGTGCTGGGAGACGTCGATCGATGAACCCGGTCACCTTCACCGCCGAGGAACTCGAAGCCATCCAGGGCTGGAGCACTGATTCGCAGACCCTGGCGAGCGAGATCCTCGGCCGGTACCCGGACAAGCGGTCCGCTGTGATGCCGCTGCTGTACGTTTCGATGATCGAGAACGGCTACGTGACTGCCGAGGGGATGAAAGTGGTGGCTGCGCTCACCGGTATGACCGGAGCGCAAGTGCAAGCGGTGGCGAGCTTCTACTCCATGTACAAACGAGAGGAGTTGGGGGAGTACCTCATCTCCGTCTGTACCTCGATTTCCTGCTTCCTGCTCGGAGCAGATGATGTGCTTGCCGCCGTTGCGGACGAGACCGGTGTGCCCGATGGCGAGACCGGCGACGATCGCAAGTTCACCGTCGAGCATGTCGAATGCAATGGCGCTTGCGGCGGAGCTCCGGTGGTGCTGGTCAACTACGAGATGGTCGAGGGCGTCACCCCCGACAAGGCCCGGGAGCTGGTCAGGTGGCTGCGTGACGGTGGCCCCGACGTGGTCAGCACCGAAGAGATGCAGCAGTTGTTCGGAAGCCGGAAGTCGTTTGATTGGGGTGTGCGAGAGATCGAGGGCGCCGTTCTCCCGGTCCCGGCGTTTGGCCCGTATGGGTCTGCGAAGGGTGTGAGCTGATGGCTATGCCGCGCACTTCGATTCAGGCTGTCAGGCCCCCCACGCAGTGGGGGGAAGGTACCGCCGACCGTAGGTCGGGGGTAGGGGGGGTCGGATGCG
>JASJDZ010000013.1 GCA_030065575.1 Acidimicrobiia bacterium
GGCCTCGTGCTTCATGCCCTCCGTACGACGGTGGGTGACGAGGTGTTCTTCGAGATTCTTCTGAGGTACGCCGACAAGTATCGCTTCGGCAACGCAACCACCGACGAGTTCATCGATCTCGCCGAGTCAATCTCCGGTACCGATCTGACGGATCTGTTCGACGAGTGGCTGTACGGAGAGCAGGTGCCTGACCTGCCTTGAGCACCGGTCCCAGCCGGAATGGTCCCGGGTAGCACTACGCTGTAACCGGTAGACGAAAGAAGGCCTCGTGCGCACGCCTCCCAATCTCATGTCAGCGCTGATCACCCCGTTTGATGACAGTGGGGACATCATCTTTGAGGCTCACCACCACAATCTTCAGCTGCAGACTTCGCGCGGGATCAATGGCTTCGTCTTGGGTGGATCCACCGGAGAGGGACCGTACCTCGAGCCCGGGGAGCGAGGACAACTCGTCAGTGAGGCGCGCACTGCTCTCGGGGATACGCCCTTTCTAGTGTGCGGCGTCCAGGCACAGTCGGTACGCCAGGCGATAATGCAGGTTGATGAGATAGCTGCCGTCGGCGCCGACGCAGCCCTGGTTGTCACGCCCACAGCGCTGGCCCGAGGCAACCACGAAGCAGTCGGTCGTTTCTACGAAGCCGTCGCCGAACGGGCCGCTCTCCCGGTCTTCATGTACTCGGTGCCGGAAGTAACCGGGTACGACCTGCCCACGGAATCGGCGGCGGTGCTGTCAGAGCACCCCAACATCATCGGTCTCAAGGACAGTGCCGGGCGTCCCTTGCACACCAAGCACGTAGTAGAGGCATCAGTCGACGGCTTCCTCGTCTACTCAGGATCGAGTAGCACGCTCACACAGGCCATTGCAGGGGGCGCCGTCGGGGCGATCACCGCATCTTCGAACTACATACCCGAGTTGGTGGACCTGGTGATCCGCACCGCACTGCAATCGGTTTCGCGCGCTGAGCCGCTGCAGACTCAACTCACGGCTACGGTGCGGAAGATCGAGGCCTACGGCGTGGTCGGAACTAAGGCCGCCGCCGGGGCAGCCGGGCTGTGGACCGGGATCCCCCGCAAGCCGCTGCAGCCCGTGCCTCGAACCGAGCTGGCCAAGGTCAACCAGATCGTCACCACCGCCCGAGAGCTGATCGGCGAGCTGGTCGCCGGCTGATCATCGGTTGTTGCTGACACCAGGCCAGATACGGGCCTCAGATCCGCCAAAACGAAGATGGAACCGGTTTCTAGCGCTGGTCGACCTCGATGGCGCCGTCGATGAATTCGACGTTGGGGACATCGACAAACCGGCCTTCGCCTACCTGGATCCTGGTGGTGGCCAGCCCGATCTCAGAGATTGTGCCTTCCGCATCGCCGACCCGCACCCGCTCCCCCGGGTTGTAGCGGTTGGCAACATGCCGCCCGGCTGCGACCTGCTTGGCCAGTGGCACAGAGCCAAGCCCGGCGCCGAGCGCCAGAGCCAGCGCTCCGCCGAATGCCATCGCCGCAACCAGGATCAGGATGATGTCCGTGGAGATGCCCACCTGCTGCAGCGCGATGATGAGACCGACGCCCAGAATCACGCTCGATATCACCAGTCGTGCCCGGCCCGCCAGCGTGGCCGACACCGGGCGCAGTGCCGTCTCGGCAAAGAGGCCGACGATGCGACCCAGGGCGCGGGCAACAATGACGACGATGACCGCAATCACCACGCGGGGGACCGACCCGATCGCCGAGTCCGACAACCGGTCTGCCTGATCGGGATCGATGATGACGAGGATCCCGATAACCGCAATCGCAGCCAGCAGGACGGGTATGAGCTGACCAACCAGCTCCGAGAATCGCCCGGCAAACCGCTTGGCAGCAATCCGGCCGACCAGCCACACAACCAACGTGAGGCCGAGCACAACGGCCAGGGCGATCAATCGTCGTTCGAGCTCAGGATCCATCACTACTCCTCGTCGCTCTTGTGAGCGTCATCATCTGTGTCGAGGTCCGCTCCAGGACCGTACTCAACCAGGGCCTTGCCAAGCGCGCCGATTACGTCTGCTGCCAGCTGACCTATTTCGCGGAGGAACTCGTCGAATCGAATCTGACGCAGTACCGGCTTCGTCAGATCCGTTTGTAGCTCGCCTATCCACAGCTCTGCCAGGAACTCCTGGCACTCATCGCAGTCGGCAACGTGGGTTTCGAGGTCCGGCTCGATCCCGTCAACAAATGCAAAGAGGCGCTCGTCGGTGGTATGACAATCCCTCATCGCCATTCCTCCAGCCTCTCCCGCAACGCCCGGCGGGCCCGCAATATCCTCGTGCGCACCGTGTTGATCGGCAGATCCAGCGCATCTGCGATGTCCCGATAGCTCATTCCCTCGTACTCCCGCAAGACCAGCGGTTTCTTGAGTTTCTCCGGCAAGTCCCCGATCGCCGCTGCCAGGTCTTCGCGGAGTGCCCGGTTCACGGCATCTGAGGCCGGGTCGTAGCGAGCTGGTTGCTCGGGCAGCGTCTCGGCCGGGTACTCACGTCGCCGCTGCACCGCGTTCAGCGCCAGATTGGTGGCGATCCGGTACAGCCAGGATCGAACCTGAGCCTGACCGCGGAATCCGGGCAGGGCACGGTGCGCTCGGACGAAAGCCTCCTGAGCGATATCTTGAGCCATGACCGGGTTCCTGACGATTCGCAGCGCGGCGCCGTAGACAAAGTCCTGATGGCGTCGAATCAACTCCCCAAATGCATCGAGATCGTCGATGGCCGCAGCTACCAGGTCGATATCGGACAGCGCCGCATATGTGGTGTTTTGCTCGCTTAGACCCATCAAACCGCCGGAGGTTCTCGGCGAATCTAGCGCTATGCAGATATGCAGAGAAACCACGGAACTCCTCCCGGCACAGTGGGTCCAAATGCCGATCGGCCGTTGGCGCATACCATTCCGGCGGCCGGTTGCGGTGGCTGCGAGGGGATCTTCTGTCTTTACCCCCTCACGGGTCTTCCTCGTGGTCGCCGCCCCCAATTCTGCACACCGGGAGCGAAGCGCCCTGGGTCGCTCCCCAACCGGCAATCGATTAGCGTCCTCGGCATGCAAGTCGGCATTCTCTCTGAACGCGCCCCTGGCGAGCATCGTGTGGCCGCAACACCACAAACCGCCGCCACGTTCATCACATGGGGCTGGCAAGTAGACGTGGAAAGTGGAGCGGGCGACGCTGCCGGCTTTCCCGATCGTCTCTTCACTGAGGCCGGGGCCAACATCGTGGACGGCACAACCGCCCGCGGTGCGGACATCGTGTTGTGTGTCAATCCCCCCGCGGACCTCACCGATCTGAAATCAGGCGCCATCCTGGTCGGGTTTCTCGATCCCTTCATCGATGCGGACCTGATCGCCAAGCTGGCCGAGCAGGGTGTCACCGCTCTCGCTGTGGAGGCCATCCCCCGGACCACCCTCGCCCAAAGCATGGATGCTCTGTCGTCGCAGGCAAACATCGGTGGCTACGCCGCCGCCCTGCTGGCCGCCAACTCGTCACCGAAGCTACTGCCGATGATGGTGACCGCAGCGGGCACGATTCCCCCGTCACGGGCGTTGATCCTGGGCGTCGGCGTTGCCGGTCTCCAGGCCATCGCCACCGCCCGCCGCCTCGGTGCGGTCGTTCATGCCTACGACATCCGCCCCGAGACGGCCGAGCAGGTCGAGAGCCTCGGCGCCAAATTCGTTGCCGCCCCAACCGAAGAGATGGACGAGGGTGGCTACGCCAAAGAGGTCGGTGAGGACACCCAGGCGAGACAGCACGAGGCACTGACTCCGTATGTGGCGGAAGCTGATCTGGTGATAACGACGGCGCAAATCCCCGGCCGCCCCGCTCCGCTGCTCGTCACCGACGAGATGGTGGCCCAGATGAAGCCTGGTTCGGTGATCGTTGATATGGCCGCCGGTTCCGGCGGCAATGTTGCCGCGTCCCGCCCCGATGAGATGGTCAATGTCGACGGCGTCCATATCTACGGCCCGACCAACCTGCCGGCGGAGATCCCCCACGACTCGAGCCGGATGTATGCCAGGAACCTGGTAGCGCTGCTCGAACGTGTGCGCTCTGAGGAGGACGGCGTGATAGTCGACCTCGCCGACGAGATCATCGGCGGGACCACGATCACGCACAACGGCGAGGTGCACCATCCGCGGAGCCGGCAGTTGCTCGGCCTCGCCGACCAGACACCAGAGCCCGTTGAGAATGCGCCTGAGGAGACGGTTGCAGAGATGGCCGAAGACGCCGCCGAGCAGCCGAGAGAAAAAGCAGAAGGAGAAACCGAATGAGCGCGGCCTTCGTCAGCGGCATCGTGGTGTTCGTGCTTGCGGCCTTCGTCGGGCTCGAGGTGATCTCGAAAGTCCCGCCGACGCTGCACACACCTCTGATGTCCGGGGCTAATGCCATTTCCGGCATCACGATTGTCGGTGCAGTGATTGCCGCCGGGGTCGGGGAAGGCACGTTTGCCGCAATCCTCGGCTTCCTGGCGGTAACGGCGGCCACCATCAACGTGGTCGGCGGCTTCCTGGTCACCGATCGAATGCTCGAGATGTTCAAAAAGAAGCCGGGGAGGGGTTGACCATGACCGACTTCCTCTTCTTTGCCGCTGAAGCAGAAAGCAATGAGGGCACCTTGACCTTGCTCCTCTACCTGGCTTCGGCAGTCTTGTTCATCCTGGGTCTGAAGCAGCTGTCGAGCCCCCGGACGGCCCGGCGAGGCAACATGCTGGCCTCAGGCGGCATGCTCATTGCCATCGTGGTGACCCTGATCGCCAACGACATCACCAGCTGGGCCACAGTGATCGCCGGGCTGGTGGTCGGCGGCGGCGTTGGAGCCCTCCTCGCCTTGAAGGTGAAGATGACTTCCATGCCTGAGCTCGTCGCTGCCTTCAACGGCTTTGGCGGCGTTGCTTCGGCTCTGGTGGCCCTCGCCGAGATCGAACGCAACGACGCTGCGTTCAGCGTCGAGACCGGCGTAGTTGTCGCTCTGTCGCTGCTCATCGGGTCGATCACCTTCTCGGGCAGCTTTGTCGCCTTCGGCAAGCTGAACGGCTCGCTGCCGGGTAGGCCGATACTGCTTCCCGCGGGGAAGTCCATCAATGCACTGCTCGCCCTCGGCGCCATAGGCGTCAGCGTGTGGGCGATCGCAGCAGAAGAGGCCTTCGCCTATTGGATCGTTGTTGCCATCGCCCTGGTTCTCGGCGTCCTCGCGGTCATTCCGATCGGTGGCGCCGACATGCCGGTTGTCATCTCGCTGCTCAACTCCTTCTCAGGTGTTGCGGCGGCCATGGCCGGGTTTGTCATAAGTAACTCGGCACTGATCATCGGTGGTGCGCTCGTCGGAGCTGCCGGCATGATCCTGACGCTGCTGATGGCCGACGCAATGAACCGCTCCATTGCCAACGTCCTGTTCTCGGGATTTGGAGCCACAACGTCGAGCGGCGGCCCCATTGGCGACAAGCCGGTCAAGAGTGCTACCCCCGACGATGTCGCCATTGCTCTGACCTACGCCGAGAACGTCATGGTCGTGCCCGGCTACGGGCTCGCCGTCGCCCAGGCGCAGCATGCCGTGCGAGACCTGGCGAACATACTCGAGGACAAGGGGATCAACGTCACTTACGCCATCCACCCTGTGGCGGGTCGGATGCCGGGCCATATGAACGTCCTGCTTGCTGAGGCCGATGTCCCATATGACCAGCTGCTCGATCTCGATCAGTCCAACCCACGCTTCGGGCAAACCGATGTCGTGCTGGTCATCGGCGCCAACGACGTGGTCAACCCGTCGGCTCGGGCGGATGAGACCAGCCCGATCTACGGGATGCCGATCCTGGATGTGGATTACGCATCCACAGTCGTCGTGATCAAACGCAGCCTGTCCCCCGGTTTCGCCGGCATCGACAATCCGCTGTTCTACCTGGACAACACCATGATGCTGTTCTCCGACGGCAAGGCGGCTGTGGAGTCGGTCATCTCAGCTATGGCCAACGTCTGATCCAGTGAGTTGCGGCCAGGCGGCCGGCACCCGGTAGCGTGCCGGCCGCTTCGGTGCGACAGTACCGTGGCTTCGCTTCTCACCGGCCTCGCTACCATCGGCCCTTCGCAACGACGGTGACCTCGTGCTCGAAATCGACCAGCTCCACAAGGCATATGGCGACGTTATCGCCCTCGACGGGTGCTCGTTCCGGGTTACCCGCGGCCAGCTGCTCGGCTTCCTCGGCCCCAACGGCTCGGGGAAGACAACGACCATGCGATCTGTGTTCTCGCTGGTTCAACCCGATCGGGGCACGGTGCGGTGGAACGGAAGCGAAATCGACGCCGAAACGAGACTTCGCTTCGGCTATATGCCCGAACAGCGGGGGCTCTACCCGCGGATGAAGGTGGCTGCCCAACTCACCTACTTCGGGCGATTGCACGGTATGAGCCGGGACCACGCAAAGACTGCTGCGGGCGATTGGCTCGACCGTCTCGGCTTGACCGATCGTGCCGACAGTCGACTGGAGCAGTTGTCCCACGGCAACCAGCAGCGGGTCCAGCTCGCCGCCGCGCTGATCCATGATCCGGAGCTCCTCATACTCGACGAGCCATTCTCCGGCCTGGATCCGATCGGGGTTGAGGACATGATGGCCATCTTGCTGGAGCGAACCGCACGTGGCGCCGCCGTGGTGTTCTCCAGCCATCAGCTCGACCTCGTGGAGGACTTGTGCGAGGACGTGGTGATCATCGCCGCCGGCAAAGTCGTGCTCAACGGGGCAATCAGAGAGCTCCGTGCTCGCTCCAGCCACCGCTATCTCGACATCGAAATGGCGGGAAACCGCAACGATCTGGCGCGGTCGTTTGGCGAGTTCGAGGTCATTTCGTCCGGAGACGGCCGTCTCCGTCTGCGTGTGGATGACACCACCCCACTCGAACCACTGATCCATCGTGCCAGTGAGTTGGGCAAGGTTCGCCAGTTCGCCTACACGCCACCCAATCTGTCTGAGGTCTTCCGCGAGGTGGTGGAGCGATGAACCCCCGCCGCTCGATACTCCTCGTCGCTGCCCGCGACTTCAAGGAACGGGTAACCAGTCGCGCGTTTCAGCTGTCGACGGGCATCACGGTTCTGTTCGTCGTCGCATTGATCGTGGTGCCGGCGATCTTCTTCGACGACGAAGCCCCCCGTTGGGAGGTCGGGTTTGTTGGTGAGGTACCGGCCGGGTTTGCCATGGCAGTAGAGACTGCGTCGGGGAATGCCGCAACCGTGGAGGTATCTCAATATGCCTTGCGATCAGACGCAGAGGCGGCACTCGAGGAGGGCGAAGTCGAGATCGCCGTGGATGCGGACGGCCAGATACTCGTCGGAAGCGATACGGAGAACCGGGTGCAGTCCGCGGTGCTCGCAGGTTTGGCCGGAATCAGCATGGCGGACCGGGCCGACGAACTGGGTATCGATGTGAACGAGATCAGTGATCTGCTCACCGGGGGCTATGAGATCGAGTCAATCGTCCCCGAATCGGAAGAGAGCAACGAGAGCAACCGAGTCTTCGCCTTCTTCGTCACAGTCGTGCTCTTCATGTCGATCGTGACCTACGGCTCGTGGATCCTGATTGGCGTAATCGAGGAGAAGACCAACCGGGTAGTCGAGGTCGTCCTCGGAACGCTGCGCCCGCATCAGCTGCTCGCCGGCAAAGTTCTCGGAATCGGCGTTCTCGGTGTGGCTCAGGTGGTGGTTATCGGCATCATCACCCTGATACTGCTCCCGATCCAAGATGCCTTCGAGGTTCCCTCCGCCGCCGGATCGGTGCTGGCCTGGGCCCTTGTCTGGTACGTCCTCGGATTCGCCTTCTACGCCGTCGCCTATGCGGCAGCAGGCTCGCTCGTGTCCCGCCAGGAGGAAGCACAAAACGCCGCGTTCCCGCTCACAATGATGCTGATGGCCGCCTACTTCATTGCGTCGTTTTCCATCGCCGGGGAGAACCCGATACTCCGGGCTGCATCTCTGCTGCCGATGTTCGCTCCAATGACCATGCCGCTGCGCATCGCCGGTGGCGACGCGGCGACGTGGGAAATCGTCGTGTCGTTGACGTTGATGGTTGTCACTACGTACGGATTGATCCGCCTCGCCGGCCGGGTGTACGCGGGAGGACTGCTGCAGGGGGCCGGTCGGGTGAAATGGCGAGAAGCCTTCCGGGCATCGGACGCCTGAGCGTCGCACTTCGTGGTGATACCACCGAATCGGCGAGTGTGGCTACCATCCCGACCCTTGTGAAGCTATCCGTCACCACCCGAGTTCCGTACGGCCCGTCGGTCGAGTTCGTCGAGCGCAAGGGCACCGGGCATCCGGACACCATCTGCGATCACCTGGCGGAGGAACTGGCCCGCGAGTTGGCCACCGAGTACCTGCGTCATACCGGAGCAGTGCAGCACTTCAACGTCGACAAGGCAATCCTGGCCGCGGGGTCGGTTGACGTCGGCTTTGGCGGAGGCGAGCACATCCGGCCCTCGCGCCTCGTCCTTGTCGGCAAAGCCGATCACCTGCAGGAGTGGCGACCCGATCCTGAGGATCTGGCCGTCCGCTATAAGACGAAGCTTCTTCACCTCCTTCCCGATGCCACCCCTGATGCCTTCGATGTTGAGGTGTGGCTCAACCAATCTGCCGCCGACCTGGCCTCTGTGGTCACGACTCGCCATGAGGACGTGCCCCTTGCCAACGACACGTCCTTCGCTGCGGTTTCGTCTCCGCGTTCGGCGGTTGAGCGCACCGTCCATGAGGTCGAAACCCACCTCAACTCGGCAGACATGAGAACGTCACTGCCCATCGGCCGCGACATCAAGGTGATGGGGGCGAAAGTCGACGGGTCGAGCCATGTCACCGTGGCCTGCCCGGTACTGGCGCGGAAGGTCAGTCGACGCGCCGAGTACGACGAAGTCATCGCTGCCGTACGGGATGAGGTTGCGGCCATCGCGACCCGCCATCTCGGAGAAGGCGTTGCGATCAAGATCAATCAGGCCGACCAGGAAGACAGCCCCTACCTGACACTCACCGGGACTTCGGCTGAGGCCGGTGATGACGGACAGGTGGGTCGGGGCAACCGCTTTGGTGGCCTGATCACGCCCTATCGCCCGATGAGCCTGGAGGCAGCGGCCGGAAAGAATCCTGCTGCGCACGTCGGCAAGACCTACCACGCGGCCGGCGCCGACATCGCAGCCCGGCTCGAAGCCGAGACCGGGATAACCGAATCTACGATCCGGCTTCTCAGCTCGATAGGCCGGCCGGTGTCCGATCCGGAGACCGTTCACATCGAGAAGGTCGGAGATGCGGACCCCGCACTGATCGAACAGATCGCCCGGGAGAGCCTGCGCGACTGGCGCGGAATTCGGGATCGGCTCATTGCCGGGCACTACGAGCTGTACTGATCAGTACCTGCCGCCCCGGCTGATGATGCTCTTCGGGCTGCGCGGCCCGTAGCGGGGGGCTTGAATCTTGGCCATCTTGATCAACAGGAGGGCACGTCGCCGCTGCGGGCGATACGGCTCCAGCAACTCGAGCATGCGATCATCGCTGCCGCGCGGTTCTCCCGCCAATGCCCAGGACACCGTGTGGGGAAGGTGGAAGTCGCCGAGGGGTATGGCGTCGCGGTCACCCCAGGCTGCTCCCATCACCTGGGCCGACGTCCACGGGCCAACGCCTCTGACCGCCTCCAGGCGGGTAACCGCGTCAGCCTGCTGCATCGCCGTGATCTCTTCGAGTCGGGACGCCCTTCTGGCGACCTCGCGCACGATACGAGCCCGCGATTGCTCGACGCCGAGTTGATGGAAGTCCGCAAGGGAGAGCCCGAGGACCGCCTCGGGCCGTGGAGGTAGGTAGAGGTTTGGTTGATCCGGCGCCGGTTCAGCAACCCGCTGGATAAGGTTCCTGTAGCCACGGCTCGCTTCGTCGGTTGTGACTCGCTGACCGAGGACCGTGGGCAGGATCGTATCGAACACCCTGCCGTTTGCGCCCAGCCGGAACCCGGCGAAGCGCCGGTGCAGCCGCCGCAACAGCGCCGATTCTGGCTCGAAGCGGGCAGGATCATCGGCAATACCGAGGGCTCCGGGAACCGCATCGAGCGCTAGCTCGGCGCCGGGCCCAAGCGCATCGGCCACGAGCTCATCGCCAACCCTGCGCAGTCGGATTGTGGCCGGGCCTGCTGCCGTCCACTGCGCGTACCTGGTCACACCGTCTCTGGTCTGGAGCACCAGCGGATCATTCGGAACGCAAAACCACAACGTGCGTGCAACATCGAGTTGTCCCGGCGACCAGCGTTTCTGCATGGCCGCCAACCTACATGCGGCAGTGCCATTGTTTCGCCTCGACCACTGCTAATTTCGCTGCATTCGAACGTCATTCGTGCCGATAGGGCGTAGCGAATGACAAGGAACGGGGTGCACCGTGGCCGACAATCCGGAAGATCAACCATTATCGAGCGAAGAATTGCTCCGTCGAGCTCGCGAGGGACTCGGCGGGTCTGACATGACCGATGCCGCTCCCCCGGATTTCGCCATCGAGTCTTTCCCCCCGCCGGCCGAGGATGACGAAACCGAGCCGATAGCTCCCCCCGAAGAGCCGGCTGCTCCGAGATTCGAAGAGCCGACCTTCACCGAACCGTTGCCTCCCGCCTCCGATTCCCGTGACGAGCCTGCGAGCTGGGCTCCGCCGCCCGTAGACCCGGCCAACCCGGCCGACTGGACCGGAGCGGCACCGACCGGTCCCGCTCCGGACGAGACGCCAAGTCGTGGCGGCAGTATCGCTAGGAATCTGTGGATTCTCGTCGTGCTCGCAGTTGTCGGCTTTGGCCTGTTCAGCTTCTTCGACACCAGCAAGACCGTCGATGACATCGCCGTCGGCGACTGTCTGAACATCCCTGACGAGGACATCTTCTCGACGATCGACCCCCTCGACTGCAACGAGCCACATGATCTCGAGGTCTTTGCCCTGATCGATTTGAGCGTGGTGAGCCCGGAGTACTCGAGCATTGCCTCCTACCCCGGCGACGATGCCGTGTACGAAGCTGCATTCAACGAATGCTGGGATGAGTTCGAGCTCTACGTTGGCGTTCCGTACGAGGAGTCCGTCCTCTACCTCGACGTCTTCACCCCGACACTCGAGGGCTGGGACGAGCGGGGCGATCGTATCGCCAACTGTGTTCTCTACGAGGTCAATGCCGACGCTACGCAGCTCATCCAGTCGAATCGGTCATTGCGTAACGCCAACCGCTGAGGCAGGCCGTTACCCTGCTCGGCGATGGAGACGGCGCCGATAGAGCAGATCCGAGCGTGGCTGATCGACCTCCCGATGGTCCGGCCATTTGCATCAGCGCGCTCGACCCTGGGCAATCGCCGGATAGTTGTGGTCTGCACCGAGGGCGGAGGCGTATCTGGATGGGGTGAGGCAGCGCCGGTTCCCGGCCACACGATCGAAGATGCGGATGGGATCTGGACATCGCTCGAGACACTGCTGCGCATCCACGGCTCGGGCGCACCCGCTCACGTCGCAGGCCTTCTCGCCGCTGCCTTTGCTCAGGCAGCGGATGACGCTTCGGCAAAGCTGAGCAACCAGCCGCTGTGGCGGATCCTGGATGGCGCCCCGCAGGTAGTAGCCGGCGCCGCAATCGGCGTGGACGAGTCGGGTCGTCCTGATACGGCCGACATCGGCGCTGCCGCCCTTGCCGGCTACAGGCAAATGAAGCTGAAGATCACACCTGCGTGTGCAGCTGAGGATCTTCGCCGCGTTTTGGATGAACACCCTGAAGTCAGCTTCGGGGCTGATGCCAACGGTTCGTTCACCCGATCGGATCGAGCCGCTCTCGAGGCGATCGACTCCGTAGGGCTCGCATACCTCGAGCAACCGGGAAGCCCGCTTGACCTCGCTTTCCACCGGGAAACCCGCAGGCACTTGCAGACCCCGATAGCTCTCGACGAGAGCGTTGCCGACTCCGATGACATCATCCGAGTTCTCGCCGCCGACGCGGCCGATGTGATCAACCTGAAGACGGGAGGACTGGGAGCGTCACGGGCGCTGCAGCTCGCTCAATCCATCACGAGCGAGGGGGTGGGAGTGCGTCTGGGCGGGCTCATTGAAAGCGGTGTCGGTCGTGCTCATGCGATTGCCCTCGCCGGTAACCCCGTCTTTGCCTGGCCCGGTGACATAGCTGCATCGGATCGCTACTTCGCCGACGACCTGGTGAAGCCACAATGGCGGGCTTCCGACGGAATGCTCAGCATCCCGGATGAGCCCGGCATAGGCGTCACCATCGATCGCCGCGCCCTCGACGCCCATTCGGTCGCAAGTCTCAGCACCGTGGAATCCGGCTAACTTAGAAGCATGTCGAGATTCGCCCTGCGCATCACACTCCTGGCATCTGCCCTCCTCCTGATGTCTGCTGCTTCTGCCGTCGCCCAGACACAAGAGCCGGCTAATTGTGGAAGCTACGAGGGGGTGGTCTGCAACGGTTGGTTCTCCGACAATGCCGGCGTAGCCGAAGATGATGCTGCCATCGAGGCTGCGCTCGGGGCCCTGGTCGAGCGCTACGGGAACGAGATCGCGTTTGTGACGGTTTCGGTGAGCCCCTACGGAAGCCCACTCGAGTTTGCACAAGACCTCGGCAACGCATGGGGGGTGGGCGATGCCGACCGCCAGGATGGGATCGTGATTCTTCTCGACATAGGGAACCGCCGGACAGAGATGACTGCCGGCCCCGGTGTTCCCGAACTGGACTACCGGAGAGTGACCGGCGCCGGCAACTCGTTCTTTGGCCGCAGCGAGTTCGACTCCGGGATCATTGCGATCATCGGCAGCCTGGAACAGGAACTGGCCACAATCGCAGGTGAGGACCCCAGTTCTGGGTCGAGTAGGCCGGGTTCGACAGTGAGCATCAGCCCGGAGGAGGAGGACACCCCGGTCGGGCTCGTGATCGGGGCGCTGGCCGCAGCCGGTTTTGTCGGTGGCGGGGTTGGTCTCGTTGCCGCGCGCCAGAAGCGACGTGAGCGGCTCCGCCGGGAGCGCACCGAACTGATCGACGGCGATGTGGTTGCCCTCGATCCCGCCGGCTATGAGCTGCCCTTGCTCGCCGACTTCGCTATTGCCCACCGCGGCGCCGTGCCCGAGACAGACACCCGAGCAGCTCTAGCCGCTCTCGAACGAGTCAATGCCGGCCTCGAGCCACAAGACGAACCCAGCATGCGCGCACTCTGGGGTCAGGGCCTTGTTACGGTCATCGACCGGGACAAGCTCCACCGGGAGACCGAGATCCCGCTCGACCTCCGCGTCTCCGCAGAGCAACCACTCCTCGAAGGAGCCCTGCAGGCGGCGATCCGTGAGGCAACCGAGGCAACCGAGGAGGAGCAAAGCGAGTTCGATCTGAAGCGGCGGGAGTTGGTGCGCATCATCAACAGCCTGCGACCCCACCGGGTTGCCAATACCCGCTTTCGGATGGGACAGGCCATCAGCGATCGCAGCGTTCAGACAGCAATCGGTTGGGCGCACATCACCGATGACGGGGACCGGTTCCTCGAAGCCGGCCCCGCCCTCAACACGACGGATACGCTCGGCAGCTCGCTGGAGCAACTCGATCTGGTCTATGCAACGGCGACGGAGAAGGCGTCGCGGATGGAAGCGCTCTACAAGCAGCTGCCCTCTTCGACCACCCGACCCGCAGTAGCGGCCGCCCTTGCCGACCTGACCGACGATCCGGATACCTCCTATCGGAGATACGAGGAGCTACGGCAGACACTCGAGACAAAGGGATCGATGTTGAGTCGCGACGGCTTGTCGATCGCGGCCATCACCGCGCTGTTGCTGATGAACAACGATGCCGACGACGTCGACGAGTTCGTTGCGGCCTACGAGGCGAACCGGAACCGCGGAACCGAAGCCGATACTGCGGTGGAGTATGCCCTGGCGGGTCTGAGTCGCCCGGGCGAGATCGCTCGAATCCGGAGCGAGGCCGACCGTCTCGGTCTGCCGGTTTCCTTGACTGCAGCCCTACTGCGGCGGCGTGACGACGGCCCCGAAATCTATCGCAGTCTTGCCGATCAGCTCGCCTCTGCGGGCATCAAAGGGGACAACCGCCGGACGATCGCAGCGGTGCTGGCAATCTCCCTGGAACCTGCCCAGGCGATTCGCCGCTGGTCGGAGGCCCGACAGGCTCTGGCTGCTCTCGGGCTGGTCGGGGCATATGCGGACGTTGCCGCTGCGTTCGGCGCCTCCGATCCGCGCGGACCGCGGACATTCGCCCTGGCGTACGCCGCACAGCGCCAAGCACTGAGCCGCAGCACGATCGATGACGCCGACCGATTCGCTCCCGAACTGGCCCATGACGGCACGGGCCGGCAGCGCGACTCGTGGAGTGGCGAGCCGATTCCCCGCGGGCTTCCCTACTTCGATCCGTACACGCTTCTGTTCTACCACTGGGTCATCACCAAAGGCAGCCGGGGATCGTACGGCTGGGAGCCTGTGTACCGCGACACGTCGTGGTCGGCGGACTCCGGTTCCTGGTGGGGCGGCGGAGGCGGCTTCGGCGGAGGTGGCTCCTGGGGCGGCGGATCGTCATGGGGTGGCTCCTGGGGTGGCGGCGGCTTCGGCGGCGGCTTTGGCGGTGGCGGCGGCTTTGGCGGAGGCGGTGGCAGCGGGTGGTGATCACCTCGACCGACAACCCGCGCATCAAGGCGCTCGCCAAGCTGAAGACCGCTCGGGAACGACGGCGGACCGGGCAATTCCTCATCGAAGGCGGCCGCGAGGTCGAACGAGCCACGGCAGCTGGGATAACGGTTGAAGCACTGCTCATTTGTCGGGAGTTACCGGGCGCGATCGATCCGATCGATGTCACCGCAGAGATCATCGAAGTCGCCCCGGGCCCGATGCGGAAGGTCGCCATGCGAGAGAATCCGCCGGGCGTGATTGCCCTTGCCCGACAGTTCGATACCGCACTCAGCCGGTTCGTGCCGGGCCCGAAGTCTCTCTACCTGATCGCCGAGCAGGTCGAGAAGCCGGGCAATCTCGGAGCCATGCTGCGCACCTGTGACGCAACCGGCGCCGACGGCCTCGTTGTCGCCGACGCAGCCACCGATGTCTTCAACCCCAACGTGGTGAGGGCCTCTCAGGGAGCACTTTTTTCGGTTCCCGTCGCAGTCGCCGGCACCAGGGATGCAATCGATTGGTCCCGACAGGGCGGCCTACAGGTTGTCGGGGGATATCCCGACGCCGCAGCGCCGCTCTGGGACGTCACACTTCGTGGACCAACTGCCATCCTGGTTGGTGCCGAGGACGTCGGTATCTCCGCAGCCTGGCGGGAGGTCGCAGTTCCGGCGCGCATACCGATGAGCGGGCAGGCCGATAGTCTCAATGCCTCTGTCGCCGCAGCTCTGCTGCTCTATGAGGCCGTGCGTCAGCGAACCGATCGACCGCTACCAGCTGGCAAAGATGAACCCGTTGCCGAGAGCGCCTGAGTTGCCCCCGCCCTGCCAGCGTGCGGTGCCGTTACCGTCGACGTAGATGAGGAACTTGCCCGCCGGGTCGTAGCCGCCCCACGTCGAGCCGGTCTCAACCGGGAAGTTGGCGAGAACCTCACCGACGTCGCTGAAGACAACACCAGTTGTCCCGGTGACCTGATAGTCGGAATTGCGGGTGTGGACGAAGCCAACGAGATTGCCACTGGCCTGCGATCCAATCCCGTCGATGTCCTGGTTGACCATGACCCACGGCAGCACCGTGACATGACTGGGCGCGCCCTCTGCCAGATCCAGCGTCGCCAGAGCGGCGACTTCCTTGATCTTGGTAGTCCACCACAACTGCGAGCCATCCCGATCCCACGCCGCTGCTCCCATCGGGAACCCCAGCGAAGGATCGTCGATCCACTCACCCGGCCCGGTGTCGGCCGCAACTGTGGGGTCGGCGACCACCATTGAGTAACCGAGGTTGGCGAACAGGTTCTGCGTCGGCGACGGTGACAGCGTCCAGCCGTGCTCCTTCCAGTCCGAGTAGTACGGATCAACCAGCTCTTCACCTGCAGCCACATAGAAGATGTTGCCTGCCGCTGGTTCACAGCAGTCGGCGATGCCGACCACAGAGCCGTCGCCGAGTCGCCAGATACCAACCAGGACGTTGGGCGGCATCTCCTCGGCAGCAGCGACCTCAGCAGCAGTACCAGTCTGACCAAACACGTGCACGATTTCCCCGGTCAGAGTGTCTACCTCAACTGCGGAGTAGTCAGCGGTAATGGCAAGGAACGTCGCAGGGCGACCATCAGCGAGGGTGGACCCCGCAATGGGTGCTGCGGTTGTCGAGGTGGTAGTCGTCGAGGTGGTGGTTGATGGCGGCGGCGCATCCGTCGTCACGGCTGCCGTCGTGGTCGTTCCGGCTGCGGTCGTCGTTGTCATCTGTCCGGCGTCGGCTTGAGTGGTTGGAGCACTACTGTCAGGCGCTGCCTCGCCACCGCAGGCCGCGGCAAGGGCAAGAACCGAGCAGAGAATGGCGTAACGCCGCAGCATGGACAATCACCTTTCGATGGCTACCACTGATGATCGGCAACCGGCCGGCGTACTTGACCCCACCGGTCAGCCCGCCGACGGAGGCTTGGTCATTTCCCAGATTCCGTCATCGCGAAGAATACGGGCGATCAAGTCAAGGCGCATCACCGGGCTTCCGTAGTTGGCTGCGCCGGTGAGCTTGACGTGTAGAGGCGGGCCGCTGCTGATGATCGTCGGAACCGCATCAACTCCACGCTCACGGGCGGCCGCACTCCACGCTCTCAGGAGGCCCAGCCCGGGATCCACCGCGCGCGCGATCACTTCGTCACCGTCGAGGCCGGCAACCCTTGCCGCTACTGCCAGGGTCGTGTCCTTCTTTGGGTCGTCCTTCTCCTGGAAGACCAGGGTGAGCAACGCCCGGACAAAGCGCTGATGACTATCGGGATGGGCATCTCGTACTGCGGCACAGGCGCCGAGTAGCCGAATCCGCGGCGGGATCACTCCATCGGGGTCGATGTCTTCGGTGAGGAACTCCTCCCAGGTCACGTTGACATGCACGGAGCGATCCTTTGCGGCATTGAGCGCAGTCGAATAGAGCCTCCACACATCAGGCGTCGCAAAGTCGATGAAGATCTGGCCGATGAAGTCCATTGTGGACAGGCTACAGCGTCACCCATTCCCCGATTCTTGACATCGAACACCTGTTCGACCATGCTCCCCGGGTGGCCTTTCCAATCCAGCGGACGTTTGACGACCTCGGCACCCCGTTGCACGAAGTGACGTTTTGCGTTCTGGATTTGGAGACAACGGGCGCCACACCGGCGAGCTGCGAAATCACCGAGGTGGGTGCGGTCAAGTACGTCGCCGGCGAACTCGTCGGGGCTTTTGACACGCTGGTGAATCCCGATGCGCCCATCCCACCGACCATCACCGTCCTCACGGGCATCACTCAGGCCATGGTCATCGATGCCCCTCGTATCGCCGAGGTTCTCCCGTCTCTGCTCGAGTTCATCGGCAACGCGGTCATAGTCGGCCACAACGTGCGCTTCGACATGGCGTTCCTCAATGCTGCTGCGGAACGGCTCGGCTACGGGAAGCTTCCGAATCCAACCAGCGATACGCTCGGGCTGGCGCGTCGGCTGCTCCGCAGCGAGGTACGCCGTCTCAACTTGAGCAGCCTGGCAGCCCACTTCCGCTCTCCCGTGACTCCCAACCATCGCGCCATGGCCGACGCCCAGGCGACGGCCCACGTGTTCTGGGGCTTGCTCGAGCGGGCCGGCTCACTGGGTGTGTCTCACCTGGAGGATTTGCTCCGGTTGCCGACGGCCAAGGGATCACCTCATTACAAGAAGATCGAGTTGACCGAGGGCCTTCCGCGTCGCCCGGGTGTCTACCTGTTCCGGGACCGCGACGACAACGTCATCTACGTCGGCAAGGCCAAGAATCTCCGCACCCGGGTTCGTTCCTACTTCTACGGTGACGACCGCCGCTCGGTAGCTCAGATGCTCCGCGACCTCACCCGCATCGAGCATCGGGTCTGCAACACCGAGCTCGAGGCTGAGGTCACCGAGTTGCGCCTCATCCACGCCAGCGCCCCGCGCTATAACAGGCGCTCCCGCCCCCCTCGATCGCCCCAGTACGTCAAGCTGACCAACGAGGAGTTCCCCCGGCTGTCCATCGTGCGCAGGCTGCGCGACGACGGGTGCCTGCATCTGGGACCGTTTCGGTCACGGCGTCAGGCCAATGCGGTTGTCGCCGCAATCTGGGATGCAGTGCCGATCAGACGCTGTCTCACCAAGGGGGGTCGGCGCAGTCCCGCCTGCAACTTCGCTCAACTCGGTGTGGCGCTCTGCCCTTGTGACGGCACGGTGACCAACGCTGAGTATCAGCTTGTCGTCAATCAGCTGCGATACGGCATCGAAACCCGGCCCGACGAATTGCTCGAACCGCTGGTCGAGCGGATCCGAGACTACGCCAGGACTGCCCGCTTCGAGGAGGCGGCCGAGATGAGGGACAGGCACCGTGCACTCAGCAATGCGGTGCACGATCGCCGCAGCTGGAATGTACTCCGGGAGGCGGGACTGCTCTGGGCCGAGGACCGATCCGGCGACAGTGTCCTGGTCGAACGCGGGCGCTTGCTGGCATCTTGGAGCGGCACCGACCAGGCCCCGCTCGCAACTACTGCGGTGACAGCTCCATCGCCTCACCTCGTTCCCGAATCGGTGGCCGCCGCCGAGGAAGCTCGGCTCATCTGGCGGTGGCTCGACCGGCCTGAAGTCCGCATCATCGAGACGACCCGCCCGCTGGCGATGCCACGTCATCGGATCCCCGTCTTGAGCACGCTGGCTGGGTGACAGGCGCACCGGTACCCTGCGGGGATGAAGTTCATCGTGCGCAAAGGCTCCGATCCCGTCGGCAAGGCCGACGCCGCCCTCCTGACTGCCCTCGGGCTCCCCGGAGGCGGTGTGGTAACTCTCGGCAAGACTCACGTCCTGATCAGCCCGGGGGAAGTCACCTCCCCGACCGCAATCATGCTCGGCGAGCGAGCGATGGCCAATGCCGAAGTGGCAGTCGGCGACACGGTGGATGTGAAGCGAGCGTTGCTCCCGTCGGCTCGCCGGGTCGTGATTTCTCGCATCGACGCAGCGATCGACGCTCGACATCTGGCCCGCTCGCTACAGGGGATCCCGGTATCTGAGGGTGATCGTGTTGCCGTGCAGGTGGGCTACGGGAAGGAGAGATCGGCCGAGCGGATCGAGGTCGAGATAACTGCGGTGACTCCCGGCCCATCTGCCGTGATTGGAAGTGCCACCGTCGTTCATGAGGTCGGTGAGGACACTGAGGCCCTCATCGACCAGCCCGCCGGCACCCCCGCCGGCGAGGAGTTGACAACCGCCCGGGCCCTGCTCGCCGGCCTCCAAACAGAGGTGGAAGTGATGACCGGGTGGCTGTCGCTGCTCACCGCAGAGGGCGACCTCCCCGACGCATGGGGTCTGCCCAAGGTCGCCGGGGTCCTGCTGGAGGGACCTGCGGGATGCGGGAAGTCGGAGATCGTAGCTGCGGCTGCTGAAGCGGTGGGAACCACCGTGCGCGAGGTGTCCCTCGAGTTGGTGTTCAAACCCCAGAAACTGCTCGAACTGCTCGAAAAGGCCGTGAACAATCCGGGCCGCCCTGCGGTGATATTCCTCGACCGGCTCGATGCCGTCGTTGGCGATGATGCGCTGTTCCGTAACCAGGTGGCCGCCATCATGCGCTGGTTCCTCGACGCGGTAGCCGAGCGCCCGCGACTGGCTTGCGTACTCGGGGTCTCCTCGGTTGCCCGGCTACCCGAAGCGGTGGCCAAATCGGCCTTCTTGCCCCGAACCCTGAGCATTCCTCCACCGGATCTGCAGAGACGCTCTCTGTTGTTCGAAGCAGCCCTCGCCCGGGTCCCCAGTGATGAGATCGACTTCAATACTCTCGCCGCCCGCACCGCGGGATTCTCCGGAGCCGATGTGCTGGCCGCCGTCGTCCATGCCTCCGCGCTCGTTGCGCAGGATGGTGGGGAGGTCACCGCCGACCTGCTCATTCGAGCAGTTGAGGAAACCACCCCGTCGTTGGGAACCACCTCGCTCGGCGAGGTCCCGAGCTACGGCTTCGAGCGGGTTGCCAACCTCGACGAGGTGAAGCAACGGCTCACTGAATCGGTCATCTGGCAGATGCAGGAGCCGGAGCGATTCACCCGGCTGGGCATTGAACCGCCGCGCGGCCTTCTCCTGTACGGACCGCCCGGAACGGGGAAGACATTCGTGATCCGGGCTTTAGCCCACGAGAGCGGGGCCGCGTTCTTCACCATCAAGGGTGCCGAGCTGCTGGACAAGTACGTTGGAGAGTCGGAGCGGGCCGTCCGCGAGGTCTTCGCCCGGGCTCGAGCCGTGGCCCCTGCCATCCTCTTCTTCGACGAGATCGACGCCCTGGCTCCGGTGCGGGGCAACTCCACAAATTCGGTGACGGATTCCGTTGTGGCCGCGCTTCTGACCGAGCTGGACGGAGTGTCGGATCGGGGTGACGTGTTTGCGATCGGCGCCACCAACCGGCGTGATCTGGTCGATCCTGCGTTGCTGCGGCCCGGCCGGCTGGAGACCCACCTCTATCTGGGTCTGCCCGCCCCCGAGTCCAGAAGGGCGTTCTTCGGCATTTCCGACGTACCGCTCGCCGACGATGTCGACATCGAGGTTGTCATCGACGCAACCGAGGGAATGTCGTTTGCCGAGCTCTCCGGGCTGTTGCGTGAGGCCGCAATCGGTGCGCTGCGCCGGGACTCCTCCGCGCTGGCAGTAACCAAGACTGATCTCGATGCCGCCATCGCCCACTACCGGGAGCGAGGCTGAGCGCGACGCTCAGACCGGCTCACAGGCAGCTGCCGCCTCCCGATAAGTGAACCGGTTGTCGTAGAGAGCTCGCCCAACTATGGCTGCCTCCACATCGAGGCGGGCGACTGCGGCGATGTCCTCGAGCGACCCAACGCCTCCCGACGCGATGACTGCCAGGTCGGGAGCCATTGCCAGCGTCTCGCCGAGCAAGGCCAGATCGGGACCGGCGAGAGTTCCGTCCGTCGCAATCCCGGTCACCAGGGCACGCACCACGCCCGCCGCGGTCAGGTCCGCCATTACCGCCCCTAGATCGCGCCCGTCGTCGAGCCATCCGGCCCCGGTCGCCTTTCCCTCCCGGACATCGACAGCTGCTACCACCCGGTCGGCCCCCACGGCGCCGACAATGGTCCCGGTCAGCTCGGGGTCCCAGACGGCCGCGGTACCGAGCACGACCCGGGCGGCTCCGGCCGCAATGACTGCCTCAGCCGCCTCCCGGGTGCGGATGCCACCTCCGATCTGGAATGGAATCCCGGTCGCCCCCAACCGAGCCCACGCCGCTCGATTGCCGGACCCATCGCGGGCTCCCGCCAGGTCGACGACATGGACGATCGGCGCCCCCTGTTCGTGCCACACCTTCAGTTGCTCCGCCGGGTCATCGGCATACACGGTCACCTCGTCGTACCGACCCTGCCGCAGTCTCACCACCTTGCCATCGAGCATGTCGATGGCGGGAATCACATACACTCTTCGCTCTCCACCCTTGTATTGTTGTGCTAACGTGCTAAAACACTAGCGCATTCTGCCGATGAAGCGAAAGGAGGTTGCCGTGGTAACTGGAAATGAAGATTGGCGCAACGACGCAACCGCCGCTCTCTTTGACGCGGTAATCTCTCTCGGCTCACGGGAGGAGGCAGCCCACTTCTTCCGGGATCTCTGCACCAGACGCGAGCTAGAGGAGATGTCGCAACGGTGGGCTGTCGCCAGGAAGCTCGCCGTAGGTCTCCCCTACCGTGAGATCGCCGCCGAAACCGGCGTGTCCACGGCCACCATCGTCCGCATCAACCAGTGGCTACGCCACGGGACTGGTGGCTATCAGCAGATGCTCGACAAACTCGAAATCGGCCAGGAGAAGTAATGACGATCAGACTTGCCGTCCCCAACAAGGGAAGGCTCCAACAACCGACGGCCAATATGCTGCGGCAGGGCGGGTTCAGCTATGAGAAGACCGACCGCGCCCTCGCCGTCCCGGTGCGCAACATGGATCTCGAGGTTCTGTTTGTCCGCACCGACGACGTTGCCGAGTTCGTGGCCGACGGCGTGGCGGATCTCGGCATAACCGGAATCGATCTGCTGACCGAGAGCGGCATGGAACTCGAGATCGTCGAGAAGCTCGGATACGGGCGCTGCCGGCTCACTGCGGCAGTTCCCAAAGCATCACCGATCGACACCCTCGAGGCGCTGCGGGGCACCCGCATTGCCACCTCCCACCCGGCGACAACCGAGCGGTTCTTCACGGAGCAGGGCATCCCGATCACGACGGTGCCTCTCAGCGGATCGGTGGAGGTTGCCCCCAAACTCGACATTGCCGATGCTGTCGTCGACCTCGTGTCGAGCGGCTCGACAATGCTCGTCAACGGTCTCCGCCCGATCACCGACATACTCGAGTCCGAAGCCGTCCTGGTTGGCCGTCCCGATGCCAACGGGCAGAACGGGACCATGGCCCAGGTGATCCTGACCATCCAGTCGGTCGTCGCAGCACGTCGCAAGCGATACGTGATGATGAACGCCCCGGCGGTGGCGGTTCCGGCCATCGAAGAGCTGATCCCCGGGTTTGCTGCGCCCACTGTCATTCCACTCGCCCACGATGGCATGGTTGCGATCCACTCCGTTGTGGATTCGGCCCGCATTGGCAGCGTTCTCCCCGAGCTCAAGGAAGCCGGAGCCAGCGGCATCCTCGTACTCCCCATCGATCAGATAATCGCATGACCATGGACATTCGCACCGTCACCCTCTCCGAGCTCACCGAATCCGATCGAAATGCAATCCTGCAACGGTCGGCTGTGCCCGATCCACAGATGCGGGCCGCAGCTCTCAACATCGTCGACGAGGTTCGGAGCGGTGGGGACGCCGCGCTCATTGCGGCCAACGAACGCTACGGAGGCGGCACCGCCGACCGGGCAATTCGAGTGCAAGCCTCTGCCCTCCGCATCGCCCTAGAGACAATCGATCGGGAGGTTCGGGTTGCGCTCGAGAGCGCGGCAGACAACATCCGCCGGGCCCACGTACCGCAGCTTCCGGAGGACCAGGCGATCGAGACCGTCCCGGGAGTCACCGTGGATAGAAGGTGGACGCCACTTTCCCGGGTCGGTGTTTACGTCCCCGGGGGTAGGGCGGCCTATCCCTCGAGCCTGCTGATGGGAGTGATTCCAGCCCAGGTTGCCGGCGTGCCCGAAATCGTCGTCACCAGCCCGGCAGATGAGAACGGCGAGGTTTCGCCGGTGATGCTGGCGGCAGCGGCGCTGCTGGAGGTCGACGAGGTCTACATCACCGGCGGAGCCCAGGCAGTTGGGGCACTCGCCTACGGCACTGAGACCATTCGCCCGGTTCAGAAGATCGTCGGCCCGGGCAATGCCTGGGTGACCGCCGCCAAGCTGGCCGTGTACGGAGACGTCGGTGTTGATCTACCGGCGGGGCCGAGTGAGGCCCTCGTTGTCGCCGATGCCTCAGCCGACCCGCGGCTCATCGCAGCTGATCTGATGTGCCAGGCTGAGCACGGGCCGGAGTCGCCGGTAGCGCTTGTCACCCCCGATGCTGACTTCGCCGCCGCCGTTGTCGCCCAGCTGGATTCGCTCCTCCCCGCCCTCCCCCGCAGCGGCATCATTGTGTCGGCGCTAACGGACCATGGGCTGATAGCCATCACCGACACACTCGACGAGGCAATCGCGTTCGCCAACGAGTACGCAGCCGAACACTTGACAGTGCACACCGCAAATGCGGCTGCGGATGCGAACCGAATCACCGCCGCGGGATCGGTCTTCGTAGGTCGTTGGGCGCCGGAATCGGCAGGTGACTACGCCACCGGAGCCAACCACGTCTTGCCGACCGGCGGCCTGGCCGCGGCATACGGCCCGCTGGGTGTCGAGGACTTCGGATCGTGGCGGCAGGTGCAGACCCTGACTCGAGATGGGCTGCGGGCTCTGCGCCCGACCATCGCAGTTCTCGCCGAGGCTGAAGGGTTGACCGCGCACAAGCTTGCGTCGGAGATTCGATTCGAGACCGAGGACGAGGCATGAAGGCACCGCGGTACAAGTGGCAGCCAACGACTGCGGAGATTGCCGCAGCTGCCGGCATCCGCCCCGAGGAGGTCGAGCGTTTCGACCACAACACATCGCCATTCGCCGCGGAGTGGGCTGCGGGGGTTGCCGGCTCGCTCCCCCAGGTGAACGAGTATCCCGCCGCCACGTACCGCTCGTTGCGCGAAGCAGCAGCGTCGCTTTCCGGATTGCAGCCGGAGCAGATCGTGCCCGGTGCCGGGGCCGACGAACTGATCTTGCTCGCTGCCCGAGCCTTCCTCAGCAGGGGCGACACGGCTGCTGCCACAACGCCGACCTATCCCCTCTACGAGATAGCGACAATCCAGGCGGGCGCTGTCTTCCAGTCGGTGCCGGCGTCATCTCCCGACTTCGCATTCCCGGAAGACGCCCTGGTACGGGCGGCGCGGGACTCTGATGTCGTTTGGATCTGCGCACCGAGCAACCCCCTCGGGAGCGCGGTGGCCGACGACGCCGTCGATGCGGTCATCGCCGCAACAGACGGGCTGGTGATCATTGACGCCGCCTATGCGGAGTTCTCCGGAACCGACTGGTCGAGCCGGGTCGATCGTCACCACAACGTCATGGTTCTGCGCACTCTATCCAAGGCCTATGGGATCGCCGGTGCCCGTGTCGGCTACGCCATGGCGCATCCCGACCTGATCAACGCCATTGATGGCATTCGGCCGCCCGGCAGCATCTCCTCAATATCGGTAGCACTCGGCGTGGAAGCGCTGGGTCGGGAGCAGGAGATGCGGGCAACGGTGGCCAAGGTCACGGCGCTCCGAGGAGAACTGGCCGCCGGGCTGGCCGGCGTCGGGTTCCGCGTGCTGCCGTCGCTGACCAACTTCGTTCTTTGCGAGGTCGGGGCACGGGCCCACTCGCTAGCCGCAAAGCTGATGGGTGATGGCCTGGTCGTCCGCAAGTTCCCCTCCCCGGGCCCACTGGGCGAGTATCTGCGCTTCACCGTACGCAGCTCCGCTGCCCAGAAACGATTGATCGATCATCTCGAAAGGTATGTGACATGAGTAGAACGGCCGCCATCTCGCGCAAGACGTTCGAGACAGACGTCAGCGTTTCCATCGACCTCGACGGCACCGGTTCGGTCGCGGTCAGTACCGGCGTCGGTTTCTACGACCACATGCTGACCGCGTTTGGCCATCATGGGCTGTTCGATCTCGAGGTCACGACCGACGGTGACCTGCACGTAGACGAGCACCACACCGTTGAAGACACTGCCCTCGTGCTTGGCTCCGCGATCGCCGACGCCCTGGGAGACCGGGTAGGCATCCGAAGGTACGGATCAGCGACGATCCCAATGGACGAGGCAGTTGCGACGGCCGTTGTCGATATTGGAGGGCGCCCTTACGCGGTCATCGATCTGCCCTTCACGACCGAGCGCCTGGGCAGCCTGGGTACCCAGATGATCCCTCATGCCCTCGAGGCCTTCGCTCGCACCGCCGGCTGCACCCTCAACCTGTCCGCCACGGGCACCAACGACCACCACATCGCCGAAGCCGCGTTCAAGGCTCTGGCCTACGCGGTGCGAGCTGCGGTTGAGCTCGACCCACGCCGCCAGGGCCTGGCGTCGACCAAGGGAGCAACGTGAGCAGAATCGCCGTTGTCGACCACGGTGCGGGGAATCTCGTGTCGATTGCCCAGGGGCTGGCCCGGGCAGGAGCGAACGTCGATGTGGTCACCCGACCCGCCGACATAGGAGATGCCGCCGGCATCGTCCTTCCCGGCGTCGGCACTACCGGAGCGGCAATGGAGCGGCTCACGGATGCCGACTTTGTCGCTCCGCTGCAGGAGTGGCCGCGCCCGCTGCTCGGCATCTGTGTCGGGTTGCAGCTCTTCTTCGAGCACTCCGAAGAGGACGGCACCGACGCACTGGGCCTGATCGACGGCCGGGTCGGCAAGCTGGAGAGCGCACCTCTTCTTCCCCACATTGGTTGGAATGATGTGGCGCTCTCCGCAGACCCGATCTTTGCCGGGATCGAGGCGGGCAGCACCTTCTACTTTGTTCACTCCTATGCCGTGGTCCCGGAAGATCCCGATGTGATCATCGCAACAACCGACTACGGAGAATCGTTCGTCGCCGCCGCTCGATCCGGAAGCCGGGTTGGGGTGCAGTTCCATCCGGAGCGGTCGGGTGCTGCCGGACTGCAGATCCTGTCCAACTTCGTGGCTGAATGCGAGAGGAGCAGGGATGCTGCGTAAGAGAGTCATCCCGTGCCTGGACGTCACTGAAGGACGCGTAGTCAAGGGGGTCAACTTCGTCAACCTGACCGACGAAGGCGATCCGGTCGAACTTGCCGAACGGTACGTGCGTGAGGGCGCCGACGAGATCTGCTTCCTCGACATCACGGCATCCAGCGATAACCGGGCAACCATGCTCGACGTAGTACGCAGGACCGCAGAGCACGTGTTCGTCCCCCTCACAGTCGGGGGCGGGGTACGGGCCCCCGCCGACATGCGCGCTGCGTTGCGGGCCGGTGCCGACAAGGTCTCGGTCAACTCCGCCGCTGTTCTCAACCCGGTTTTGATCGACGAGTGCGCCGCAGCGTTCGGCTCGCAGTGTGTCGTCCTTGCTGTTGATGCCCGGCGGCGTGCGGACTCAGGGTGGGAGGTGGTCATCCACGGCGGCCGCACTCCGACCGGCCTGGACGCCATCGAGTGGATAACCGAGGCAGTGCGCAGAGGCGCCGGCGAGATCCTGCTGACGTCGATGGACCGTGACGGTACGAAGGACGGATACGACCTGGAGCTGCTGGAGGCCGTGCGAGCAGCTGTGTCCGTCCCGGTTATCGCCTCCGGGGGTGCCGGGACCATCGAACACTGTGTCGACGCCCTCCAGCCGGGAAGGGCCGATGCCGTGTTGGCGGCATCGATCTTTCACCGTAAGGAGATCGAGATCGAAGACCTCAAGAAGGGGCTGGCCACAGCCGGCATCCCGGCACGGGTGCTGTCATGACCGACATCAAATACGACGAGAACGGGCTGGTGGTCGGCGTCGTCCAAGATGCCGCCTCTCGTCGGGTCCTGATGGTCGGCTACCTCAACGAAGAGAGCCTCCGCCTGACCAGGGAAACCGGCCGAGTGCATTTCTGGAGCCGCTCGCGTGGCGAGCTGTGGGAGAAGGGTGCAACCAGCGGCAACTACCTGAACCTCGTCGAAATCCGGCAGGACTGCGACGGCGACGCCCTGCTGATCACCGCCCGACCCGAGGGCCCGACCTGCCACACCGGAGAAACGAGTTGCTTCGCGGAAGATCCCGACGAACAGGGATTCTCCCGGCTGGAGACGCTGTGGGCGACCATGAGATCCCGCCTGACCGATGCCGATCCCGAGTCGTCGTACACAGCGCGACTGGCGTCGGTCGGTCCCGACCTGACCGGGCGGAAGCTGGTGGAAGAGGCCACCGAGACACTCATCGCAGCCAAGAACCACGCTGCTGGCGCCGACCGGTCGCGAGTGGTTGAGGAGTCCGCCGACGTCATCTATCACCTGTTCGCCCTTCTCGCTGAGCGCAACATCAGTGCGGCGGAGGTCATCGAGGAACTCGGGAAGCGAGCCCGGTGACTGAGGTGCCGGGTATTGGCATAGGGTTGCTGGCGTACACTCGCCGGATGCGTTTGCTGCTCCTTGCTATCGCTCTGATGTCGGCCCTGGCGGCCTGCGGCGGATCCGATGTCGACATCTCCGATGTCCCGGAGCTTGCCGCGATAAGCGGAGATGAGCTGATTGCGCAGCTGACGGAATCGAACGAGCCGGTTGTCGTCAACGTCTGGGCATCCTGGTGTGTGCCGTGCCGATCCGAAGCTCCCCTGCTCGAGCGCGCTGCCCGGCAGAGCTCGGTTCGATTCATCGGCCTCAATGTGCGTGATGATCAGCAGGGAGCCCGATCATTCATCGCCGAGTTCTTCCCGAATGCTCCGATCGAGCATTACATGGATACCAGTGGCGATATCCCTGTCGAGCTGGGTGGCACCCGCGGTGTGCCGCTCACATTCTTCTTCGCTCCGGGTGGTGAGTTGATCAAGCTCCACACGGGCGTGATCGATGAGCGGACCCTTGCCCTACAGATCGATGAGATTGCGGGCGCCTGATGGAATTCAGTTTGCTGGGCGCAGTCTTTGTGGCGGTCATCCCGCTCTACCTGGTCATCTACTGGGAGGCGAAAAGAGGCAATGCGGCCTCCTGCGCGCGCAGCCTCTGGGATGTGGCACTGGCGGCAATGGTGGCAGGGATCTTCGTTGGGCGGCTGGCGGCCATGATCGGCGATGGCGTCAACCCCCTGCAGAATCCTGCCGACATCCTCATCGTTCGGGGAGGTGTTGCGACGGGACCGGCAACGATTGCCGCTCTGGCTACGGTCGCATGGCTGGGACGCACAGAGGTCCTTGCCTACGCCGACGGGCTGGCCGCAGCCGCTTTGGCCGGTCTGGGCGGATGGCATGCAGGGTGCGTCGTTCGGGAATCGTGCCTGGGCACCCCGAGCGATCTGCCGTGGGCGGTTGCTCAGGGTGGTAGCTCCATCACCCGTCACCCGGTCGAGATCTACGCGGCAATCGCCCTCTTCATTGCGGCCGGCGCCCTGGCCTTCTGGAGGGCCCGCGGACGCCCCCGGCCCGGGGTTCCGGCGGCAAGCGCTTTACTCATCGCGGCGTTCGTGCGATTGCTCACCGAGCCCATGCGGCCGTCACTGGGGACCGGCCAGCGTTGGTGGTACGCAGCGGGCATCGCAGTTGCGATCGTGGCGCTTGTCGTGTCAATGCGCCGCGGAGACCAGCCGGATCAACCGGCCAGCGACACCAGATAGTCGAACTTGCCCCGCAAGTCGTCTTCGCTCAGGCCTCCGAACCAGGCATCGACCACGATGTTGTCTCCGGTGATCATCACCGAGGCAGGCTGCCCGAAGATGTCGTAGAGATCCCAGATCGAGTCGTCGAGACCCCATCGCACGTTCCCCGACAGGAGATCATCGGCGACACGGGCAGTCGACTCGAAGTCGGACTTGCCGGCGACGGCAATGAAGTTGATGCTGTCTTGATAGTCCGATGCAACTGCATCGATCACGGGAAGCTCCCGCTTACAGCTTCCTCACCACTCAGCCCAGAACACCATATAGGTGGGTTTCTGCTCTGCGGTGAGACTGAATGTGCTGCCGTCGGCGAGCGCAAGATCAAAACCGGGCGCCGGCGGCCCATCAAAACTGGGCGTGGCTGGTGTTTCCTCTGACGCGGGCGGCTCCTCCGCAGCAGGTGGAGCTTCAGCTGCCGACGTATCGCCGGGCTCCGAAGACGGAGCCGCAACGGTGGAGGAAACAGGCGTCTCGGTCGCTACCGGCTGTGATGACTCCGAAGTCGTCGCAGTGCCTCCGCATGCCGCTGCGATGAGACCGAAGACGAGTACGAGTATGAGCTTGCGCATGGGCGCAACCCTACCCGCAGCTGTGCGGTTCCACCGACGGTTCGGGCGGTAGTTCACCAGACTTTCACAAGTGGCTGCGGATCAGCCTCCCTGCTTGGCCCGTTCCTCTTCCATCAGCTCACGGCGGAGGATCTTCCCGACAAACGTCTTCGGAAGCTCCTCACGGAACTCGATGGTCCGCGGGATCTTGTAGCGAGCCAGGCGGTCCCGGCAGAACTCGATGAGCTCCTCTTCGCCGACATCCTTGCCCTCGTCGATCACAACGAAAGCCTTCACCCGCTGATCCGGGCTATCCACCGGCACGCCGATAACCCCAACGTCGACAACATCGGGGTGCTCGAAGAGGGCATCCTCGACCTCTCGCGGGTACACGTTGAAACCGCCGGCGGCGAGGATCATGTCCTTCTTTCGATCGACAATCGAAAAACGACCCTCTTCGTCCATAACGGCAATGTCGCCGGTATGTAGCCATACCTTCCCGGTCTCGTCGGTGCGCAGGACGTCGGTAGTCGCGTCCGGCATGTTCCAGTAGCCCTTCATCACCTGCGGACCGGAAACGCAGAGCACACCTCGCTCCCCCACCCCCATGAGCTGAGTCTCCGAATCCTCATCGACGATGCGACAGTCCGTGCTGGGTAGCGGGAAGCCAATGGTCCCGGTAATCGCTGAACCGTCCAGAGGTCCGGCGTGGGTTACCGGGGAGGCCTCACTCAGTCCGTAGCCCTCGACCAGGGTCCCGCCGCTGGCATCCTCGAAGCCCCGCTTGACCTCAGGCGGTAACGCAGCAGCTCCCGAGATGCACCAGTTGACCGAGGACACGTCGTACTTGCCACCGACAACATGGCGATGCCGACTGATTGCCGAATACAGGGTCGGCACACCGGGGAAGTAGGTCGGGTGGTGAGCATCGATGATCTTGAGCAGGTTGTTCAGGTCTCGCGCGTCGGGAATCAGCAACTGCTTGTATCCGGCCGAGACCGAGTGGTTCATCGACACGGTCACCGAGTAGCTGTGGGTCAGCGGCAGAGCCGTCATCATCACTTCTTCGCCTTCGACCGCATGCGGGCTCCATTCCCGGGTCTGATAGGCGTTGGCCATGAGATTCTCATGGGTGAGCATTGCACCCTTCGGCACCCCGGTCGTACCACCCGTGTACATGAGCATGGCGAGATCGTCGGCAGCCACGGCAACCGGCTCCGGGGAGCGATCGGCCAGCACATCGGACCAGTCGTGGGTGTTGGCGTCGGCAGCGAAGTCGACCCGGTGCCCACCCTTCTTCTCCTTGAGCAGCGTGAAAGCCGCCTTGAGGGGAGCCTTGAAGTACTCCTTGATGTTGGTCACTATCACGTGCTCCAACGGAGTATTGGCCCGAGCCTCCTTGACCCGGGGATACATCATGGAAAGCGCAATCGCCACCTTCGACCCAGCATCACGAGCCTGGTGACCGAACTCCGCCGCCGTGTACAGCGGATTCGATGGCACCGCGACTGCACCGCAACGCCACACGGCGTAGTAGGCAATCACCAGCTGGGGGCAGTTCGGCATGAACAGCGACACCCGATCGCCCTTGCCGACCCCCAGGTCTTGCAGCCCGGCGGCCAGCGAGTCGGCCAGATCGTTCAGCTGCGTGTAGCTGATGGCGCGGTCGAAAAAGACCAGGGCGTCCTTGTCTCCCCACTTCGCCTGGGCGCTGCCGAGTAGTTGGTCGAGAGACCCATCCGGCCAGGTCACCTCGGGCCCTACTCCATCCTCATACCCACCGTGCCAGGGCCTTGCATCAGACATTCTTCTCGCTCCCTCCAGAGAAAGTGACGGCAGCTTCTAATACTTCTCCCGCGCGACCCGAATCCACGGATTGCGCTGCGATCTCCATTGCCTCGACAAACCCATCGGCGAGCCCTGCCGCCACAATGGCGGGGGCGGCGTTCACTAGGGCGATATCACGTTTCGGCCCTGCGGCTCCGTCGAGAATCTGCAGTGTGATTGCGATATTGGCGGACACATCTCCGCCTTGCAGGTCCTCCATCCGGGCCCGGGTGACCCCAAAGTCCTCCGGAGTGAACTCGGCATGAGTGATCTCACCGTGTCGCAGGCGGTAGATGAATGAAGGACCGGTTGTGGTCAATTCGTCGAGGCCATCTTCACCGTAGAAGACAAACGCGGTTTCGGCCCCGAGATTGGTCAACACCTGGATCATCAGCTCGGCCATACGCGGATCCGAGACGCCGAGCGCATAGCGGCGGGCGCCCGCAGGGTTGCACAAAGGGCCGAGGAAGTTGAACACGGTCCGGAAACCAAGCTGCCGGCGGACGGGACCGGCGTGTCGCATCGCCGGGTGATACTGGGGAGCGAAGAAGAAGCCGAAGCCAACCTCCTTCACCATCTGGACCGTCCTCTCCGGTGACATCGCCAGATCGATGCCGAGCGCTTCGAGAAGATCGGCCGACCCGGCCGCGGAAGACGCGGCCCGATTTCCGTGTTTGGCGATCTTCACTCCGGCTCCGGCGGCAACGAACGCCGCCGTTGTCGAGATGTTGAACGTACCGGAACGATCGCCACCGGTGCCGACCAGATCGACGATCGGGGCATCGATCTCGACCGTCAACGCAGCCGATCGCATCGCTTCGACAAAGCCGGTCATCTCGGCTGCCGTCTCACCCTTGGTCCTGAGGATGGCTAGAAACGCGGCAATCTGGGCATCGGTAGCTTCGCCGGCCATGATCTCGTCCATCGCCGAGCGCGCTTCTACCTGACTGAGATGGCTGCTCCCGAGCAGCTGATCGAATACTTCCGGCCATGACACAGCACCCATGCCCGCGACGCTAGCACTCGCGTTCAGGCGGAAGAAGTTGTGGTGTCAGGCGATCTGACGATGGAGGGAGCGCCGCTCCTTCTCTGTCATTCCGCCCCATACTCCGAATCGAATCTTGGCCTCGATAGAGAACTCGAGACAGTCCATCTGGACGGGGCACCCGGAGCAGATACGGACGGCGTCTCGCTCTCCCTCCGGGGTGACCGGGAAGAACAGGTCAGGATCACAATCACGGCACACGGCAAAAGCTGCCCAGGGGCGTTCCTCGGTGATAGGAGCCGCCAGGGCGGGCTCGATTTCGCTGAAGAGATCATTCATTAGGCACCTCCGAGAGGTGTCGCTGAGCCACCGGATCTCGGTGGTTCCCCAATATGACGTTCCGGGCCGGGAATTGGTTCCCGCACGGCCGCACCCGAGCACGACAGATCCCGGGGGAAACGGCTCTGCCGGGCCACTAGAATTGCCGTCCGTTCCAACAAGCCCGAGGTGGGAGGCAGCTCCTTGCTCTACTTCGCATACAACGCACGCATATCGCCGGATGAGATGGAACAGGTGGCACCGAACGCCGAGTTCAAGTTCATCGCCCACCTGCCCGAGTGGGGTCTGGAGTTTCCCATCACCAACGACACCTGGGGAGGAACCCTCCCGGTGGTGAAGCCCGAGCCAGGCTCGACGGTGTGGGGTGCTGTGTACGAGGTTCCAAAACCGGATCTGAAATCCCTCGACGAGATCGAGGCCGGTGAACAGAGGGCAGCACAGACGGTCGAGGCAATGGATCGCAACGGCAAGCGCCATCAGGTCGTCGTCCACCTTCTCGACGGTGCAGAAGGCGCCAACGGAAACGGGAATGGCCGGCCCTCGCCCGACTACCTACGGCTGATGGTGAAGGGCTCCAAGCACTGGAGCCTGCCGTTTGGATGGATCGCCGGGCTTGAAGAGCACCTGCAAGGCGGCCTGTGAGCGAGGATTCGCCCCGACCCACCATCAGGTGGGGAGCGGTAGCCATCGGAGCGATGGCCGGGTTGGTGGTAGCGCTGCTGGCCTTCATCGTCCTCGGCATCTCCGGGGTGGTGGCCCCGGGACGCGGTGAGATTCTGCTCCTATTCATCCAGTTCCTTTCCCTGGTGGTGGCCGGGTATGTCGCCGGTCGGTTGTCGGATGCCGCCGAGGTTCACGGCGGCCTCGCCGGCCTGCTCAGCGCATTTGTCTCGGGGCTCATCTCGGTCACTTCGTCGAGCGTTTCCCTCATCGGGATCATCACCCTCACCGTCATTGCCGCTGCGCTCGGTTCGGCCGGAGGGGTCCTCGCCCGTTGGCAGCGCAACGCCACCGAGCAACCCGCAGAACAGCCCGAGTAGCCCTTCACTCGCGGCGGTTGGTACCGCATAGCGAGTCCTATCGCAGGCGCTCTCGACATCGGGCTTGCCCATTGGGACCTTTTGGGACTTATGGCCCTAGACGCATATGCATGAGTGGGCATAAGCTGCATAGCATTCATGAAGACGCATGTGATGCATAGGGCGGCACAGTGAGCCTTCTCACCACCAAGCAAGTTCAAGAGATATTCAAGGTCGACAGATCCACCATCTACCGAATGGCCGAGGACGGACGGCTTCCGGCGGTCAAGGTCGGCCGCCAGTGGCGGTTCCCCTCGGACAGGGTTGAAAGCCTGCTCGGACAACCGAGTTCGCTCGGGCAACCTGCCGAGATCTCCGCATCCACCACAGGAGACGTCACGGATCACCCGGGAGCGGCACTCGACACCTTCCTCCCTCCCGATACCGCACAGGCAGTCGCCGACCTGGCTGCGGATCTGTTCGGCGTGATGGCGGTCGTAACCGACATGACCGGGCGGGCGCTCACTACGGTTTCCAACCCGTGTGGGTTCTTCACAGCCGTATACGATTCCGTCTACTCCCCGGACCGCTGTTCGGTCGGCTGGCGGAGACTCGGCGAAGAGATCGACCTGGAACCGCAGTTCGTCCCCAGCCACCTCGGGTTCCTCTGTGCCCGATCGTTTATCCGGATCGGCTCGAATCTCGCCGGAATGGTGATCGTCGGCGGCGTTGCCCCGGGGCAGTGGCCACCCACGGAGGACGAGATCGCCGCCGTCGCTGCCGAGACGGGAACCGATCAGGCAACGATCCTCAACCACGTCAACGAGGTCTACTGGATCGACCAATCACATCAGGATTGGATCATCCGCAACCTTTCCCGAGTGAGCGACCTGATCTCGCTGCTGGCGGACGGGCACGGACGACTCGTACAGAAACTCGACTCAATCGCTGCTCTCGCGGAGCGGCTACCTGAATAAGCAAGGAGAAACCACGTGAAGAGACTGCTAGTGCTGGGAGCGGGAACGGCCGGAACAATGGTCGCCAACAAGCTTCGCCCCCGTCTCGATGAGCGCGATTGGAAGATCACGCTCGTCGATCAGGACGAAACGCACTATTACCAACCAGGTTTCCTTTTCCTCCCCTTCGGTACCTACAAGCGTGAGGAACTCGAGAAGCCCAAGCGGCGCTTCATGCCGGCCGGCGTCGAGTTGATCATGGGCGAGATCGATCTGGTCGATCCAGAGAAGAACGAAGTCAAGCTTGCTGACGGCACCGAACTGCCTTACGACTACCTGATCATCGCGACCGGCACCCATCCCACCCCGGAAGAGACCCCCGGCCTCGGGCCCGATGACGATGAGTGGTACAAGTCGGTTTTCGATTTCTACACGATCGAAGGTGCTGAAGCCCTCGCCGAGAAGTTGGAGACCTGGGAAGGTGGCAAGCTGGTCGTCAACATCATCGAGATGCCGATCAAGTGCCCGGTAGCACCGTTGGAGTTCACATTCCTGGCCGACTCGTTCTTCGCTGAGCGGGGCATGCGTGACTCCGTCGAGATCGAATACGTCACTCCCCTACCCGGCGCCTTCACCAAGCCGGTTGCAGCCCGCTATCTCGGCGACATGCTCGTAGATCGCAAGATCGGCCTGGAAGGCGACTTCTTTCTCGAGCGGGTCGACACTGACAACAACCAGCTCGTTTCCTACGACGAGAGGGAGGTCGACTACGACATCCTGGTAACCGTTCCCGTCAACATGGGAGCGGAATACATCGGTCGCTCTGGTCTTGGCGATGAGTTGCGGCACGTCCCCGTCGACAAGCACAACTTCCTGTCGACGAAGCATGACAACATCTTTGCAATCGGGGACGCGGCTTCGCTGCCGACATCGAAAGCAGGCTCGGTTGCCCACTTCGCAGTGGACATCTTCACGGAGAACTTCCTCGACTACATCGACGACAAGCCGATGCGGGAGAAGTTCGACGGCCACGCCAATTGCTTCATCGAATCCGGTCGCGGCAAGGGGATGTTGATCGACTTCAACTACGACACCGAGCCTCTGCCCGGCAAGTACCCACTACCGGGCGTCGGTCCGTTCTCGCTCTTGCAGGAGACCGAGGCCAACCACTGGGGCAAACTCATGTTCAAGTGGGTCTATTGGAACGTTCTGCTCGAAGGCAGGGCCATGCCGATCCCGGCGCTCATGTCGATGGCAGGCAAGATCCGCGAGGAGGTGAAATGACCACCACTCAGGCCCCACCCGCCGATCTCGAGGCCAAGATCGACGCGCTCACCGAGCAGGTTGCCTTCCTGACCGAAGAAGCGCGGCTGGCGAGGCGGCGTCGCGAGGTCTGGAGCGACCTCCAGGCTGATGTGATGCCGATCGCAGGCGACGTGCTCGAGGTTCTGGAACGCGAGCTCGAAGAACTGAGCGCAGACGTCACTCTGACCGACCTGGGCGATCTGGTTCGTCGCTTCGTGAGGGTCGCACCCATCCTGGACCAGGGACTTCGCTATCTCGAGATGGGCGCCGAACTGTTCTCAGACATGATGCCGCTCACCGAACACGCTGTTGACGTCGCGACAGATCGCCTCGTCGCGCTCGACCAGAAGGGCTACTTCGGGTTTGCCAAGAGCAGCTTGCAGGTGGTTGATCGCATCGTCACCGAGTTCTCCGAGGAAGATGTTGATGCCCTCGGCGACAACGTTGTCCTGATCCTCGAGACCATCAAAGAGATGACCCAACCCGATGTCATGGCTGCGCTCTATCACATGATCGAAGCCGTCCAGCGGCAGCAGAAGCTCATCGCCGCCGAACCCGAGGAACCGCCGAGTCTCTTCCATCTGCTCCGCAAGATGCGCGATCCGGAGATAAGGCGTGGGCTCGGCAGAGCGCTCAACACGTTGAGTGCCGTCGCCGAGGTCGACACAACCAAGCCCGTGCAGTTCGAAAACCGCAAGAATCAAGAAAGCAAATAGGAGGAGGCGCAATGCCCACGACAACCATCGCCGGAGCTGAAGTCCAGGTAGACGAAGAAGGCTTCATGACGGCGTACGACGAATGGAACGAGGAGATCGCCAAAGCCCTCGCCGGCAACATCGGCATCGAGCTGACCGACGATCACTGGCAGGTAATCAAGTTCCTTCGCGAGGACTACCAAGAACAGGGCGAGACCCCGATGTTGCGCCGTGTCTCCAACGTCGGTGGTGTTCCCACCAAGCAGCTGTTCCAGCTGTTCCCGAAAAAGCCGGCCAAGAAGATGTCCTACATCGCCGGTGTTCCGAAGCCGCAGGGCTGCGTCTGATCCAGGCCGCGAACCAACACAGGAGTAGAAATGACATTTGTTCCCGACTTCGGAGATGACGACAGCGATCGCAAGATCTGCTTCATCGCCTCGAAGGGCACCCTAGATATGGTGTACCCCTCGCTGATCATGGCCAACGCGGCCCTCGGTGAGGGCATCGAGACCCACATCTTCTTCACCTTCTGGGGCATGGACATCGTCACCAAGAAGCACATGGACGATCTTCAGTTCACGTGGCTCGGCAATACCGCCATGCACCCCCCGGGTGGCAGCAAGATCCATATGCCACAAGGTCTGGCGGGCCTGCCCGGGATGACGGCGATGGCAACCAAGATGATGAAGAAGCAGATCGCCGACCTGGATGTGCCCGAGGTTCCCGAGATGGTGCAGATGATCGCCGACGCCGGCGGCCACCTGTGGGCCTGCAAGATGTCCGTCGACATGATGGGCCTGACCAAGGACGACATGATCCCGGAAGTTGAGGACATAATCTCGGCGACCGACTTCATCGAGCTCTCCGAGGGAGCCCAGGTGATCTTCACCTAGGATCCGACCCGGCGATCCAAAGACTGGACGGGGCCTGTACGGGCCCCGTCCCTCTGCAAGCATCAGGAGCTGTCATGTCCACCTATTCCTTTGCAACTACCACCCCGGGACCGCTCGACGAAGCGAGACAACGTGTTATCGACGCGCTCGCCGAGCAGGGATTTGGGGTCCTCACCGAAATCAACGTTGCCGCAACGATGAAGAAGAAGCTGGATGTCGATGTCGATCCGTACGTGATTCTCGGTGCCTGCAATCCCCCACTTGCCCATCAGGCGCTCACCGCAGAGCCCAGCATCGGCGTCTTACTCCCATGCAATGTGGTGCTGCGAAGCACGGGCGATGACGTCACAGTCGAGTTCATGGACCCTGAGGCTGTACTCACCCTGGTCGATCGTGAGGGCGTTGCCGACATTGCCGCCGAGGTGCGCGGTCGCCTCGAAGCCGTTCGCGAGGCAGTCGCAGGCTAGAAGCAAGCCCGCTACCGGGTTACGCTGATAGGCGAGTCGAGGGGACACCCGCGTCCGGTCCGCCGGCCGAGGAAAGTCCGGACTCCACAGGGCACGGTGCTGGGTAACACCCAGGCGGGGCAACCCGATGGAAAGTGCAACAGAGAGCAGACCGCCCGCGCGAGCCGTCTATGCGGCCAGCGCGGGTAAGGGTGAAACGGTGGTGTAAGAGACCACCAGCGCCGCGGGTGACTGCGGCGGCTAGGTAAACCCCACCCGGAGCAAGGCCAAGCAGGGAGCGAGTCGCCCGCTCGTCAATCCCAGGTAGGCCGCAAGAGCTCGAGCAGCAATGCCGGGCCTAGATAGATGGGTGTCGGTCTGTCGTGGCCCTTGGTCACGACAGAGCACAGAATCCGGCTTACACCTCGACTCATAGGAAGGAGCCCCCGGTTCGGGGGCTCCTTTCGATCTCCGCCTGCTGTGAACCGACTATTCGTCTCCCCAACCGCTGACTACGGCATAGGCACCCGACGAGGCAGTCCCCTCGTCGGAATGGGGCTGCAACATGGCCAGGAACGCCGCACGCGGGCTCTGACCGTTGGAGAGCGGCTCCAGCGTGATGCCAACTCTCAACTCTGCCCCGGAGGGGTGGACGAACCGGAGGATGATCTCCTCGAGATCCTCGTCCTCTTTTTCGATGGCGCTGCGCCAACGATCCATGTCCGCCGGATGGCACATCGCCACGAGCGGAACTCCAATGACCTCGGCAAGAGGCAGACCGAGCATGTCCGCTGCGTCCTCCTCCGCAAACATGACAGCACCTTCGGCATCGAGAATGGCGACCGCGGTCGGGCCGATTGCCGTGTCCGGTGGACCTTCCGCTTCCGGGGCGGGGGCAGCGACCGGGACCGGGCCTGTCTCGCCGTCACCGGATCGGCTTTCCGAATGGTGCCTCTGGATGGCAAGTTGCACCGAGCGGGCCAGCGCATCGGCCGTCACGGTGCCCTTGACCAGGTAGTCCTGGGCCCCACGGCGCACGGCTCGCAGGGCAAGATGATCATCCTTGTGGGCGCTGAGCACGACAATAGGAACGTGCGGTGCATTCACCAGCAGCGAATCGACGGCTTCGAGGCCGTCTGCATCGGGCAAAACTAGATCAAGAAGAACGCAATCTGGCGGCGATTCGTCGATTGCCTCGAGGGCCGATTCGAGCCTCTTGACATGACGGACAGGAGCTTCGTCACCCCACGCCTCGCTCAGCATCGTCAACACGAGGCGCGCATGAAGGGTGTTGTCTTCCACCACCAGCAGGTCTGGCGGGCCTCCACTCGTCTGTTCTTGTTCCATTATTTGTGGGCCCTCCGGATGAATGCGCCTTCGGATGATTCGGCCACTTGAGCCGCTCCCTTGAGTACTAGTCCGCTCGGCGCCACGATAAGGCGTCGGCGACTAGCCATCGCTCGCCAACCGCACTCGCTGTCATCACTTCTGCGACGCCGAACGGGCGTTGCTGTCGCCCTATCCTGACTGAGAACGGCGAAAGGACCACAGTGACGAAATTCGGATACTTCTGCGGCCACGAGCAGTGGCAACCGGAGACACTTGTCGAGCATGCCGTGCTGGCCGAGAAGGCGGGATTCGACTTCGTCGTGGTCTCCGAGCACTTCCATCCGTGGGTGGACGACAACTCAGCTTCTGGCTACGCATTCTCAACCATCGGTGCTATTGCCCAGGCAACGGAGAGAGTCCACATCGCAACCGGAGTCACCACTCCCCTGTTCAGGTATCACCCGGCCGTCGTAGCCCAGGCGGCTGCGACCATGGACCGCCTTTCGGGGGGACGATTCCATCTTGGCGTTGGAACCGGCGAGAACCTGAACGAAGGACCGTTGGGCTACCCGTTCCCCAAGTACGCCGAGCGGGCCGCCCGGATGGCGGAGGCGCTGCAGATAATGCGCCGGCTGCTAGACGGCGAGAAACTCGACTACTCAGGCGAGTACTACCAGACCGATCGTGCCAGGCTCTACAGCCCGCCGCTCGGCCCCGTTCCGATCTGGCTTGCAGCCGGAGGTCCGAAGTCGGCTGCGCTCGCAGCACGACTCGCCGACGGGATTATCACCAGCGTCAAGGAGCCCGCCGTGACCTTCGAGCGGGTCATCGACCCGGCGGCCACCGCGGCGGCGGAAGCCGGAAGAAAGTCTCTGCCCGTACTGGCCTCGCGCTGGTCGGTGCGCTCCACCGATGAGGATGAGGCATGGGAGGCGTTGCTGCCCTGGCGTGGCCTGCGTGCCCCGGGTCGGTTGGAGGCCGTTGACCCAGCGGTGCTCCGCGAACGTGCCGACTCGATGGATCGCGCCGAGATCCTGAGTCGATACTCATTGGTGGCATCCCCCGAGGACTACGTCGAGGTCTACTCACCGTTGGTGACCGAGATCGGTGCAGACGTTGTGACCATCCAAACCACGTCGCTCCAGCAGACCGAGACCATCGCCATGCTCGGGGCTGAAGTCCTCCCCGCCTTGCGGGCGCTCAAGGGGTAGCAGACTCAGCCAGCTGTCGTATGTATTCGGCCTCGAACTGCAGGCGAGTGTTGGCCGGATCCAGGGACAGCGCTGCGTCCAACCCCGGAGCAACGAAGTCGCGGTAGGCCGCAGCGATGACCTCCCCGCTGGCACCATCGACAGCGGAATCCAGGTACTGGCTGAGCGGGCCGATCAGTGAGGGCCCGATTGTGCCGGGGAAGTCGACCTGCCATCCCGCGTCGGTCTCCCGCAGGATCACCCGACCTGACCCGTCACCGCCATCAAGTGCGACCGCGGTGAACCCCGACGTAGCGAGCGCCAACGGCTCTCCGACCGCCAGATCGGATAGAGCAATCCCGCTGAACAAGGCGAAGTCGTCCCGAAACTGCGACCAGTACTCACTCCGGAGCGCGTCCGACATCCCCGACTCGAGCAGAGCGACGAGCTCATCAGAACGCAGATTGCTCTCGACGCCGGCAATCACGGCCAGCCCACGGGGCTCAACCAGCCTTGCCAGCGCAGCGGCATCGCCGGTCGCTGCTGCCTGGAGCCATTCGGCCGCCACCGCAGCGGGATCGGCTTGGGCAGGAGTCGAAGTCGCAACGGGTTCGCTGCCGGAACAGGCGGCGACCGCCAGCGCCATGGTCAACAGAAGGACACGGGGCATCCGGGCAGGGTAACGGACATTGGGTTCCATCGGGCCGAACGGAATCCGGTTGCGCAGACCTACACTCGCCGTATGTCCGTCCCGACCGCTCGTGCCCTCGCTATCGGCCTCACCGCCGGCATCGTAGGCGGATTGTTCGGTGTAGGTGGCGGGATCATCGTGGTCCCCGGCTTGGTGTTGTGGCTTGGCTTCACCCAGCACCGAGCGTCGGGAACGTCGGTCGCAACGATCATTGCTTCTGCCGGCGCTGCCCTCATCGCATTTGCCCTGGACGGATCTGTTGACTGGTCGGCTGCGCCTGCCATCACACTGGGGGCCATCTTCGGCGCTGCGCTCGGGGCCCGATTGCTGCACCGCATCCCGGCCCGGAACTTGACCCGCGCGTTCTCGTTGCTGCTGTTCGTTGCTGCTCTCAGGATGATCCTGGCATGATCGAGTTTCTCGCCTTTCTCGTCCTGGGGGTTGTCGTCGGGGTGATCGCCTCGACCCTCGGAGTTGGCGGCGGGGTTGTCTTCGTTCCTGCGCTCGTTGTGTTCTTTGGCTTCTCGCAGTACACCGCCCAGGGCACCTCTCTTGCGGTAATCGTGCCTACTGCGATCGTCGGAGCCCTGGCCCATGGGCGCAGGGGAAGGGTGGATTGGCGGGTCGCCGGCCTCATCGCCTCCGGCGGCGTCGTCGGCGGGATTGCCGGATCTACTCTTGCCCTATCTATCGACCCCGAGTTGCTGCGGCGTCTCTTCGCTGTTCTGCTGGTGGTGGTGGCAGTGAGGCTGATCAGCAGGTGACGTCACCGTCAATCGGCACGTCGACACGCCCGGTCCGCAGGAACGCCAGCCGCTTCTCGCCATCACCGAGGCCGGCGGCTCTCCAGAGGTAGGCAACGTAGAGCAGACCGACCAACTCCCCCAGCCACATCAAACGATTCCGTGCCAACGCTTCGAGGTAAGCAGACACCGTCTCGGGCCCTGCTGCGGAGAAGCCCCATCCGAAGAACGGCCACCACAGTGTTTCCGGATCCAACCAGAGCGCGTCGAGAAGGATATGGAGGAAGAGCCCGATTGCGAGTGGCATCCACCTCTTGCGCGGGCGGCCCCGCCGAGTGGCCAGCACTACCGCCACCATGACCGCAGCAGCGACGATCAGGCCGTGGCTGACGAGTCGAACGCTGCCCAGGCTCTCATAGAAGAGAATACCGATGGGGGTATCGATCAGATCGGGTAGCAGCGCGCCGAACACGAGCATGCGGAGGTCCATTCGATCGTCGCGGAAGGCGTAGCGCGCAAGGGCGATCGTGGCGCCGGTATGCCAGAAGAGCACAGCCGGGTCAGATGACGAGGATGCGCCGGCAGTGGATGCACCGGGGCGGATCTGAACGTTTGGCCTCGAGGACTTCGGCGGCAGTCAGCTTGAGATGACATCCACCGCATATGCCGTCGGTCAAGGCAGCGATGGCCACTCCCTCTTTTGTCCCCCGCAGCTCCTCGTAGAGGTCGAGCTGATCCTCCTCGATCATTGGCACGATTGCCGACTTGCGTTCTTCCTTGACCGCCAGCTGGGCGTCGATTCCCTTCCAAGCCTCCTTGATGACGCCCTCGATCTCCGCCTTGGTTGTGCCGACCTCTTCTGCGCTTGCCTGGAGTTCCTGGACCCGAGCATCCTGCTGTTCCCTGCGCTCCAGGAGCTCGAGTACCAGATCCTCGCCCTCAGATCGCTTTCTCGTGAGCATCTCGACCTCGCGGCGCAGATACTCCGCATCGCGCGCACTCAAGCCACCTGCGTAGAGGCGGTTTTGCTCAGCGTCGAGACGTTGCTCTGCGATCTCCAGCTCTCCTTCGGTCTTGTCCAGCTCCAGGGACGTGTCTCGCAGCGCTGCCTCGGCCGACGTCAATTCGCTCTTGACCGCCTCGCTGTGCTCGTGGGCCTCCCGGTACCGGTCGAGCTCGGGAAGGGACTGGCGATCGTGAAGCAGCCTGTCGATCTGCAAATCGACCTCCTGGAGATCCAGAAGGTCCGAAAGGCTTCGGATCTCGTCCATCCTCACCGCTCCTTCCACGGATCGCTGTCGACATCGGTCAGGTCGATCACCTCATCGAACATCCCGGAGACTGCAGCGTACAACGCGCGGACACCGGGCCGTTCGGTTGCGGCATGACCGGGGTCGACCACCCCGATACCGCGCCCTACGGCCTCTCTGGCCTGGTGGTGGCTCACATCACCGGTGACAACGGCGTCGGTAGTGACATCACCCAGCATCGAACCCCCAGAGCCGGGGATCACTGAGACAGTCTGCACCGGACCCTGTCCTGCCACCCGCACCACACCACCGATCCGCTCCAGAACGAGGTCGGCGAAGTCGGCCATCGGAAGCGGCGCGGCTAGCGTCCCCCGTCTCCCGATGAATCCGGCGTTCGCTGCGACGGAGACGACGTCGAATGCCGGCTCCTCGTACGGGTGGGCAGCGACGAGCGCCGACACCACTGCGTCCAACTTGTGGCTCGGAGCAATCATCTCCAGCCGCGTCTCCGCCTCCTGGTTGATGATTCCCTTCTCCCCGACCGCGGGATCGGTCCCGGCTTCGGGCAAGAAACTCCCCACTCCCTCGCTGCGATAAGAACAGTGTGAGTAGTTGCCGATTCGCCCGGCCCCAGCGTTGGCCATTGCCTGAAGAAGTGACGGGATGGTAGGAGCCGGGGCGAACGTGATCACCTTCCTGGCATCGTCTCCCCAGGCTGGACCGAACCCGGAAACGTCGTTCAGCTCGCAAGCACCGGCCAGGGCATCGGCAGTTCCACCGGGCAGCACGTCAAATGCCGTATGGACTGCGTAGACGGCAACCCCGCCGGATATCAGACGGAAAGCGCGGCCAGAGGCGGAGTTGCCTGCGATGAGCGAGCTCGTCGGACGAAACAGCAGCGGATGGTAGGTCACCGCAAGATTCACCCGCCTTGCGAGCAGTTCTTCGACAACGCCGCGAGTGACCTCATGACAGACGGCGATGGACGTCACTTCCGCCACGGGGTCGCCAAACTGCAGTCCAACGGGATCCCAGCCGGCGGCTTTGCCGATATTGAAGGATCGGTCGAAGAGGGAAACGGCGTCGGCGACGGTGGTTGTCATCGGAGCGATGGTAACGCGCCTCACCCTCTCCCGAGCGACCCGCGCCTAGAGAGGTCGTTACCTGGCCCTACCCAGAGCCCGGGTGACTCGAGCCACACCGCCGTCAACCGTCGTCCCGCCAAAGCCTCGCTTCTCCAGCACTCGCTCGATCGCATGGTTCTCCGGCAGGTAGTAGGCCTCCAAGGTATTGATGCCGCGCTCGAGGGCGGCTTCCTCGAGCAGATCGAGGAGGGCGGTCGCCAAGCCCCGCCGACGCCACGAACCTTCAACGACCACGGCGACCTCGGCGATCCCTTCGCCTGCCGGTTCGAACCGGGCAATCGCAACCCCCTCCCCATCCGAGAAGGCGACTAGGGCAAACCGGCGCACGTAATCAACTTCGGTCAAGAACCGGAGCCGCTTCTCGTTCAGACGCACCGTGGGATTGAAGAAGCGTTGATAGAGGGTGTCGGCGTCGGCCACTTCGGCGGCTTCCTGGAGCAAGGCAGCATCGCCCGGCACGATGGGTCGCACATAGACGCTGTGGCCGCCCTCGAGGCTCAGATGGCGCTCGTAGTCGAACGGATAGTCAGGCGGTAGGCCCGCTTGCGGCTGTAGTGGCGTGATCATGATACTTCCACCATTGTAAGCATTGTGCTTGCAAATGCAAGCACAATGCTTCGCTCACGCCGGATCTGCTCAGTACTCGGCGGGTACGAACGTCTGGTCGGACATCGGAGGCCGGACGTAGCCTTCATTCTCCTGACGAGGAGGCAGATCGATCTCTTCCGGAGTCAGGTCCTCATAAGGGATGATGCTCAGGAAGTGGCTGATCGTGTTGAGCCGGGCCCGCTTCTTGTCATCGGCATTGACCACGTACCAGGGCGCCTGCTTGATGTCGGTATGGGCAAACATGATGTCCTTTGCCCGGGAGTACTCGACCCAACGACTCCGCGACTCGAGATCCATCGGGCTGAGCTTCCAACGCTTGCGCGGGTCCTTGATCCTCGATCGGAAGCGACGCTCCTGCTCATCGTCACTGACCGAGAACCAGTACTTGACGACGATGATCCCGCTGCGTACGAGCATGCGCTCGAACTCGGGCGCGGTGCGGAGGAACTCCTGGTACTGCTTCTCGGTACAGAAGCCCATCACCGGCTCTACCAATGCGCGGTTGTACCAGCTGCGGTCGAACAGAACTATCTCTCCTGCGGCAGGCAGGTGGGCGGCATAGCGCTGGAACCACCACTGCGTCTTCTCTCGCTCGGTGGCGGTACCCAGGGCGGCTACCCGGGCGACACGGGGATTCAAGCGCTCTGTGATTCGCTTGATCACGCCTCCCTTGCCGGCCGCATCCCGGCCTTCGAAGATGACAACGATCTTGACACCCTCGGCCTTGACCCACTCCTGCAGCTTCACCAGTTCCATCTGGAGCCGACGCAGCTCCTTCTCGTAGAACTTCCGGTTCAGCTTCGTTAGTGGGGCGCCATTCTCGTCGTCGGGGTACAGAACGGAATCGAGAATCGAAGAATGCGCCGAAACCGTTTCCACCGGTTCCGTCAGCGATTCCACCGGTGCCCCCAGGTCTTCGGGTTCCTCGAGTTCTTCGAGCTCCTCCGTTGCCGGTAGTTCTTCCGTCGTTGGTTCGTCGGTCATACCTTCTCCCGGTTGTCGCTTGCCCCAGGATAATCAACGTTTGTCGCCGCGTCTCTGTCGTATCTAGGCCCGCCGAATCTTTTTTTCAGATTCCCGCAAAACGGGTAAACCAAAACCGCTCCAATGGCGAGTGACTACTCAGAGTGGCAATCACGCTACATATCCTCTAGATGGAGAGACACCATGAGACGACGCGAGATACTCGTCTTCATCGCAGCATTCGTCGTTGTGCTGCTCGGCGGTGCCGCCCTTGCCCAGGTCGGCACCTTCTCGAGCGCCCCGACCGTCGACGCTGCGGCAATGAGCGAAGAGGCCCCGGCGGCCCCCGTTGCCGAGACGACCAAGGCTCCTGAAACCGCGCCTGCCACGGACAAGGAAGCCGACGACCAGGTTGCAGGCAGCGACGAGAAGCAGCCCGCCGACCCGCCCAAGGAAACCGAACCTCCGAAGGAAACCGAGCCTCCCAAGGAAACGGAACCACCCAAGGACACCGAACCGCCCAAGGAAACCGAACCGCCCAAGGAGAAGGACACGACTCCTCCCCCGCTGAAGATTCTCTTCCCCGAGGACGGGCAGCGCTTCGACGAGAAGGTCGTCGCCTTCGAGGGTGAGACAGAACCAGGGGCCCGGGTCTTTGGCAATGCTTACGAGGCGGACGTGGATGCCAACGGGAACTGGCGAGTCGTACTCGTGCTCAGCCCGGGCGGCAACACCGTCAAGTTCAAGGCCAAGGATGCGGCCGGCAATATCACAGAGAAGTCAATCAAGGTCTACTTCGACGGCGAGGTCAAGGAACGCAAGTTCACCGCCAACCAGAAGTGGGAGGTCTTCGACGGCGAGCCGAAGAACAAGTACTACGGAACCGGAACGCCGGGCACGACCGTCTGGGTTGGCTCCCCCTACGGTGAGGGATCCGGCAAGATCGACTCCAACGGAGACTGGCGCTTCTACGTGAAGTTCCCCGAGGCCCCGTGCAACGAGTGGTTCACCGTTGTGGTCGAGAACGAGGACAACCGCAAGGAGTTCAGAACCAAGTACGCATGCGGCACCACCGAGTGGAGCGTCACGCACAAGTACGCCGAGAACACCAGCAAGTGGACGAAGTTCCTCGGAACCGGCAACCCCGGCGACACTGTCTGGGCAGTGTCCGAATACGGTGAAGCCTCGACCAAGATCGAGAGCAACGGCGAGTTCTTCCTGAAGCTGCACTTCAACGAGAACCTCCCAGCTAATGACGAGGTCAAGGTCGTCATCGAGTCATCGAGCGGCAACCGGGCCGAGTTCTGGTTCATCTGGGTTGTCGAGGAGATCGACGTCGACTTCACCGCCAACCAGAAGTACGGATCGTGCGACGCCGAGGTGCCGTACGACAAGTTCTACGGAACGGCGGACCCCGGAGCGACGATCTGGGTTGAGTCGCCTTACGGCGGCGGCACCGCAACCGCCGATTCAAAGGGCAACTGGAGTCTCAAGGTCTACTTCCCAGAAGCACCCGTCGGTGAGGCCTTCACCGTGGTGATCGAGTCGTCCGACGGAGGCTATGCGACATTCGCATTCATCCGCACCGGAGACGGCAGCTGACTCTCGCGGCAGCGTGATTCCCGGAGGGGCGCCCTTGCGGCGCCCCTCCTTCGTGTTAGGACTCCTTGGTTATTGCGCAGTCCCGGGGCTCAAAGGATGACGATGGGAACATCCGGTGGGCAGACGGCGTTGCAGGAGTGACAGCAAAGGATCTGACATGCGCAAGACGAAGATGCCAACCCCCGACAAAGCCCTGCGCGGCCACGAAGACGTGATGCCGCTCTCCGGCATCCATTTTGTCAACGGGAACCCCATCCGGCCCCCGTTCCCCGAAGGTATCGAGCTCGCCTACTTTGCGATGGGTTGCTTCTGGGGAGCCGAGAGGCTGTTCTGGCCTCTGCACGGCGTGTACGCCACCGCAGTTGGCTACCAGGGCGGCTTCACCCCCAACGCGACGTACGAGGACGTATGCACGGGACGGACCGGCCATACCGAGGTCGTTCTGGTCGCCTACGACCCCGCAATCATCAGCTACGAGCGCCTACTGCGCGTCTTCTGGGAAGGACACGACCCGACCCAGGGAATGCGGCAGGGGAACGACGTCGGCACCCAGTACCGCTCAGCCATATACGCAGCGAACGAAGCCCAACTTGCGTCCGCGGAAGCGAGCCGGGACGGCTATCAGACGGAGCTTGCTGCAGCCGGCTACGGCGATATCACAACTGATATCGAACCGGCCCCACCGTTCTACTACGCCGAGGAGTACCACCAGCAGTACCTGGCCAAGAACCCAAACGGCTACTGCGGGATTGGCGGAACCGGTGTCTCCTGCCCGATCGGGATCGCCTGACGTCGTAACTCAAGCGAGCCCAGCCCGATACCGATATACCGCCGATGCACATCGGTGAGGTTCTCTGGAACCCAATCAAACCGGGCCTGCCCGAACCAACATCAGCGATCCTCGACGACTCCATGCTGACCGCTGTCGTCAACGCAACCGAGGCGTTTGTGGCGATCCTCGACTCGCAGCGCGAGATCGTCTTCGCCAACGAGACGCTGCTGGAAACGTTCGATCACGACCTTGTCGCGGCTCTCGGACAGCGATTCGGCGCTCTGGCTGGATGCCGGAATGCCGATGAGGCTCCCGACGGCTGCGGCACAACGCCCGGTTGCATGGAGTGTGGGGCAAACCAGGCGATACGAGCGGCTCAAGAGAGCCTCCGCGTCCAGGAGGAGTGCCGCATCCTACGGCGTGACGGAGAGCCGATTGACCTGGCGGTGACGGCCACTCCGCTAACGATCGGCGGCGGCACCTACACGCTGCTGACCGCAGTCGACATCAGCGATCGGAAACGCCGGGAGTCGCTGGAGAGGATCTTCTTCCACGACATCATGAACACCGCTTCCGGCGTTCACGGGTTGTCGGCGATGGTTCGTTCCGTACCCGTTGAGGAGCGCGATGGCTTGCTCGACATGATCGAACAGGCCTCCGGCCAACTCATCGATGAGATCTCGGCACAGCGAGAGCTGCTTGCAGCGGAAACAACCGAGTTGGAGACCCACCCGCAACGTGTCCACTCACTGCAGTTGCTTCACACCGTTGTTGGCCTGTACTCATCACACGATGTTGCTCACGGCAAGCGACTGGTGGTTGATGCCAAGAGCGACGATGTCGAGTTCGTCGCCGATCCCGTGCTATTGGCCCGCGTTCTGGGCAATCTGACCAAGAATGCTCTCGAGGCGAGCCGAACCGGGGACACCGTGACCCTGGCTTCCACCACGCGCGGCTCGTCTGTCGAGTTCACAATTCACAACCCGGCCTTCATACCATCCAGCGCACAGCGGCAGATCTTCCAGCGCAGCTTCACAACGAAGGGCCGCGGTCGGGGCCTGGGAACCTACAGCTCCCGGTTCATCACGCAGCGGTACCTGCACGGCGACCTGCAATTCGAAAGCAGTCCCGACGACGGAACGACGTTCCGAGCCGCCTATCCGATCGCTCCGTAGCGCCGATCGGGCTGGATCTGACGAGTAGAGTTCTCGGGCCGATACCGTTGATCTAGAGGATTGCTGATGACCGAAGAAGCTGAGGCCAAAGGGCAGGATGCTGCCGAGGAGACCGCAGACAAGAAGGACAAGAGCCCCGAGACCCCTCCCCCACCTCATCATGAGGAGATCTCGACCGAGACCAGCCACAGCGTGACGATTGACGGCGTAGATGTTGAGTACACGGCTACCGCCGGCCGTCTGGTACTGACCGAGGAAGAAGGCAAGAAGAAGGCCTCCTTCTTCTTTGTGTCCTACACCCGCGACGACGTCGAGAACCTCGACGATCGGCCCATCGTGTTTGCGTTCAACGGTGGCCCCGGCTCCTCGTCGGTATGGCTTCATCTCGGGGCGCTCGGCCCCCGCCGCGTGCTGATGGACGCCGAAGGAATGCCCTACAAGCCGCCCGGGCGACTCGTCGACAATGAGCACTCCCTATTGGACGCCGCCGACCTCGTATTCATTGATCCTGTCGGCACCGGCTTCTCTCGTGCAATCCCGAATGAAGAAGCAAAGGACTTCCATCACTTCAAGAAGGACATCGAAGCAGTCGGCGAGTTCATTCGCCTCTACCTGACCCGCCACAAGCGATGGGGCTCTCCCAAGTTCCTTGCCGGCGAGTCCTACGGCACGACCCGCTCGGCCGGCCTGGCCGGGCATCTCTACAACCGGCATGGGATCGTATTCAACGGTCTACTGCTGATCTCGTCGATCCTCAACTTCCAAACCGCCGCGTTTGACCGCAACACGGGCACGTTCCTGCGCGGCAACGACCTGCCGTACGTCGTGTTCCTGCCCACGTATGCGGCCACCGCCTGGTACCACGGCAAACTCGGGGCCAAGGATCAGGGCAGAGACCTGCGTGAGTTTCTCGACGAGGTTGAGCAGTTCGCGGCCAACGAGTACACGCTGGCGCTGTTTGAGGGATCGGCTATTTCGCCCGAGCGGTTCCGCCGGGTGGCAAAGAAGCTATCCAGATACACCGGCCTCTCCGAGGCCTACGTCACCCGGTATGACCTGCGCATCGAGATCCTCCGCTTCTGCAAGGAGTTGTTGCGCGATGAAGGCAAGACCGTAGGCCGCATCGACTCGCGGTACACGGGTATAGATCGATTCCGCGACGGGGACGCCTTCGAGTCGGATCCGAGCATGGATGCAACCATGGGCATCTACACCTCGGCACTGAATGCGTACATGCACGACGAGCTCGAATACGAGAGCGACTTGCCCTACGAGATCCTCAGCAGCGAGACGTGGCAGAACTGGGACTACGAGGACTTCAAGAACGCCTTCGTCGACGTGTCGGAAACACTACGCAACACGATGACCCGCAACAGGCACATGAAGGTCTTCATCGCCAACGGCTACCTGGACCTGGCGACGCCCTACTACGCCACCGAGTACACGTTCAACCACCTCGGCCTCGACGCCAGCCTGCACGACAACGTCGCTATGGAGTACTACGACGCCGGGCACATGATGTACGTGCACATCCCGTCCCTCGAGAAGCTCGCCGAGGACATGCGGAGCTTCGTACGTGGTTCGTCCTGAACGGGGACGTCCCCTGCAGTGATCCGTCCCGCTAGATTCTTCCACATGCTGCGAATGGATCTGCAATTGTGAGCAAGCCGTCAAGGGTGTCCATTCGCGGCGATGACAGGCGCAAACACCGCACTCCGCTGCGGTACCCCGAGCGGCGATCCGGGTTTGACCGTCGCAGCCGCAGCGGGTGGCGGGGCCGGTACGAAGCCAGCCTGCGCGAGCTTGCTGATCGACCCCGGACACTGTTGCTGGTTCTGGCAACGATCGTCGTGTTCAATTTCATGGACTACTGGCTGACGCTGCGGGTACTCCAGGCGGGTGGGAGTGAGCTCAATCCAATCATGGATCGCCTCTTCTCCATTGGTCCCGAGACCGCAGCGCTCGTGAAACTCGGACTGGCGGGAGCGGTGGCTCTCGGCTTGCTGGCTCTGCGTCGCTACCGCAGGACACTCGAAGTGGCGATCGCAGTGCTGTTGGGATACAGCGCGCTGATGTTCTATCACGTGCTGGTCGCCATCCGGATCGGTGCCTGACCACAGCCGGTACGGGTTTACCCGGGCAATCCACGGGGTCCGCTCAGGGTCGTTTCAGGGAGACACCCAATAGCGAGCTCTCCATCCATGGCACACCATGTAGTCATGGATACAACACACACCCCCCAAACCAAGACACGCCTCCGCCGCCCCCGCAACGGGCGCGTTCTAGGCGGTGTCGCCGCCGCGGTAGCCGATCACACCGGCGCCTCGGTTGGCCTAGTACGTCTCGGCTTCCTGGTTACTGCCCTGCTTGGCGGATTCGGAATCGTTCTCTATGTCGCCGCATGGGCGCTCCTGCCCTCGGATGATGAGGAAGCGTCTCCCGCTGAGCGTTGGCTGCACAACCTGACAACACCGGGCAAGAGGCTCGGAGCATTCCTCGTCGGAATCGCCGGTCTCATCGTGCTGGCCGGCGCGGCCCCGGCGACCATCCTCGCAGCTGCGGTCTTGCTGGCCGCTGCCGCCCTATTCGCCAACGACAATCCAACGCCCGAAGCGGTAGCCGCAGAGAGCAAGGAGTAGCTGATGAAGATCACCAAACTCATCGCTGCAGTTGTCGGTGTACCCATGGTCATAGGCAGCTTCATGCTTGCGGTCGGCGGTGGGATCGCCCTTGCGGTCCCCGACGACGATGGATGGGTGAGCACCGGGCCGGTCGGCTTCGCAACCGATGCGGCAGCGCTCGTAGCTGAGGACATCGAGATCGACTTCGGCAAAGAAGTCGCAGATGGCCGCACCTTCGTCAGCTGGGGCGAGATCCCGACAGAGCTCGAGATCAGCAGCCGCAACGGCAAGAGCGTATTCGTCGGCATCGCCCGCCAGGACGATGCTCGCGCCTACCTCAGTGGTGTCGCCAGCGACCGACTGACCTCGTTCGATGACCACCACGATGTCGAGCATGTTGCCGGCGCCTATCAGGCGACACCACCGGCTGAGTCCGACATCTGGGTCGCCTCCGCCGTCGACGGAACACTGGAATGGGAGATCCGTTCCGGGGACTGGGCGATCGTTGCTCTGAACAACGACGGCTCACCCGGGATCGACCTCGGAGTAACTGCGTCGGCCCAGATCCCGTTCCTGACTGCGATCGGCGTGGTCCTGGTCGCACTCGGGGTACTGGGAATGACCGGCGGTGCGCTGCTCACCTACTTCGGCGTACGCCGGGTCCGTGATCAGCAGACGACAGCTCCGGTGCCGCCGCCCGATGCCAATCCGATCGTGACCTGATAGCAAACCACTCCTCCCCGGCTGCTGGGCGGGTCTCCGGACCCGCCCACAGTTGTGAATGACGCAGATCCGCCGTCTGGATTCCCCACCAACCCTCGGCAGCGGTTCGCGCCGGCCCAAACCTGGTTGAATGCGCTACGTGACGTCGCCATCGACATCCGCTGCACCAACTCGTGACCCCATCACACGCTGGCTGCTGATGGTCGCGTTCCTGATCGTGCTGATCGTCCTGGTTGGCGGTTTCGTCCGGCTATCGCGCGCGGGTCTTTCCATCGTCGAGTGGGACCTTGTCACTGGAATCGTGCCTCCGATCAGCGAGGCGGCCTGGCAGGACTCGTTCGCTGAGTATCAGCAATCCCCCGAGTACCAGCTGATCAACGAAGGCATGACTCTCTCTGAGTACCAACGGATCTTCTACTACGAGTGGGGACACCGGCTTCTTGGAAGAATTGCCGGCTTCCTGGTCATCGCACCTCTCGCCTGGTTCATGTGGCGGCGCCGCCTGACCTTCGCCGAGGCTCTTCCCTATTGGGGCGTGGTGGCCATGTTTGGAATCCAGGGGGCACTCGGCTGGATCATGGTCTCCAGCGGCCTCCGCGATCGTCCCCTTGTGAGTCATTTCCGATTGACTATCCACCTCCTCGCCGCGGTGCTGCTGCTCGGCGTCGTTGTCTGGATGGCCCTCGATCGCATCCGTGCTGCTCGCGCCCCGGATGACGAAGCACCGGTGACCGCTACTGCGTATCGACTCACCTGGATTCTCATGGGCACGCTGGTACTGCAGCTCGCCTACGGAGGCCTCGTTGCCGGGCTCAAGGCCGGCTACCTTTCTGACACCTGGCCGGGCATGTTCGGACAACTGGTCCCGGGAGGGCTGCTGAGTCGATACGAGCCCTGGTGGCGCAACCTCTACGAGGCGCTCGGTTCCCATTGGGTTCATCGGTGGTTGGCGTTCGTGGTCGCCGCCTTTGCTGTCGCCGTCTTTGCTCGGATCGTCCGTGACCGCACCCAGGGGCGAGCGCGGAATGCCTCTCTCTGGCTTCTCGTCGCAGTGGCCGGACAGATCATTCTTGGCATCTATGTCGTGCTGCTGGGCGTGCCGAAGTGGATCGCCCTCGCCCATCAAGGTCTGGCGATCGTCATGTTCTGTTTGCTGGTCGTAATCGCCCATCAAGCCTACGCCGAACGGCACCCTCGCCGGATGGTTCTCCGCTGAAGCCCTCGAGCCCGATTGCGCGTTCGACAATGTGGCTGCAATCGCAGGGCACTATCCGGTGCTCAGAGTTACTACGAGTCCTGCGCAGAATCGGGCACGACCACCAGGGCGTTACCACGCACCTCGGCAACCCGCACATGGGTCCCTTCGGTGATAGTCGCCCCATCCGTTGACAGGGCCCGCCAGGTCTCAGCCCCGATCCGAACCCGTCCTGCATTCCTTCCTTCGATTGTTCGGGTAACCACGCCCCCGGCGTCGACGTATCGGTTGGCGCCCTCGTGGGTCGCCGGTGGGGCCGAACGTATCCGTTTGCCGTAGCGGACCGCCCAAAAGAGCGTGGCACCACTGAACCCCGCAAAGACGGCAAGCACTACCGGTATCGGTGCACCTAGGGCAGTCGCTGCGGCTGCGGCCAAGGCTCCGACCGCAAATGGCAGGAGAAAGAAGGTACCCGTGAGCAACTCGGCAACACCGGAGACGACACCGCCCAGGAGCCAAAGGAGGATTGCCAGGTCGATGCCATCCAACATGCCTCACCCCGTTTCTGGTGACGGGGAATCGTCGTGGCGGAGCGCAACCGGCCCACTGAGGAAAGTGCGTACGGTCGGGTAGGCCAACTCGACGTTGGGTGTCTGGTCGATGCCGTCGAGAACGGCTTCCCAGATTGCTGCGGCGATGTCACGCAATCGTCGTGCCGGAACGAGATAGCGAGCCGTGAACAGCACGCCGCTGTCTTCGACCGATAGGTACACGATCGGAGTGAGCGAGCCGAACTTGATGTGATAGACCTCAGCCGTCTGCCTGATGTTCTTGCCGGCAATGTGCTCGATATCAGGAGCATGGGCATTGACAGCCCCGGTCACGATTCTCCGGGCCTCCTCCCGGCTCGACTCGAAGGTGACCAGTACCGGGATCTCCTGCCAGATGTACTCGAAACCCTCCGTGTAGTTAGCGACCTGCTCGCCGAACAGAAGCCCGTTCGGGACGTGGACGAGCCGCCCTGTGGATTGCTCTGCGTCGATCCAATTGCCCACCTCCATCAGGGAGAAGCGGAAGAGCCGGATATCGACGACGTCGCCTTTGGTCCCGCCGATCTCGATTCGATCCCCCACCCGGAACGGCCGGCGACTCAGGATGTAGATCCAGCCGGCCATGTTCTTGAGCACATCCGACAGGGCGATGGCGATACCTGCAGACAACAAGCCCAGGAATGTCGGCAGGTCGTTGAACGCGTCGATCCAGATGAACGCCATCGCACTGAGGCCGACGACGGTGACAACATACGTAGCTACCTTGCGGGCCCGATACCCGACCCAGGCTTCCTCGAATCGACTCCGCACCGAACGCAGCACAAGGGAACGTCCCACCAGGAGGAGAATCACGGTTACGAGCGACGCCAGTATCTTCAGCTGTGTCGATTCTGAGATCCCTAGGTAGTCAGAGATCACATCCATGCGGGACGTCCCTTCCGATCAGACCGACGATATCTGTGCGCAGGCACAGAGTATCAACCTAGGGACGGGGAGCGCCGCTAGTCGCGGTCGGCCTTCTTCTCGTCGTAGTAGTCGAGACGTTCGAGCGGCATCACCAGCGAGGTGAGCACGTTCATCAGATGGCTGGTTATCCGTTTCAGATATCGGCATAGCAACGCTCGCGAGACTGCGCCGCTTGCTGATTCGGTCGACTCGAGCTGAGCCATCACACACTCGTCGAATCGGTCCTGGGCCTCGTCCATCTCGGCAATGAGGACATGAGCAGCCTCGGTGTCGCGCTCTTGATAGATGCGCGCCGACTCGGCAACGTAGCGGGAAGTCTGATCCCGCATCCCCATCAGCCAGCTCAGATCATCGGCACCGGAAAGATCAATTCCGGCGTCGGCCAGATCCCAGATGTTCTTGCAGTGGTCGCCGACGCGCTCGGCATCCTTGACGATGCTCATTGCAATCAGAACCCGGGTGAGGTCGACCCGCTCGCCGGCAACCGCAGCGTGGACCACCAATCTCCGGCGGACTTCCCGTTCGGCACGGTTGACCCTCTTGTCGCTCTTCCGGACTTCCTTGCCCACAACCTTGGCCGCAGTGCCACCGAGCAAGGCGTTGATAGCCAGATCGAAGGTGTGGCGGTCGTCCTGGAGCATCTGAACAATGAGCGACTCGATCTCCTCGAGTGGCTTGTCCGATCCCCCTTTGAAGAATTCCATAACCATGTTGATCTCCTACTGAAGAATGAGAACGCCGATGATGGGTACCACTATGAACAGCCCGACGACGTAGACGACGACGATTGACTTGCGCACTTCGGCGAGGACGGCGAGTCGCTCTGCGATCTTCACCGGTATAGGCCGCAGAATCGGTATCGAATAGAAGACCGCGACACCGATGGTGTTGAAGAAGAAGTGGACCAGGCCGATAACTAGGCCTTCCTCACTCTCGGAAGCCAGCGACGCAAGCATGGCCGTGATAGTGGTTCCGATGTTGGCGCCGAGCGTGATCGGGAAGGCGCTGCGCAACGTCACTACCCCTGCCGCGATCATCGGTACCAGTACCGAGGTTGTGATACTCGACGACTGCACCATGACGGTGATCACGATGCCGATCGCAATTGCCGAGAGACCGCCGCCCTTCATCAGCACCGTGTTGATGGAACGCTCGATTCGGCCGGCCATCACCAAGCGCATGTTCCTCGTCACGTACGCAAGAGCGAAGAAGATCAAGCCAAGCCCGAAGATCAGCATGACGATGCCGACCACGTTCTCGCTGGCGTTGAAGCTCTCGAGAATGCGGTCGAGTAGCTTCACCGGTGCTTTGACCGCGCTCTTGATCGGCGAGTCGGCCTTTTCGAAGCCTCCCCACCCCAACGCGGTCAGGATGTCGGCGGCTCGCTCGGCCAGCCTGGTCAAGAATCCGGTAGCCAGCTCCAGCGGTAGCATCACGCCGACCGCCAGCAGATTGAAGAAGTCGTGCATCGTCGCACCGGCAAAGGCGAGTCGGAACTCCTTCGTCCGCCGCAGGAAACCAAGCGAGGCGAGGGTATTGGTGACCGTGGTGCCGATGTTGGCACCCATGATCATCGGCACGGCCAGATCCAGTGGCAGCGATCCCGCACCGACCAGCCCGACGATGGTTGCCGTGGTCACCGAGGAGGACTGGACGAGCACCGTGGCGAGAGTACCCACAAAGAGCCCGGCGATTGGATTGGATACCGACGCAAACAAGCTGTCGGTGAATTCGGAGCCAAAGGACTTGATCCCGGTCTCTAGTGCCTTGATCCCGACCAGGAAGAGATACAGCAGGCCGACCACAAACAGGACGCGTACCCACGGCGGGAAGCGGTCATCGGTCGGATGCTCTGGGGCCGCTTGATCGGTAGCTAGCTGGTCCACGGAGCGCATCCCCGCAGCAGAAGCCGAGTAATCCCCCGGGTTGGGGCCGAAGCATCCGTCGGGCCCGAAGCCAATAGGACGCTGCCACCCCCCTTCATACGTGCCAGCGCCACATTGTCCTCCTCAACAGGGTGCACGACGGATGCGTCTCTTATTTGGCACCATCTCATCGTTGGCGTAGATGGCGCTGTGGCGATTCTGCCAGGTTGGGCGATCGCACCCAACTCCGCTCCACTCAGAGCGGACCGTTCCTCGGCACCCGGTACCATCACGACGTCCGGCGCAACATGGAAAGGCACTTCGATGGCAAAGGTGTTCCGCTACGGCCTGTACGGAGTCGGGCGAATCGGCAAGGTGCACGGACAGATCGTCAAGGATCAGGGCCACTCGATCGTGGCTGTCGGCGACGAAGTCCCCGCTGCGGCCGACGTCGCGGCCGAAGCCCTCGGCGAGCCGCAGATCCCCCGCTTCAGCGACCCGCAGCGGATGATTGACTCTGTCGACCTCGATGCTGTGATCATCTCGTCGCACACGAAGGACCATGCCCGCGATGCGCGCCCGTTCGTAGTCGCAGGAATTCCGGTCTACCTGGAGAAACCGCTGACGTCGGAATTGCCCGAAGCGTTCGACTTCGTAGCGGACGTTGGCAGCGATCCGCACCTCATCCAGATCGGACTGCAGCGCAGGTTCGACGAAGCGCTGCTACATGCGAAGGAAATGCTCGACGACGGGATGATCGGGCCGATTCGGGAGATCCGTTCCATCCTTCGCGACCAGTTCCCGCCTCCGCCCACCTACACCAGCCGCGGACTGATCATCGACATGGGGATCCACGTCGCGGATGAGGCACTCTGGCTGCTCGGCGAGTATCCCAGCGAGGTTTGGGCCCGAATGCTGAGCGCCAAGCACTACGACAGCCCGGTCGATGAGGGCGGCAACACTGCGTTCGTAGGATTCACCACGCCCGCGGGCACAATCGGCCGCCTCGACCTGAGCCGAACCCACGCCTCCGGCTACAACAACGAGACTTACATCATCGGCACGGAAGGCACCATCCACGTTGGGCGCTTCATGGGCTATCCGGGTCCGATCCCGGTAGAGCTATGGACGGCAAGCGGCGAGCTGCACCCGCAGTCACAGACGTTTGAGATGGCTCGGCTCGCCGGCGACTACGCAGAATTTCAGCCGCGCTTTCACACCACATACCAGCGCGCCCACGCCGGATTCCGTCATGCTGTCGAGTCAGGAGAGCCGTTCCGGGTAACTCAGAACGATGTGCTCAGCGCCCAAGCCTTTGTCGAGGCAGCCCATCTGTCGGCACTCGATGAGGGCCGCAGCAGACGTTTCGCCCACTCCGACGATGTTCAAGAGTTCCGGGAACTGACCGTTGCCAACGGCCTACTGGATTAGGGCACTAGTCGCATGACAAGAGGCCCCGCCGTTCCTGGCGGGGCCTCTGACATTGAACCAGGCTGACCTGGAGCGATGATTCTAGATGAGACCCTTCTCCTCGAGCCACTCAGTAGCGACGTCGTCAGACTCGCGCTTGGCGATGTCCGTCTCTGTGTTCCACGCCAGCAGGTCCGCCGTCGTGATCATCGCGCTCAACTCGTTCAGGTCGTCGCGCAACTGATCGCCGTACTCGTCAAGCACCGCCGTCTTCACAATGGGCGCAATGTTCTGCGCAGGGTGCAATCCCTTGTCATCCTCGAGGACCTTGAAACCCTCCTCGGTGATCTGCGGCGCTGTTGTGTTCCAAACAACGGCATCAACCTCACCGGCAGCGAGGGCCTCGCCGAGCAGCGTGCCGAACTCAATCGTCACCGTACTGGCGAACTCGATGCCGTAGATGGCGGGATCGGTATAGCCCAGGAAGCACTGGGGCCGCTCGAAGCACTGGGCGGATGCACCGAACACGTATCCGAGGTCGGCGACGTCGCTGATAGTGCTCGCAGGAGAGTCACCACGTACCACGAAGGCATCGCCATCGACGGCTGGTGAGTAGTCGAGCAGCGTGGCGCCGATCTCCTGGTACGCCGGGCCGATGATGGCCACTACCGCATCCGGATCGGCCGAGGTCGCAGCGTCCGGGGCGAGGGCGGTCAGCGAGCCACCGATGTAGTCGACAATGAGGTCGAGTTCGTCGTTGCGCAGCCCGTCGATTGCCTCAGTGCGGAAACCCGCCGCGGTGAGAATCTCGACGTCGTAGCCCTTGGCCTGAAGATACTGGCCGTAGACCTCTGCGATCGTAACTGCCTCGCTGAAGTCCTGGCCGCGGAGGCGAATCGTCGGTCCATCAATGGAGGATTCGCCGTCGCCGTCGCCGCAGGCGGTCATGATGACGGCGAGCGCCACCACGAGCAGAATCAGCTTCTTGAGTATTGGATAGTTCATGGTTCCTTCTAACGGGTTGCGGTCGTTGCCAGTCGCCGCACTCCGTCCGGGAGCGCGAAACGCTCTACCGACCGGAACGACAGCGCAGTCAAGCCGGCCAGACCGGCAATGAGAATAGCGCCTGCGATAACTAGTCCGTCGTTGTTCTGTCCCAGGCCGTCGCGTAGGTAGCGGCCGAGTCCGTCACCACCCAGGAAGGCACGGATTGGCTCGGTGGCAACAACAGTCACGGCCGCAACCCGAACCCCGGCGAGAATCACGGATGTTGCGAGGGCCAACTCGACCCGAAACAGCACATCTGCCTCGCTGTAACCCATGGCTCTTGCTGCGTCGACTGCCCCAGGGTCTACCTGCTGGATGGCGGTGTAGGTGTTCAGGAAGATGGGCGGCAGGGCGAGCATCAGCAGAGCGATGAAGATCGGCCACGGCTCGAAACCCCAGCCGTTGCGGAGCGAGATCGGCACCAGGAGTCCGGCAACTGCAAAGGTCGGAATGGCTCGGCTCAGCGTAACCAGCCACGAAACGGATACCTCCCCGCGTCGGGTGTGCGCCAGCCACGCAGCCAGGGGCACCATGGTGAAGGTGGCAACCAGAACCACGATCGTGCACAGAATCACGGTGTCACCGAGGGAAGCCAGGATGCCGTCGGTGCTGGCCCAACTGTCGGGATCAAATAGCCACTCGAAGACCCCAATGTCTCGGCGGACCGCTGCCTGAGCAATTACGGTCACAACGCACTCCTTCCCCGTTGCGCCCAGGGGGTGAGCCGCCTGCCCCCGAACAGAATCAACGCATCAAGAGCGAGCGCAAGCAGAATCGATAGGGATGCGCCGATAGTCATCGGAGTCCAGAATGCTCTCCGCAGGCCATCGAGGATGAGCCGGCCCAGTCCACCCTGACCGATGATCGCGGCGACCGTCACCAGGCCCACAGTGGAGACCACGGCGATCCGAAGACCCGCAACGATGTAAGGCATCGCCAGCGGAAGCTCCACTTTCAGCACCCGGCGCGCCGGGGTCATGCCCATTCCGTTGGCGGCTTCCCGCACCTCGGAAGACACCGAGTTGAACCCGGCCACGATGTTGGTCACCAGGATCAGCAGGGTGTAAGCAGCCAACGGCAGAACTGCGCTGAGCCTGCTCAGACCGAAGTAGGGAACCAGGATGCCAAAGAGGGCAACGCTGGGAATCGTGTACAGAAACGCAGTGAAACCGTTGATCGGTCCCAACGTCCATCGGTAGCGAAGCGCTATCGCGGACAACGCAGCTGAAACTATCAATCCCAGCACCACGGCGTAGACCGTCAGTTCGAGGTGCTCGACGAGCGCTCGTCGAATTTGATCCCACTCATCGATGAAGTACTCCCACCGGATGATGGGGTTGGCCGCC
>JASJDZ010000029.1 GCA_030065575.1 Acidimicrobiia bacterium
CAATCACCGCTCTCGACCGAACAGACCGCGCCATCGTGACCCTTCTTCAGGAGAATGCGCGCCTCTCCAATAAGGAGATCGCCGGCCGGGTTGGCATAGCTCAGTCCACCTGCTCGGAGCGCATCCGACGACTGGAGCACGCCGGTGTGTTCCGGGGCTTCCATGCCGACGTTCACCCTGCCGTGGTCGGGGTGGGGCTACAGGCGATGATTGCGGTCCGACTCCACCGCCACGAGACCACCCAGGTAGCTCGCTTCCGGCAGTACGCAGAACAGCTACCCGAGGTCGTTGCCTTCTATCACATGGCAGGCACCAACGACTTCCTGGTTCACGTTGTTGTCCGCGATTCGGACCACCTCCGAGATATCGCCATGGGAGCCTTCACCGCACAGCCTGAAGTGGCCCACATAGAGACATCGATCATCTTCGAGCACACCCGTTTCCATCGCCTACGAATCGCCGAAGACTCCCGCAATTCCTCTTAGGGCCAGAACCACAGCGAGAAACGCAAGCACCGACGGCAGCGTGACGATCGCAATGGCGCTGCCTACTGATAGAGCCGACGCGGCAAGTGCTCCAACCGCAACTGGGATTGCCAGCGTGCCGAGGCGTATGCCGGCTGTGAGCGCGCCCAGCCCGGCTCCCGGCATCCCGGGTAGCTTGGCGGCGTCGTCGTAGAGACGGGGGAGCAGAGTTGCCGTTCCCAGGCCTGCGATCAGGTAGCCGAGGAGTGTGAGATAGCGGTTGGGAGTGAGGGTGGCAATGACGAGGCCGAAGCCCGTCAGCCCAACGGCGGTGAGGAGGAGCCGGTAGGTGCCGACCCGAACCAAGGCCCAATCGCCGGCCAGACGGCCCACCGTCATTCCTCCCGTGGCCGCGATGTAGCCGAGACCGGCGAACCCCGGGGAAGCGCCGAAGTCATCGACCAACCGGAATGCGGCCCAATCGCTGGCGGTGTACTCGAGCGTAAGGCCGAACAGCCCGGCCAGTGCGAACAGGATCAGCACGGGGGACATACGCCGCTTCGCCGTCCCGGAGTCGGCGCTTCGTTCATGGAATTCGTCTGTGCGCAGCAGGTTTGATCCAACGAACCAGAGGACGGAAAGCAGCACGATGGCGGCAGCGATGAGGTGAGTGGTGAGCGAGACGCCGACGGCTGCGATTGCGGTAGACGTCACGCCCCCGACCAGGGTTCCCATGCTCCACAGCCCGTGGAGACGATTCATCACCGGCGTGTGGCGACGGGCGCTTATCCAGGACGCCTGCATGTTCATCGGGACGTCGACCATCACATCGAAAGCCATCATCCCCATGAAACCGATGAGAAGAACGGCCGGGGTCTCGGCGACGCCAATAACGGCCAGCGAAACCGAGATCACAACGCCTGAGCCCAGCATGACCCGCCGGGTGCCCAGCCGGGCAACGGCCGGGCCGACCACGGCGCTGCCGATCACACCCGTCAGTCCGGCGATCGAGATCAGCAAGCCGATCCCGGCAATGCTGATATCCACCTGGTCCCGGATCTCGGGGAGTCGGGGGACGAAGGAAGCGGGCAGGGCGCCGTTGACAAAGAACTGGACGGCTACGGCGGCCAGGGCGCGGCGATCAATTCTGCTCAGAGAGTCTTGCCTCATTGGTCGCCCGAGGATAGGGCGAGGGGCGACCTGGATCGGAATGCCGCCGAAGCGCGACGTACAATCCCAACATGAGAGTTGTGCTGGTTGGGCCCGGACGGGCGGGAATGTCGCTGGCGATTGCCGCAGCTGCTGCCGAACACGACGTGGTGGCAGTCGTCGGCAGAAGCTTCGACTCGGCCGAGCGCGGGGCAGACATCGTCGGAGCTACCCCGCTCACCGTCAACGACCCGATTCCCGAGTCCGATCTGATGCTCGTCGCCACGAGGGATGCTGCGATCGAGCCTGTTGCCGCTCGCCTCGCCCGGCATCCCGTTCCCGTTCCGGCAGCGGTGCATCTCTCCGGGCTCACCCCGGTGTCGGCGCTCGCCCCGTTGGCGGATCAAGGCATTGCGATCGGATCCTTCCATCCCCTGCAGACCCTGCCATCCCCCGAAGCGGGCGCTGCCCGGCTGGCCGGCTCCTTCATCGCAATCACCGCCGGACCGGGGCTACAGGACACCCTCGAGTTCTTCGCCGATAGTTTGGGAGCAACGCCATTCTCGCTCGACGATCCGGCCAAGCCGATCTATCACGCTGCTGCCGCCGCCGCGGCCAACTTCCCGCTTGCTGCGTTTGCGATGGCGGCGGACCTGTTCAAGGAAGCCGGTGTGCCGTGGGACGTAGCTCGGCCGCTGGTCGAGGCAGTGGTAGCCAACGCTTTCGAGCTCGGCCCCCGTGCCGCACTTACCGGTCCGGTGGCCCGGGGTGATTCCGAAACGGTGGCCGCCCAACTGGAGGCGGTCGCCTCTGCCAGCCCGGAGTGGCAGGTCGCCTTTGCTCGCTTTGTGGATCTACTGGCGTCGCTGACCGGGCGCGCAGATCAGTTTGCTGCTGTGCTCAACAAAGAGGATCAATGAGGATCACCAAGTCGTTCGCCGAGACCCGCGAGGTTGCCAACGGAGTCGTCGGGCTGGTGCCCACGATGGGTTTCCTGCACGAGGGTCATCTCTCGCTGATCGAGGCTGCGCGCCACGAGAGCGATACGGTGGTCATGTCGCTGTTCGTGAATCCGCTTCAGTTCGATCGTGACGAGGACCTCGCTCGCTATCCGCGCGATCTGGAACGCGATGTTGCACTGGCTGCTGCGGCGGGAGCGGATGTGGTCTTTGCCCCGGATCTCGGCGAGATGTATCCAGATGAGCAGCTGACCCGGGTGAATGTCGCCGGGCTCAGCGACGCGTTGGAGGGCCCCAACCGGCCCGGACACTTCGAAGGGGTGGCGACCGTTGTTGCCAAGCTGTTCGCCGGGATCCAGCCGCATCGGTCCTACTTCGGGCGGAAGGACGCTCAGCAGCTCGCCGTGGTGCGACGCATGGCGCACGATCTTTCGATGCCTACGGAGGTCGTCGGTGTTCCCATCGTCCGCGAGGCCGATGGTTTGGCCCTGTCGAGCCGCAACATCTTCCTCTCGGAAGGCGAACGCGAAGCCGGTTTGCAGCTGAGCCGGGGGTTGATGCAGGCTGCCGATCTGGTTGAGGCCGGAGAGCGGGATGCCAAGGCGATCACCAATGCCGTCTACTTCGAGATTGGTGACGAGCTCAGTGTCGAGTACGTCACCCTGGCGGACCAGAAGACGGTTAGCGCCCTGACCACTCTGGATCGCCCCGCATTCCTCGCGCTGGCAGCGTGGTCGGGAAAGACCAGACTCATCGACAATGTGCACTTTGACGCTGACGAGGACGGTTTTGTGGGTGACCGGGGCATCCGCCTCGCCGGTCGCAGCGTGCTCTACCGGACAGGAGAAGACTGATGCTGCTCACCATCGACGTTGGCAACACCCAAACCGTGCTCGGTCTCCTCGATGGTGAAGAGGTTGTCGGGCATTGGCGCCTCACCACCAACCCTGAGCAGACGGAGGACGAGCTACGTATCTCGCTTCACACGATGCTCGATGTCGACGGCTTCGCCTGGGAGTCGATCACCGGCGTTGCAGTCTCCAGCGTTGTGCCTGCACTGACCCACATGTTCCGGGAGGTCGGCAGCTCGGTCACCAGCGCTCCGGTAGTGATCGTCGGCCCCGGGACCAGGACCGGGATGCCGATTCTCATCGACAACCCCCGGGAGGTCGGCGCCGACCGGATCGCCAATGCTGTCGCAGCACGGAGCAGGTACGGAACGCCTGTTGTGGTCGTCGACTTCGGTACATCCACCAACTTCGACGTGGTGAGCGTCGACGGTGAATACCTCGGCGGAGTGATCTCGCCTGGTCTGCACATCTCCACCAACGCTCTCATCTCGGGCACGGCAGCGCTGCGGCGAGTCGAGTACGTCCCTCCCCGGTCTCCGATCGGCAAGGGGACCGTCGAGGCAATCCAGAGCGGGGCGCTATACGGACATGCCGGGCTTGTCGACGGGATCATGGAGCGGGTCGCCGCCGAACTCGGTGGCGATGTCACCAGGGTTGCGACGGGAGGCCTGGCCTCTACCATCGTGCCCCATTGTTCGAGCGTCTCCACGATCGATGAATTCCTGACGCTCGAGGGACTCCGCAGGATCTACGAGTTGAACACCATATGAGCGACGAGACAGAGATTCAGGAACCGAGCCCTGAAGGCGGCTTGGCCGATCATCCCCTGACCGCACAGCGCTTGGCCAAGCACGAGGAGACGCTCGGGGGCGATGGCTATCCCTATCGTTTCGACCGGACCAGGTTCGCTGCCGATCTCCACGCCGACTACGGCGAGCTGGAGCCGGGCACCGAGACCACCGATGAGGCGGCGGTGGCCGGGCGGCTGATGGCGATGCGCCGCATGGGCAAGCTGGTCTTTGCGGTGCTCCAGGACAACACCGGGCGTATCCAGCTGTTCGTCGACAAGCGCACCCTGGGAGACGAGGGCTTCGCCGCATTTGACGAGCTTGACATCGGCGACTGGGTCGGTGCGTCCGGCGTCGTCATCACCACCAAGAAGGGTGAGGTGAGCGTCCGCATCGACAAGTTCGAGCTGCTGGCCCGGGCGCTGCGGCCGCTGCCCGACAAGTGGCATGGGCTTCAGGACGTAGAGATGCGCAGCCGGCGCCGCTACATCGATCTCATGGTCAACGAGAGCTCACGCGAGATTGCCGTGATGCGGGCCAAGATCATCAGCGAGCTGCGCCGCCAATTCGAGGCCCGTGGCTACATCGAGGTGGAGACTCCGGTGCTGCTCGGGCAGGCGACGGGGGCGTTGGCACGTCCGTTCGCAACCCATCACAACGCACTCGAGATGGACATGTATCTGCGAATCGCCACCGAGCTGTATCTGAAGAGGCTCGTTGTCGGTGGCTTAGAGCGGGTGTTCGAGATCGGGCGTATCTTCCGCAACGAGGGCATCGACTCAACGCATAACCCCGAGTTCACGATGCTTGAGTCGTATGAGGCGTTCGCCGACTACGGCGACATCATGGACATGGTCGAGGAGATGGTGCGGGCGTGCGCCATGGTTGCCACCGGGTCGACTGAGATCACCTATCAGGGCAAGGTGCTGGACCTGGGCAAGCCGTTCCGACGGGCTCGCATGGTCGATCTCGTTGCCGAAGCGACTGGTGAAGAGATCACCTTCGATCGTCCGCGGACCGAGATGGTCGCTCTTGCTGAGAAGCACGGCATCGACGTCGACGGCAGCTGGGGGCACGGCAAGATCATCGACCAACTGTTTGAGGCGTTGGTGGCCGATGAGATCTGGGAGCCGACCTACGTGCTCGATCATCCGAAAGAGGTGTCGCCGCTGGCCCGGGAGAACCGCAACGACCCGAACCTAACCGAGCGGTTCGAGCTATTCATCGCCGGCGCCGAGTATGCCAACGCCTTCTCCGAGCTGAACGACCCGCTCGACCAGCGCAAGCGGTTCGAGGCCCAGGCGGCGGCCCGGGCTGAGGGTGACGACGAGGCGCACCCCATCGACGAGGACTACATCCTGGCGCTGGAGTACGGCTTGCCTCCGACCGGCGGCCTCGGCATCGGTGTCGACCGCCTCGTGATGCTGCTCACCGACCAGCACCACATCCGCGAGGTCATCCTGTTCCCAACCCTGCGCCCCGAGGCCTAGCTCGAACGCGTCTGGCGTAGCTGACGGCGTTATACCGCCGCTGTGTACGCCAGAGTTGGATGGATTACTCACAGCGGAGATACCTTGGGAGATTTGGCGCTGGGTCTTGAACGCCTACGGCTCGTGCCGGTATGGTTGGGTTGACGCAGGGCGCGGTCCAACCTCGTGGGAGAAAGGCATGCGGCGACGGCTGTATCGCTGGATGACACCAGTGATTGCGTTCGTCATCGCAGTCGCCACCGCCTGCAGCGATCCCGACGACGGTGACGCAGTTCCGGAAGCCCCAACAACGACTGTGTCGTCAACGGCGCCCCCCACGACGCTGGCTGCCGAGACCACGGCTGCCCCTGAGACCACCACGTCCACCACCGAAGCCGGCTCAAACAGGCAGTACGGGGGCGAGGTCGTGGTTGGCGGAGACGAGCCGCCAACCCTGAACCCGTTTGTGCAGGGTGGCGGAACGGGCACCACAGCCGTCATCGGTCAGTGCTACAACGCCGGCGTTTCCGACATTGACGGGTTCACGCTCGAGCGCCTTCCGGACCTCGTCACCGAGCTGCCAACGGTTGGCAATGGTGGCGTTATCGTCAATGAAGATGGCTCCATGACGGTGAGCTACAAGATCCGAGACGAGGCGGTCTGGTCAGACGGCACCCCAATCAGCGGTGAGGACTTCCAGTTCACGTTGGACACCATCATGGACTCGGATCTTGCCCTCTACCAGGGCACGTACGAAGACATCATCTCCACCGAGGTCGGGGCGAAGACCTTCTCGTTGACCTTGTCGTTTTCGACGGTTCTCCACGAGACCCTGTTCCCCACGGTGTTGCCAAAGCACGACGTGGAGGGTTCAGAGTTCTTGACGGACTGGAACGACACTATGTGGGTCTCTTCCGGCCCGTTCATCCTGGACACCTGGCAGAAGGGCGACTTCGTCCGCGTAGTCCGCAACGAGAACTACTGGAGGGTCGACGACGCCGGCCGGCAGCTGCCGTACCTCGACAGCGTTGTTTTCCGCTTCATCGACGACGACGAGTCGAAGATCACCGCCTTTGCGAGCCGCGAGGTTGATGTCATCAACCCCAACCCGGGTACAGGGGCTATCGAGAGGCTCCAAACCCTCGAGTCGGAAGGCGCCATAGTTGAAGTACTCAGCGGTGCGTTTTGGGAGCACCTGAACTTCCAGTTCGGTCCCGGGCGTCTCGGCCGCAACGAGAACTCAGCCAACCACAATCTGAACTACCGCAAGGGGGTCGCCCATACCATCAACAAGGACCTCATCGTTGACGAGATCCTTGCCGGTCAGGTGGAGCCGTTGGAGTCCTTTGTGCAGGCCTACAGTCCGACCCTTTCAACTGGTGCGTGGTCGCAGTACGACTACAACCCGTCAAAGGCCGTGGAGTACTTCGAGGCCGCCAAGGCAGAGCTCGGTGTTGATGATCTCTACACCGTGTTCTCGACTACTTCGAACAACGATGCTCGCGTCAAGCTCTCCGAGCTGTTCGTGAACATGTTCGAAGAGGTAGGTGTCGTCTATGAGAACCAGCTCGAGGATTCCCAACTGTTCTTCGGTGAGACGTTCAGCAACGGTATCTGGGACCTCGGCGAGTGGGCATGGCTAGGTTCGCCTGATCTGACCGAACTGATTTGGGCTTATGACCTGTTCGATCCGGAGGCACCGCCGCCGGACGGCGCCAACTACTACCACTGGGGCACCCCTGAATCTGGCATCGTCGAGGAGAGTACGGTCCGCTTTGCCGAGATCCGTGATGCCCTCAATAGCTCGGTAGACCGGGATGTGCTCATCCCGCTGATCCAGGAAGGTGAGCAAATCCTCGCCGACCAGGTCGTCATCATCCCGCTGTTTGCCCGTCTCGCGACGGCTGCTGTCTGGGGCGATGAGGTCGGGGGGTTCAAACACAACCCGACCGGTGCGACGTACACATGGAACATCGAAGAGTGGCATCGCGTGGACCTCTAGATGGCTGACGTCGAGTTCCGGGTGCTTGGGACCGGCGAGGTGCTCATCGATGGGGCTCCGCTTGCGATTGATGCCCCGAAGCAGCGAGCTCTGCTGACTCTTCTCCTCATTCATGCCAATGAGGTTCAATCCACTGATCGCATTCTCGATGCACTGTGGGGTGAGGAGGCCCCGGCGAGTGGGGTCAACACACTTCGATATCACGTGTCGAAGCTGCGCTCCGCCCTTGGCAGCCATGCGGATCTGATCGTGTCCCGGGAGTCGGGGTACGAGCTGGTGACTTCGCCAGAGTCGATCGATAGCCGCCGCTTCGAGACCCTATTCCGGCAGGCGCGTGAGGTGGTCGTCACCGACCCGATGCGAGCTGCGGAGGTCTGCCATCACGCTCTCGAGCTTTGGCGAGGATCGGCGTTTGCCGACTTCCCATATGACGAGTTTGTCCAGGCTGAGGCGCGTCGGCTCAATGAGATGCGGATGGAAGCCATCGAGCTGCGTATTGCGGCGTTCGTCGCTGCCGGTCAGGATGCGCACCTGGTTCCGGAACTCGAGTCTCTGGTGGCCGAGCATCCCCTGCGGGAGAACCTCTGGAGCCATCTGATGCTCGTCCTCTACCGATCCGGTCGTCAGCCGGAAGCGTTGCGGGCTTATCAACGGGCGCGAGAGGTGTTTGGTGATCTGGGTACGGAGCCGTCGGACGACCTTGCGGCGCTCGAGGAGAAGATTCTCCTGCGCGATCCATCGTTGACGGCGGAACCGGAGCAGGTGAAGGGCAACCTGCCGTTGGCAGCCGATCACTTCGTCGGTAGGGCCGAGGAGATCGGGGCGCTGCAGGACCTGGTCTCCGCCAACCGGCTTGTGAGCATCGTGGGGCCGGGAGGGGTCGGCAAGACCCGGCTTGCTATCGAAGCCGCCCGAGGCCTTGAGGATGAGTCCTCGGGCGGGGTGTGGCTGGTTGAGTATGTCGCTATCGACCAACCGGACCTGGTGGCCTCCCAGGTTGCAGCGGCCCTGGGTGTCCTGGCTTCGGCGCAGGGTCGCGACCCGCTGGATCATCTCGCCAGCCACATCCGAGAAAGCAACACGCTGCTGGTGATCGACAATTGTGAGCATCTGGTCGAGCCCATCGGTCTCGTGGTTTCTGCGTTGCTGGCTCGATGTCCGCAGTTGCGTGTTCTAGCTACCAGTCGCCGTCCGCTTGGTGTGCGAGGGGAGATGGTGTGGCGGGCCACGCCGATGTCGCTAGCGGATGAGCAGAGCGAAGCATTGCAGCTATTCCTTGAGCGTGGCTTTGCAGCAAGGCCCGATCTCGCGCTAACGGCCGAGTCGGAGGATCTGGCGCTCGAGGTCTGCAGGCGACTGGATGGGCTGCCGCTGGCCCTCGAGCTGGCCGCGGCGCGGCTGCGGATGATGTCGCTCGAGCAACTTGCAGCCCGGCTCGATGACGCCTTTGCGGTGGTTGCCGGTGGCCCAAGGGACAAACCCGAGCACCAACGTGGGCTACGGGCTCTGATGGATTGGAGCTATCAACTCCTCGAGCCGGATGAGCAGCGGTTGTTCCGATTCGCCTCGGTATTCCGGGGCGGCTTCACTCTCGACTCTGCGGAGCACTTGCTCGAGCAGCTCGGAGCATCCCGCAATGACGCTCTGGATCTAGTGGGCGCACTTGTCGATAGCTCACTGCTGACGATGACTGCCGACGATCGCTACACGATGCTCGAGCTGATCCGCGAGTACGGACTCATCTTGCTCGAGGAGAGCAGCGAGATCGACGCAGCAAGAGATGCACACCTCGCAGTGTTTCGACAGGCGTTCTACGTCCCGGCGGAGGTTGTCGCCCCGCTGCCCGATCAGATCCCAACCGTCTGGGGCCGATTCGATGCCGAGATCGACAACGCGCGAGCGGCGGTCGCCTGGGCGCTTCAGAAGCCGGATCCGTCGGCGGCGGTCGAACTCGGCGCAACAGTCTGGGACCTGCTCATGAGCTGGCACCTACAAAATGAGGCACATGATCTGAACAGTCGTCTTCTTGCGGTGACCTCGGAGCCATCGGGGTATAGAGCCAAGCTGCTCCGCAACGCGATGTACTCAACGGCGGCCAACGAAGGAACCGACCGGGCGGTCCAGGTTCTGGAGGAGCTCGAGGCCACCGCTGAAACACTCGATGACGACACCTGGCGAGGAGTCGCGCTCGGTCGTCGCGGGGTGCTGGAGTTCCTCCGTGGCGACACCGATTCGGCTTGGAGGTATTGGGACGATGCTGCTGATCTTCTGTCGAGCATCGGTAGCAGTCTTGCTTGGCACCCGACCAGTACGGCGTTCGAGGTTGCGATGCTCATCGGTGACTTCGAGCGTGTTCGGCGCCTCGCCGCCCGCGTTGCCGACGACCCAGGGCTTCCCGACTACGTCGGCTTGTGGTTCCTCGGCGGCTCCGCCTTTGCGGCGGCAGCTGACGGTGATGTCGAAACCGCCGAACAGATGCTGGAACAGTACAGGGCAAAGCGCACGCCCGAGGCGAGGGATGATCACGATGTTCTCGCTCTCATCTCTCTGGCGCGGATGGACTTCGACGACGTCGAACAGCGAGCCACGTCCGTCCTGGAGAGGGGCCGCTCGAATCTGGCTCAGTACGACCTCTACCTTCCCCTGTTCCTTCTCGGCATTGTTCAGTTCCATCGCGGAGACATGGTGGTGGCCCGTCGCTACTTCACCGAAGGCCTGGCCGATACCGCACGTCTTGAGATGAAGGGTTGGCAGCTGTGGTGGCTGGCCCCTGTCGCCGCCACCTTTGCTGGCGACGCGCCTGCCCTGTGCCTGACGCTGCTGGCTGCGTCGGACTCGGCGCACGATCGGGTCGGTGGGCGTCCTTACGCAGCAGTTGCTCGGATTGTTGATGAGGCAGCAGGCGAGGCCAGATCGAGGCTGACCCTCGACGAGATCAAGCAGGCTGAAGAGAGCGGTGCAGCCATGACTCTCGATGAGGCGGTTGAGCTTGCGTTGAGCTTCGACTGACGAGGCGATTACTCCCAGCGGAAGAATCGAAGCGACGCGGCGGTGGCGCCGGCAAAGATCAATCCGGTGATACCCCACGACAGCCCCGCATCTAGTCCCAGCCACCCGTCCTGCATGGCACGAACGGCGTGACGAAGCGGCGTGATCTGCCCGACCGTATCCATCGCTCCGCTCAGGACCTCGGGCGGGGGACCGGCCCCGCCGAGCATGAGCAGCACGAACCACAGCAACACCCCCAACGCCTGGGCCGCCCGCGCGTTCGGTAGAACTGCGCCGAGCAGGACACCGATGGCTGCGAAGAGGAGGGCCGCCGCCCCGAACGCAGCCAGCACCAACGGCCAAGAAGTCGGAGCCCCGACATCGTGAGTCAGCATTGCGACTATCACGAGGATGGCGCCGCTCACCAGCGATACGACGAAGGTTGTAACCACTGAAGCGCCGACCACGACCCACGCCGGCATCGACGAAGCGTGGTAGCGCTTGAGCACACCAAGCTCGCGATTGCCGGCGATATGCACGGGAAGGCTGATCAACCCAACCGACGCTGTTACCAGCGCAACATAGGCGGGTACGTAGTAGTCCATCGCTCCGATTCCGCGATAGAAATCGGCGTCCGCCTCATTGCCGAAGACACCGCCCATCACGAACAAGACCAGCAATGGCAGGACAAGTGCGAACAGGACGGTGAGCGGCTCCCGCACGAAGAGCTTCATCTCCAGCCATGACATCTTGCCGAGGAGTCTCATGTGGACCCCTCCTCGGTGAGAGATAAGAACACGTCCTCGAGGGTCGCCCTCTCCTGTCGAAGGTCGACGGGGGCGATGCCGCGTGCCACGAGTGCCGACGCGACATAGGCCAGCACAGGCCCGTCGCCGCGCACCTCGTAGCGGTCCCTGTCGCGATTCACATCGGATACGTGGGGGACTTCGAGCAGCCAGCTGAGGTCGCCGTCGGCGTGGCTGAACCGGACTCGCACGCCGCCGCCGTAGCGCTCGATCAGGCCTTGCGGGCTTCCCCCGGCAACAACGGTCCCAGTGTCGATAACGACAAGCCGGTCACAGAGACTCTCGGCCTCATCCATGAAGTGGGTTACCAGTACGACGGTCGTTCCCTGCTCGCGAATGCGGCGAATGAGCTCCCAAGCGACCCGGCGCGACGAGGGGTCGAGACCGGTCGTCATCTCATCCAGGAAGACGAGCTGCGGGTCGTTGGCCAGGGCGAGGGCGACAAAGAGGCGCTGCTGCTGACCGCCGGAGAGGCTGCCGAACTTGGCATCCCGCTTCTGCGCCAGGCCCCAGTCCGCAAGCAAGTCCTGCCAGTCGCGTCCTCCAGTCCGAAGTGAGCCGAAGAGATCCAGCGCCTCCCATACCTTCATCCGATCGGGGAGTGCCGACTCCTGCAGTTGTGATCCGATACGGCGGCGAATCTCAGCCGCCTGGCTGCGAGGATCGAACCCGAGCACGGATACGCGGCCGCCCTCGATCGAGCGCAGCCCTTGCAGACTCTCGACGGTGGTGGTCTTGCCGGCACCGTTGGGGCCGAGGATGCCGAAGATCTCGCCCTCGTCCACGTGGAACGAGACATCAGAGACGGCGGTGAAGCTGCCGTACCGCTTCTGCAGGTTCTCGACGCTGATCACTGGAGCAGGCACACGGCGAGCGTAGGCGATTAGCGCTGCGAGCAAATCATCCCGAAGGCTGATTGCCGGTGGTTCTGAGGGATGATCCGCGGCCGGCTACTCGGTTGCGAGGTAGGCGAGGGGAGAAGCGGCAGCCAAGCCGCCATCGGTAGTCACAATGGTTGCGCCGACCTGATCGGCGAGTTCGACGTAGAGCGCATCCACGAGTCGAAGGTTCTGTCGCCTGTCAAACGCACCCTTGAGCAGCGGGGGGAGGTGGTGGCGCTCCATGGGTACTGACGACAGTCGATCGATTCGTTCCTCTACTTGCTCTGCGGTCAGTGCGCCAGCTCGGTGGAGCCGTCCGACCGCCGAGAGCACCTCGGCGTCGAAGTGCGCAGGTGCGTGGAGCTCGTTTCCCCGCAAGGTCTCTGCGACAGCCTCTCCCGCCGGAGTGCCAAGGAGTAGGTCGACCATGGCCGACGCATCCACGACCAGAGAGTCAGCCAAGGCCTTCGACCTCGTCCTTGGCGGCGGCAACGGCGTCGGCGATTGTGGCGCCGTCAACGTCGACCGCGTCGACCGTGTCCAGATCGGCCAGCCAACGATCTAGATCGGATGCGGCCAGAGCCCTGCGCAGCGCGGCCTGGGTGAGGCTGGACACGTTGAGGTCTGCTGCCTTCGCTGCAGCGGCCAGATCGTCGGGTAGATATACGTTGACACGAGCCATGCGCATATTATACACACTCGCCTTGATCAATCCCGGGTGAGTCGAGCGTACGTCCGTGCCGGATCCCGGTCTAGGGGGTTGCGTCGGGCTACGTGAAATGCCCGATCAGTGTGACTATGCCCAGCAAGACCACCATGGTGTCGAAGCCGCCCTCGCCTCGTTCCTGCGGATCTGAGCCCACCATGGTGCGCTGAGGTCCGCAAGAACAAGGAAAGGCTGGCTTGGTAGCCTGAGAACAGCGCACGAAAGGCTGTCATGACGGTCACTGCCCCCTACGGGTCATGGGATTCGCCGATCACGATCTCGATGCTCACCGAGGCCGGTGTTCCCGTTGGCGGCGTTACGACTGATGGTGGCGATCTGTACTGGACCGAGTCGCGTGCGCTCGAGGGTGGGCGAGTCGTAATCGTGCGCAAGGACGCCCATGGTGTCGTTGCCGAAGCTGTTCCCGAGGGCTTCAACTCTCGGTCCCGGGTCCATGAGTACGGCGGCGGATCGTACGCGGTCCAGGACGGCGTCCTCGTCTCCTGCGATTTCGCCGATCAGCGGGTCTACCGGATAGACGAGGGGGCGGCTACGCCGATCACTCCGGAGCCCAGGATCCCCGCCGGTGACCGATACGGGGACTTCGCCTTTCACGGCGACCGATTGATCTGTGTGCGAGAGCGGCACAAGGGGGATCGTGAGCCGGTCAACACTCTGGTCACCTTCCCGCTGGACGGCTCCGACCGGCCCCGGGTCATCGCCAAAGGTCACGACTTCTACGCCAACCCGCGAGTGAGCCCGGACGGCACTCGTCTCGCCTGGCTGTCCTGGGATCACCCCAACATGCCGTGGGACGGCACCGAGCTGTGGTGCGCCGCCCTGGCGGAGGACGGCACGATCTCGGAACCGGAGTTGGTCGCCGGTGGCCCTGAAGAGTCGATCTTCCAGCCGGAGTGGAGCTCCGGCGGGGTTCTCCACTTCGTCTCAGATCGCACCGGTTGGTGGAATCTCTTCCGACTCGTTGACGGTGCTGTCGAGGCAGTCCATCTCATGAGCGCCGACTTCGGGCTGCCCCAGTGGGGTCTGGCCATGCGGCGCTACGGCTTCTTGCTCGACGACCGTATCGCTGCGGTCTACGTCGAGGACGGCATCGACCGGCTCGGTGTGATCGAAGGAGAGTCGCTGCTGCCCGTATCGACTCCGTTCGACGTTGTTGGCTACTCGTTCGCCACATGTGGCGATCAGGTGTTCACTACCGGCGGCAGCGGGGCGGAGCCCATGGCGGTGGTGCGGGTCGATGTCGACACCGAGGCCGTCAAGTACGTGCGTAAGAGCATTGAGATCGACCTCGACCCCCACCTGATCAGCCTCCCCGAGGCGATCGAGTTTCCGACAACCGACGACGCCGTCGCCCATGCCTTCTACTACCCGCCCCGCAACCCCGATTTACGGGGACCCGAGGATGAGAAGCCGCCTCTGCTGCTCATCAGCCATGGCGGGCCCACGGGGCGAACCTCGCCGGAGCTCGATCTCGAGATCCAGTTCTGGACTTCGCGGGGCATCGCGGTTGTCGACGTGAACTACCGGGGCTCCAGCGGCTACGGGCGGGAGTACCGCAATGCGCTGCGTGGGCAGTGGGGGGTGGCCGATCTCGACGACTGCATCAATGCGGCGCTGTTCCTGGCAGACGCAGGACTGGTCGATGAAGACCGGCTGGCCATCCGCGGCGGTAGTGCGGGGGGCTACACCACGCTTTGTGCGCTCGCCTTCTCCGATGTGTTTGCCGCAGGTGCTTCCTACTTCGGAGTAGGGGACATAGCGGCTCTGGTCGCCAACACTCATAAGTTCGAGTCCCGCTACTGCGACAGCATGATCGGGCCCTATCCCGAGGCGGCCGATCTGTACGAGGAGCGGTCACCACTGCACAACCTCGATGGGTTCGATACTCCCGTCATCCTGCTGCAGGGATTGGATGATCGGGTAGTTCCCCCCGCTCAGGCCGAGGAGATCGTTGCTGCGCTCGATGCGAAGGGGATCCCGCACGCCTATGTCGCGTTCGAGGGCGAGGGCCACGGGTTCCGCAAGGCGGAGAGCATCGAACGCGCTTACGAAGCCGAGCTCTACTTCTACTCAATGGTTTTCGAGTTCGACCCTGCCGATGACCTGGATCCGGTGGCGATTGCCCATCAGCAGGCGCTGTAGATGACGAGTCAGAGTTTGACGGCATCAAACTCGACCCCGCTGGAGGCGGAGCGCTCATTGCATGAGCCTCGATTGCATCGAACTTGACCCCGCTGGAGGCGGAGCGCTCATTGCATGAGCCTCGATTGCATCGAACTTCAAGCTCATTTCATGAGCCTGGTACCTTTCCGGGATGAACCGCATGAGAATCCTGGTGCTACTTGTCGCCCTGCTGGCGGCCGCATGCACGTCAACCGCAGAGGACACCACGACCACGACCGAGGCCGCGAGCACAACCGCTGCTCCCGCAACGTCCACTACCACAAGTCCGCCGGCAGCTGATACCGATCCGCTGCATCTCGTGCTCATGTGGCACCAGCATCAGCCGCAGTACCCGAAGGACGAGGCCGGCGTGGTCAGCCGACCCTGGACCCGGGTTCATGCCACCAAGGACTACTACGACATGGCTGCCCTGGTGGCGGACTATCCCGATCTGCGAGTGACCTTCAATCTGACGCCGGTGCTGATGCGCCAGATCGAGGACATGACCCAGGGAACCAAGGACATCTACTGGACGATGACCGAGATCCCGGCGGTCGATCTCACAGACGACGAGAAGACGTTCATCATCGATCGGTTCTTCGACACCAACGCCCAGATCGTCGCCCGATTCCCTCGCTATCAGGAACTGATCGAGCGTCGCGAGCAACCGGACGGCTTCACCGCCGACGACCTGCGCGATCTTCAGGTGCTGTTCAATCTGGCCTGGACCGATCCTTCGTTCCTCGCTGAGGAACCGCTGGCCTCGCTGGTCGCAAAGGGGTCGGGGTTCACCGAGGAGGAAAAAGCGATTGTCCTCGGCGAGCACGAGCGCATCATCTCCCAGGTGATCCCGCTCCACGCCGAGCTATGGGAAGCCGGCCAGATCGAGGTGACTACTACGCCGCTGGCTCACCCGATCCTGCCGCTGATTGCCGATACCTCACTGGCGTCTGTTGGCGATCCGTCGGCGGTGCTGCCGACCAATCGATTCCGCCAGCTCCCCGATGCCGTCGAGCACGTCAAGCGCGGTCTCGATGAGGCAGAGCGGCTGCTCGGACAGCGTCCGACCGGCATGTGGCCGGGGGAGGGCTCTGTCGCTCAACTCGTCATGAACGTGTTTTCGTCTGCGGGGGTTGAATGGGTTGCCACCGGTGAAGACGTGCTTGCCAAAACGCTCGACATCGGCAGCTTCACCCGGGACAGCAACGACCTGATCCAGGAAGCCGATGTGCTCTACGGCATGTACGAAGCACAGACTTCGAGCGATGGCGTCGCAATGTTCTTCCGCGATGTCGTGCTGGCCGATCGGATTGGCTTCGAGTACTCGGGCACGCCAGCCGATGAGGCGGCCGACGATTTCATGGCCCGGCTCGGCGACATCAACGATGCGCTCGACGCCGCCGACGTGCAGGGGCCGAAGGTCCTAACCATCGTCGTTGATGGCGAGAATGCCTGGGAGCACTATCCGAACGACGGCATCGACTTCCTCAACGCTCTCTATACGCGGCTGACCGAGTCGGACTTCGTCAAGACGATCACGCCAAGCGAGCTGCTCGATCTCTACCCGGATGCGCCCGAACCACTTCCCGACGTCTTCCCGGCGTCCTGGTTCCAGCCCAACTTCGCCACCTGGATCGGTGAGGACGAGGAGGCCAAGGCTTGGGACTACCTCTACCGGGTGCGCAGCGATTTTGGTGTCGCGCAGCGCAGCACCGATTACGAAGAGGCGACGATCGAAGCCGCCTTCGAGACGATGCTGTTTGCCGAGGGCTCCGACTGGTTCTGGTGGTACGGAACGGACCAGGATTCGGGCGACGACGGCTACTTCGATCGTGCCTACCGCGAACTGCTTGGCCAGGTCTACGACACCCTGGACATGGAGCGGCCGGAGTTCCTGCTCGTGCCCATCGTTCCCGAGCGTTCGGTTGATCCCGCCTACGGCATCACCAACCTGGTCACAGTTCCGATAGACAACGATGTTGATACTGATGAGTGGGCGCAGGGAGCGGGCCGCTACGAACTCGGCGGCGAACTGGTCGATTCGCTCGATTTCGCCTTCGACAAGGAAAACATGTATCTGAGAGTCGACTTTGCCCGCGAGGTGCTCGGTGACCGCAACGTGTCCTTCGATCTGTATCTCGACATTCCAAACTCGACGCGTGAACACGGGTTGAGTGAGGGCGGCACGGTGCTCGGCTTCTCCGCCACCCACCGTCTGTCATGGAGTGGGAGGGATCCGGTGAGCCTGGTCGGCCCGGTCGTGCACAGCGCCAGCGGTGGCGACGAGTCAGGGACCACCCCGGCCGGATTCGACGGAGAGCGCATCGAGTTTGCGCTGCCGATCGAATCACTCCCTGCAATCGAGGCCGGCGACCGCATCTCGTTCAAGATCATCGAGACCAGCGGCGGTCCGGACGGCGCAGTGCTACCTGCCGCCGGACCCGGCTACATCCAGGTGCCTGACATCTCCAACGTCGAGGTCGTCTTCGAGATCGCCGATCCGGGTGGAGATGATCACGGTCCCGGCGCATACACTTATCCGACCGACAGTGTCTTCGCTCTCGGCTCTTACGACCTCACGAGCTTCACAGTCGGGTTGTCCGGCGACAACGCCGTCTTTGCCTTTGACATCGCTGCCCCAATCGGGAATCCGTGGGGGAGCCCGTCGGGTTACTCGATCCAGACGTTCGATCTGTACATCGATACCGATCCTGGGGCCGGCACCGGCGCCCGGATCCTGCTGCCGGGCCGGAATGCGGCTCTCGAGGAGGGCAACGGCTGGGAGTACGGGATCACACTAGAGGGCTGGTATCCGGCGATCTTCGTGGCCGACGCCGATGGGACGACTGAGGAGACCAATCCGACGTTCAAGGTGATCGCCGAATCCGATGGCCGTCTCACTGCTCGGATACCGCTCGAGTTGCTTGGTGGTGGCGATCCAACCGAGTGGGGCTATGCCGTGGTTCTCATGTCCCAGGAGGGATTCCCGTCGACCGGCGTGCGCCGGGTGCGGGATATCAACCCGGCAGGGGAGCAGTGGAAAGGTGGCGGCGCCCCCAACGACGCCAACCACACCCGCATCTTTGACCTGCTGTATCCCGATGAGGGCGTCCAGGAAGAACTGCTCAGCGACTACGAGTCTGCGGACACGGTCGAGGGCCTCGGCCCCGACGACTAC
>JASJDZ010000005.1 GCA_030065575.1 Acidimicrobiia bacterium
CTTTGCCGCCCGGGCGCGTGCCGCCGTCGTCGAGCTCCAGGCAGGACGCCCCGGCTACCGGGCGCTCTGGCAGCACATGCGCGACATCTCGATCACCGCCATGAAGCAGGTCTACGACCGGCTCAATGTCCACTTCGACCTCTGGTACGGTGAGAGCACGATCAACCACCGACTCGAGCCAATGGTGAGTCGTCTCTTCGAAGACGGCCATGCCTACGAGAGTGACGGCGCGTTGGTCATCGAGGTCATGACCGACGAGGACACCAAGGAGATTCCGCCGTTTCTACTCCTCAAGTCGGATGGCGCATCTCTGTACACGACCTGGGATCTCGCCACGATCGAGGATCGTGTCGAGGACCTCGGCGCTCAGGAGATTCTCTACTTCGTCGACGTCAGACAGGGTTTGCACTTCGAGCAGGTGTTCCGGGCCGCCTACAAGACCGGAATCGCCGGGCCGGATGTGGTGATGGAGCATCCGGGCAACGGGACTGTGAATGGCCCGGACGGGAAGCCGTTCAAGACAAGAGATGGCGGCCTGCTGACTCTGCGCGAGCTCATTGACATGGTGGTGGCCCGAGCCGCCGAGCGGATCGAAGAAAATGAACTGGCCTCCGAGTTCGACGCCGGGCAAAAAGCCGAGATCGCCGAGATGGTGGGGTTGGCGGCTCTCAAGTACGGCGACCTGCAGAACCATCGCTCCTCCAATTACATCTTCGATGTTGACCGCTTCACCTCCTTTGACGGAAAGACCGGCCCCTACCTCCTCTACGGGGCGGTGCGAATGAAGTCGATCCTGCGAGAGGTCAAGTCACGTGGGCTGAGTGGGGGAGCCATCCTGCCGGCCACCAGGGAGCCGGAGAGAAACCTCATGCTGCAGCTCACCCGGCTTCCCGATGTGATCGAGCGGACCGCCGAGCATCGGGCCCCCAACCACATCGCCGAGTATGCCTACGAGTTGGTCGCCGAGTTCAGCCGTTTCTATGAGGCCTGCCACATCCTCAATGAGGACGACGCTGCCCGGCAGGCATCCTGGGTCAGCCTCGTTGCCAGGACGCTCGATGAGTTGACCCTGTTGCTCGATCTGCTCGGCATCGATGTGCCGGAGCGGATGTGAGCCTGGGGGCCATTCCCGAGTACTTGCTGCCCGATACGGCCGCGGTGCGCGGCGATCGCCTGTCCATCGGCGGAGTCGACCTGATCGAACTGGCCGAGCAGTACGGCACACCGCTGTTCGTCTACGACGAGGACCACCTTCGCAGCCGCTGTCGTGAAGCCGTATCCGCATTTCCCGATGGGGTTGCCTACGCCACCAAGGCATTCCTGTCCCAGGCGATGGCGAGGTTGGCCTGGGAAGAGGGCATGGCCCTCGATGTTGCCACCGGGGGGGAGCTGCATGTCGCCCTCGCTGCCGGCGTGCCGGCCGATCGACTGGTCATGCATGGGAACAACAAGTCGACTGCGGAACTAGAGATGGCCCTCGACGTCGGTGTCGGAAGGATCGTTCTAGATTCCTTCGCGGAAGTGGATCGGATCGAGAGCCTGGTGGCTGCCGGCAAGACACCCCCGCAGGTACTGGTCCGACTCAATCCGGGAATCGATGTTCACACTCACGAGTATCTGCAGACCGGAATCACCGATTCCAAGTTCGGATTTGGCGTCGTCAGCGGCGAGGCTCATCGGGCCATCGAGTTGGCTGCTGCGTCTCCGTCGATGGACCTCATCGGTGTCCACGCCCACGTCGGAAGCCAGATCTTCGTCGCTGAATCATTCGCCAAGGCAATTGGAGCATTGGCCCCGTTTCTACGTGACCACGATCTCGAGGAGATTTCGATTGGGGGAGGGCTCGGTGTTGCGTACATCACCGGAGAATCGGCTCCATCGATCACCCAGTGGTCGGAGTCAGTCATGGACGCATGTCGGCGCCACGGGATAAACGCCCGCATCACTGCCGAGCCGGGTCGGTCGATCGTGGCAAAGGCGGCAGTCACCCTCTACACGGTGGGCACGATCAAAGAGATCGATGGAGTCCGAACGTACGTGGCCGTTGACGGCGGCATGAGTGACAACCCGCGTCCGGTTCTGTACGGCAGCGGATACGAAGCGTTTCTGCCACGAGCGGTCCTGGCCGAACGCGACAAGGCGGTACGGATCGTCGGCAAGCACTGCGAATCGGGCGACGTGATCGTCTCCAACGCTGCGGTCCCATCCGACATCGCAGTTGGAGACATCCTCTGCACCCCGGTGACCGGCGCCTACGGGCACTCGATGGGATCGAACTACAACATGATTCTCCGTCCGGCCGTGGTCTTCGTTCGAAATGGTGAAGCCCGGTTGGTGGTGCGCCGAGAGAAATACTCTGACCTGACCACTCGCGACATACCGTCCTGACCTAACCCGGGGAAGTATCACTTGCTCGATCAGATGCTGCGCTGGCTGACCGCTGAGCGAAGACCGGCCGTCCTATACCTGGTTGCCGGAGTCTTCGGTTTCGGGCTGGCCTGGTACCTGCTCGGCTGGGAGGGCATCCACGGCACCAGCCATTACTGGGAGACCACCCACAACGACAGCCTGCAGGGGATTGCGGCGCTGCGCTACTACCTAGCCGAGCCGTGGTCCTGGTCGATACTCGACGTCAGGTCTTATGGAGTACCGGACGGCACCAATCTGATCTTGTCCGACAGCATCCCGATCCTGGCGGTTGCGTTCAAGCTGATCAGCGGAGTGTTGCCTGCTGGATTCCACTACTTCGGCTACTGGATCGCCCTCTGTTTCGTCATGCAGGTGGTGTCGGCTGTCGCGATACTCGTCGAACTCCGGTGGCGGAACGGCCTCGCCGTAGTGGCTGCCGCAGGCTTTGCCCTTACGCAGACGGTGCTGCTGGGGCGCTTCTTCCACGTAGCGCTAATGGCTCAATTCCTGATCCTGCTCACGATTCTCTTCGGGATAAGGCTCGTCCGCGGTGAGAAGAAGGTGGGGGCCCTGTGGGCATTGCTGGGGCTATTGGCCGCAACCTTCTTCGTTCACCTCTACCTGTTTGCGATGACCGCTGTCCTGGCTGCAGCCTTTGTCGTCCAGGCTGGGTCTCTCGGCGAGGTGCCGTGGCGGAGAGTTGCAGTCTGGCTGGCAGCCGCAGTGATCGGCAGTGGCGTGTTTGTGGCGATGACGGGACTGGCGACCGCCGCTTCCGCAACCGCCGGCGGTCTGGGGTACTACTCGATGAACGCCCTGGCGCCCGTCGCCGGCAACATCGATGCCACCGGTGGCCAGTATGAGGGATACAGCTACCTCGGGCTGGGAGCTTTGGTCGTCGTCCTCGTGGCGCTTGTCCTGGGTCGAGATCAGGTGGCGGCTGCGGCGCGTCGGTATTGGATGCCGATGGTGGTCGGATTGCTGATGGCTGTCTACGCGTTGTCGCCGGTGGTGTGGGTCGGCATGTCGTGGCAGTTTGATGTTCCGTGGTGGGGTCCTCTGGCCTGGCTGGGGGAGCGATTCCGCTCAACGGGCCGCTTTTCCTGGCCAATCGTGTACCTGGTCCTCATCGGCGCCCTCTATCTCGCATATAAGCGGCTCGGGACTAGATGGGCGGCCTACCTGCTGATCGGTGCTGCCGCCATCCAGGTGGCCGATATGGCGCCGCTCGTGTCCGAAGTGCGCGAGATCTTCACGAATGGAGACGAGAGGTTGCTCGCTGCCGAACCGTGGACCGAAGCGATTGCATCTCACGATCTCGTACGGATTCCTCCACAGGAGTGCCTCGTTGCACTGGGCGACCCTGCACTAGCCAATCGGGAGGTGCAGAGGATCACAGCACAAACCGGCGTCCCGGTTACCGCCGCTGCCGTCGCTCGTCAACAAGCGAACTGCGACGATCCCGTCTTCGCCCAGGCCGTCGCGCCGGGTGAACTGCGGGTGGTGTGGACGGCGGTCGATCCCGGCTACAGCGTGGCCGGCGCTTTCTGCGTCGACTTCGACCTCGGTACCGCCTGTACCGCTGCAGCGACCGGTCCGTCGGCCGAGGCCGTGGCCCGCCTCGGTGCCGGTTGACGTCCAGTCGTTCGCATCGCGCCGTCAGGGGCTATCGTCGCCCCATGAATACGATCGGCATAGGCCTACTTGGTGCCGGGACGGTCGGCGGCACGCTGATCCACCGGTTGGTGACAGAACACGCTGCGATTGCGGCAAAGACCGGGCTCGACCTGCAGATTCGCCGGGTTGCGGTCCGAGATCCGTCCAAGCCGCGGACATTTGACATTCCTGAGGGCTTACTCACAACCGAACCCGCCGAGATGATCACAGATCCAGAGGTTGACCTCGTGGTCGAGGTCATGGGTGGGCAAGATCCGGCCGGTGACCTCGTACTGCAAGCGCTCCAAGCAGGGAAACCCGTTGTAACCGCCAACAAGGAACTGATTGCCGCCCGCGGTGCACAGCTCATCGCCGCCGCCGAGGAGTCCGGCGTCGCCCTGCTCTTCGAGGCCGCGGTAGGCGGTGGTATTCCAATCATCCGGCCGCTGTCGGAGACACTGGCAGGCGAGCGCCTCACCCGGGTGATGGGGATCGTCAACGGGACCACGAACTACATCCTCACCCGAATGAGTGAGGAAGGCACCGCCTATGCCGATGCTCTCGCTCAGGCACAAGACCTCGGATACGCGGAGCCGGATCCGACCGCCGACGTCGAAGGCGCTGACGCTGCAGCCAAGGCGGCAATCCTGGCGAGCCTCGCTTTCGGAACCTGGGTCGGTCTCGATCATGTTCCGCACAGCGGAATCTCGGAGATCACGGCTGCCGACATCAGGTACGCCCGAGATCTCGGCTACGCCATCAAGCTGCTCGGAATCGCCGAAGACACTCCGGCCGGCGTATCGGCCCGGGTCCACCCTGTGCTGCTGCCGCTAGAACATCCGCTGAGCGCCATCCGTGGTGCCACCAACGCCATCTTCATCGAGGGACCCGCCATCGATACTCTGCTTTTCGCCGGTCCCGGCGCGGGCGGCGATCCCACCGCGACCGCAGTACTCGGCGATGTCATTGATGCGGCGCGCGAGATACTTGCCGGAGCGCAAGTTGCCCCTCGCATCAGGTTCTCCGAGGCAGCTCTGGCCGACTTCGGTGGTGTTCCGACCAAGTGGTACGTGCGACTCGAGGTCGACGACCGCCCCGGTGTTCTCGCACAGATAGCGGCCGCATTCGGTGAAGCCAATGTCAGTATCAAGTCGGTTTGGCAGGAGGGCACGGACGATGAAGCCACTCTGCTGATCGTTACGCACCGTGCTCCGGAAGACGCTCAGCAGGATGCCCTTGCCGCAGTGAAGCACCTCGACTGCGTCAACGCCGTTGCCGCCGCCATCCGAGTGGAGAGCGAGGAACTATGACCTGGGGCGGTGTCATCGAGCAGTATCGGGACCGGCTCTCAGTTACCGCCGAGACGCCGGTGGTCACGCTGCTCGAGGGCAATACTCCGCTCATCGAGGCAAAGCACATTTCGGCGCTCATCGACCGAGAGGTGTACCTCAAATACGACGGCGCCAACCCAACGGGATCATTCAAGGATCGCGGCATGACCATGGCCGTATCAAAGGCCCTCGAGTCGGGGGCACGAGCTGTTGCGTGCGCATCGACCGGCAACACGTCGGCATCGGCCGCTGCTTATGCAGCAAGAGCCGGGATGCGAGCGATCGTGATCCTGCCCGCGGGCAAGATTGCCCGGGGGAAGCTCGCTCAAGCGGTCAGCCACGGCGCTGAGATCGTCGCCATCGACGGCAACTTCGATGACGCGCTGTCGCTGGTGTTGGAACTCACGTCTACCCACGACGTGGCTTTGGTCAACTCGATCAACCCGTTCCGAATCGAAGGCCAGCAATCCGCGGCATGGGAAATCGTCGAGGTGCTCGGCGACGCACCGGTCATCCATGCGCTGCCGGTCGGGAACGCAGGCAACATCACTGCCTACTGGGCCGGCTACAAGCACCTAGCGAAGGCTCCTCATATGTGGGGCTTCCAGGCAGCGGGTGCAGCACCACTCGTCACCGGGGAGATGTTCGAGAGCCCCGAGACCTTTGCGACCGCCATACGTATCGGTAACCCGGCGTCCTGGGACGGCGCAATCGCCGCCCGCGACGAGTCACTGGGAAGGATCGAAGCGGTGACCGACGACGAGATCCGAGCCGCCTACCAGCTCGTGGCGGCGACCGAGGGCGTCTTCTGCGAACCGGCGTCGGCCGCGTCGGTCGCCGGCGTACTCAAGTACAAGGATGAACTGCCCCCCGGCTCGGTCGTTTGTACCCTCACCGGGCACGGGCTCAAGGACCCCGACACTGCTGCCGATGGGTTCCGTGATCTGCGAGCTGTACGGCCCAATCTCGACTCTGTACTCGAGGAACTGGGCTGGTAGAGCTCCCGGCGCTTGCGAAGCGAGCCAACGAAGGTAAACTACACCCCGGATCGATATCCGTTTCCACCTCCTCCCGTGCGCGGTTTGCTGCGCCGAAAGCGTGTTCTGACACCTTGCAGCAACGCTGATTTGGGATGGAGATATCACAGGCACCTCCGTGCCAGAACCTCGTGAAGGGAAACCACTGCCCATGACGACTACCCGAGCCAGACTCCAGGAGCTGGGCCTAGACGCGCTGCGCGAAATGGCCGGTTCGATTGATGTGGAGCACGACGGGCTGCAAAAGACGAAGCTAATCACCGCGATCATCGGATCCGACAAGTTCGACGAGAAGATGCTCCCGGAACCAAAGCCCGAGGACGAGGCCCCCGCCAAGACCGTTGAGGTGACTGAAAGCGGCGAGAAGGGCGCCGAAGACGCCAGCAACAACGGTGATGGGCGCCAGCAGGGTCAGCGCCAGGGCGGAGAAGGTGGCAACCGCAACCGTCGCCGCCGCAACAAGCGCCGTCAGCAGGAGCCGATCGATGAGTCCGAGCTCGAGGTTCGCACGGGCATACTCGACATCCTCCCTGAGGGCTACGGTTTCCTTCGCTGCGGCGGCTACCTCCCCAGCGATCAGGACGTTTACGTCCCGGCCAACCAGATCCGCAAGAACAAGCTGCGCAAGGGCGACATCTGCGAGGGGCCGATCCGTCCCGCCCGCGCCCAGGAGAAATTCCCGGCACTGGTTCGCCCGCTCAAGGTCAACGAGATGGAGCCGGAGCCGGCGCAGGCTCGGCCCAAGTTCGCCACGTTGACTCCGCTCTTCCCCGACGTTCGGCTTCGTCTCGAGGTCGAAGGGGACCACAAGAACATCCTGGCCAGGATTGTCGACATCATCGCCCCGATCGGGAAGGGCCAGCGTGGCCTGATCGTGTCGCCGCCCAAGGCGGGAAAGACGACAGTTCTCAAGGAACTGGCCAACTCGATCGCGGTCAACAACCCGGAGTGCCATCTCATGGTTGTGCTGGTCGACGAACGGCCGGAAGAGGTCACAGACATGCAGCGCTCGGTGCGCGGCGAGGTCATCTTCTCGACCTTCGACCGTCCCGCCGAGGAGCACACTCAGGTATCCGAGCTCGCCATCGAGCGCGCCAAGCGCCTTGTGGAGATGGGGACCGACGTCGTTGTTCTGCTCGACTCGATCACTCGTCTCGCCCGAGCTCACAACCTGGCCACACCGGCTTCGGGTCGGATCCTCTCCGGCGGTGTCGATTCGACGGCGCTGTATCCACCGAAGCGGTTCTTCGGTGCGGCTCGCAACATCGAGGAAGGCGGCAGCCTGACCATTCTCGGTACAGCGCTGGTCGAGACCGGATCCCGCATGGACGAGGTCATCTTCGAGGAGTTCAAGGGCACCGGCAATATGGAGCTGCGACTGGATCGGAAGCTCGCCGACAAGCGCATCTATCCGGCCATCGACATCGAGGCCTCGGGCACACGCCGCGAGGAGTTGCTGTTCCATCCTGATGAGCTAACCGAGGTTTGGAAGCTACGTCGTGTCCTCATGGCGCTCGAGTCGGGAGCAGCTCTAGAACTGCTCATCGACCGCCTGAAGAACACGAAGTCGAACGCAGCATTCCTCGCCGAAGTCGCCAAGAGCGGCCAGTAGTAGAGTCCTTTGCTGCAGAGACCAGGAGCTAGAGCCTTGAAACCCGACCTTCATCCCGAATACCGACCGGTGGTGTATCAGGACACATCGTCCGACTTCGCCTTCCTGACCCGCTCGACCATTCAGACCAGCGAGACAATCGAGTGGACCGATGGGAAGACCTACCCGCTGGCCAAGCTCGAGATCTCGAGCGCAAGTCATCCGTTCTACACGGGCAAGCAGATTCTCGTCGACTCCGGTGGTCGCGTGGAGCGCTTCCGTCGCCGCTACGCCAAGGTCGGTGTCGATACCGAGCGCAAGGCCAAGGACGCGGCCGACACCAAGTGAGCCGCCCACCGGGAGCGAGCGTCGGCGGCCAGGCCGTCATGGAAGGCGTGATGATGCGTGCGCCCACCCAGTGGGCGGTAGCTTGCCGACGGCCTGACGGCAGCATCATCACCCAGCGCAACGAGCTACCCAACCTCAGCGGCAAGTCGCGATGGCGCAAGGTGCCGTTCGTGCGCGGCGTTCTGGTTCTCATTGAGTCGCTGTCGCTCGGCTTCAAGGCCCTTTCCTGGTCGGCCGTGCAATCCGGAGCGGAAGAGGAGGACGAGCTCAGCAAAGCTCAGGTCTTCTGGACCATGGTCCTGGCGGTCGTCGTCGCTCTAGCCCTCTTCATCCTGGCGCCCGCGTTCGCCGCCGACTATCTGAAGACCTTCGTCGGGGATTCATCGATCGGATTTGTGGTGCTGGACGGGCTGATCCGTCTGGCCCTGATCGTCTTGTACATATGGGCGATCTCCCGCTCGAAGGAGATTGCACGGGTCTTCCAGTACCACGGAGCCGAGCACAAGACGATCCATGCCTACGAGAACGGTGACCCGCTCTCCGTTGCGGAAATCCAGGCGTATAGCCCACGACATCCGCGATGCGGCACTTCGTTCATCATGATCGTCGGCATGGTCGCCTTCGTCGTCTTCCTGGCTCTGGCTCCTCTCCCCTTTGTGTGGCAGGTATTGGCTCGGGTGGTACTCATCCCGGTAATCGCCGGTCTCTCCTACGAAGTACTCAAGCTGGGTGCCAACCAGCGGTGGATGTACTGGGCGAACACCCCGGGGATGTGGCTGCAACGGATCACTACCAAGGAGCCGTCGGACGACATGGTCGAGGTGGCTGTGGCCAGCCTGCTGGCTGCCCTATCGGAGGAGGAGGCAGCTGCTGTCGCCGAACGTGGGCCCATTGTCGCTGCCGCCCTGGCTGCGGAGCGCGAGGTGCTCGCCGATGGATGACAGCTTGCACCGCAAGCTCGAGGCGCTCGAGGCGCAGTATTCCGAGACTCTCGAAGAGATGGCCGACCCCAACGTTCTCTCCGATCAGGATCGCTACCGCGAAGTCTCGATTCGCCATGCCGAGCTCAAGCCGGTCATTGACGCTTTCCGCGAGTACCAATCTGCGTCCCTCGAGATGAGCGAGGCGGCGGAGATGGCGACCGCTGAAGATGACCCCGAGATGCGGGCTTATCTCGAAGGAGTGGCCACCGAGCAGGGGGCGCGGCTCGAACCGCTGGAAGGCCGGCTCCGGGTGATGCTGGTGCCTAAGGATCCCGATGACGACAAGGACGTGATCGTAGAGATCCGTGCCGCCGCCGGCGGTGAGGAAGCTGCACTCTGGGGTGCCGACCTCTATCGCATGTACGAACGTTTCGCCGAGCGTCACGGTTGGAAAAGCGAACCGATCAACACATCGGTGACCGGCGGGGGTGGGCTCAAGGACGCCACCTTCTCAGTCAAAGGTCGCGGCGCTTACTCCCGCCTGAAGTACGAGGCGGGGCCGCATCGCGTGCAGCGTGTTCCGAAGACCGAGTCACAAGGGCGAGTCCACACTTCGATCGCCACCGTGGCCGTTCTCGCCGAGGCAGAGGAAGTCGAGATCGATATTCACGAGAACGATCTGCAGATAGACACCTTCCGCTCGACGGGCCCCGGTGGACAGTCCGTCAACACAACCGACTCTGCGGTCCGCATCACCCACCTTCCCACCGGAGTGGTTGTCACCTGCCAGGATGAGAAGTCGCAGCTCCAGAACAAGCTGAAGGCACTGAGGGTGCTGCGCGCCCGCCTCTATCAGCAGCAGCTGGCGGAACGCCAGGGCGAGCAGGCCTCAGCCCGCCGATCGCAGGTGGGTACGGGGGAGCGGGCCGAGAAGATCCGTACCTACAACTTCAAGGAGAACCGGGTGACGGATCATCGGGTTGGGCTCACCCTGCACTCGCTGCCCGAGATTCTCGATGGTGACCTCGAGGAGTTTCACACCGCGCTCATCGCTCACGACGCTGCCGAGAGCCTGGCAACAATCGACTGAGTTGACCCAGCGGAACCCCAGGAGCGCCGGCCGGGTCTATGTTGAGAGCGTCATGGGTCACACGAGTTCAGAACTGCTGCAGGAGGCGAGGGATCTGCCCGAGCACGAGGCGTCCCGTTTGCTACTTGCTGCTGCATCCGCGGAGCGGTCCTGGCTGGTGGGTGATCCGGCAGTCACGGTCGATGTCGCCAATCGGTTTCGGGAGTACGCGGAGCGGCGGCGCACCGGCGAGCCACTGCAGTACATCGAGGGCACCGTTCAATTCGGGCCGATCGAAGTAGCGGTCGACCGGCGGGTGTTGATTCCCCGTCCGGAAACGGAGCAGCTCTACGAGGCGGCGGTCGAGAGATTGCGGGGAATCACCAGCCCGGTGGTGGTAGATCTTTGCTCGGGAAGCGGCAATCTTGCACTCGCCATCAAGCACGCTCTGCCGGCGGCTCGGGTCATTGCATCGGACCTCTCGCCCGATGCAGTTGCCGTTGCGGCGGAGAACGCGGCGCGGCTCGACCTCGACATCGAGCTAGTGACGGGGGATCTCTTCTCCGCACTGCCGGCCGAAGTTGCCGGGTCTGTTGATCTCATCGTTACCAACCCGCCGTACGTGACGCGCGACGAATGCGCCCTGCTTCCTGAGGAGATCGCCGATTGGGAGCCGGCTCTCGCGCTGAACGGCGGGGCCGATGGGCTCGACTCTCTGCGCCGAGTCGCAGCGGAAGCAGCAGACTGGTTGCGACCGGGTGGCTGGTTGCTCTGCGAGATAGGAGAGAGGCACGGATCAGTTGCTGAGCGCCTGTTTGCGGCCTTTCGGCCGGAAATCACCCGCGATCTGGCCGGTCGCGACCGATTCTTGCTGGGAAGGGCGCCAATGCCGGATGAACTCCACTAACTTGAGGCTGAGCGGTAAAGGGAGCAACAATGTCGATTGAGCAGGCAGCTGCCGCGCTCCGGCGCGGCGAAATCGTGGGTGTGCCTACCGACACTCTCTACGGTATTGCGGCTGACCCCTTTCGGGAGGACGCGCTTGGTGCGATCTTCGAACTGAAAGGACGACCGACCAAGAAGCCTCTGGCGATCCTCGTGTCATCGTTGGAGCAGGGCATGACCATCGCCTCGCTATCCGATCGTGCGCTCGACCTGGCCGATTTGCACTGGCCCGGCGCCCTCACCCTTGTTCTCCCGCGCCTTCCTTCGGCGCCACCATGGCTCGGTCACGCCGGCAGGAGAACAGTTGGGCTGCGCTGTCCGGATCACCCGGTTGCCCTCGAGTTGCTGGAGGCCTACGGCCCGCTTGCGGTCACGTCGGCAAACCTGGCAGGCAATGAGTCGGTGCTCAACGATCTCGATGCCCGGGACCTCTTCGGCGACGCTGTGTCGGTTTACCTCGAGGGGAGGGCCAAGGGCGGCCAAGCCTCGACCATCATCGACCTCACGGAGCCCTCGCCCCTCGTGCTGCGTGACGGCCCGGTTCGCGACGTATAGGCCGGCGCGGCGCAGCTTCCTCAGTCCGTTTCTTCGATTGTGGGCACTGCTACCCTCGCCGGAACGTGCGTAGGTCAAGGGTGATAGCTGATGTCGGACATGAGGCCAATCGAACAAGTAGATCCTCTGCTTGCCGGGTTGATCCAGAAAGAGGTCGACCGGCAGCGGTCCCAGATCCACCTGATTGCCTCCGAGAATTACATCTCGATGGCAATGATGCAGGCATCGGGGTCGGTCCTCTCCAATAAGTACTCGGAGGGATACCCGGGGCGGCGCTATTACGAGGGCTGCGCCATCATCGACGAGGTCGAGGTTCTAGCGAGAGAACGAGCCAAGCGACTGTTCGGCGCTGAGCATGCCAACGTTCAGGTACACAGCGGGTCGCAGGCCAACCTGGCCGCGTACAACGCCGTTCTGGAGCCGGGCGACACCATCCTCGGGATGCGGCTCGACCAGGGGGGCCATCTCACCCATGGCTCGCCGGTGAACTTCAGTGGCAAGCTGTTTAACTTCGTTGCCTACGGAGTCGACGAGAAGACCGAGCAGATCGACCTCGATCAGGTTCGTGCGCTTGCGTTGGAGCACCGTCCGAAGATGATCGTGGCCGGATACAGCGCTTACTCACAGTTGATCGACTGGGCCGCTTTCCGCCGGATCGCCGACGAGGTCGATGCGATCTTCCTGGTCGATGCCGCCCACATCATCGGTCTCATTGCCGGTAGTGCCCACCCCAATCCAACTCCCCACGCCGATATTGTCACGGCGACGACCCACAAGGCACTGCGCGGGCCCCGTGGCGGCGTGATCCTGAGCAGGGAGAAGTTCGCCAAGCAGATCGACAAGGCAGTCTTTCCGTTTGCGCAGGGTGGCCCGCTCAACAACCAGATTGCCGCCAAGGCACTGTGCTTCGAGCTAGCCGGACGAGCCGACTTCAAGACCTACTCCAACCAGATCGTACGCAACGCCAAGGTGCTGGCAGGAGCGATGGACGATGAGGGGCTCCGGGTCATCAGCGGTGGCACCGAGAACCACATGTTCCTCGTCGACCTGCGGTCGCTCGATCCCGACCTCACCGGCAAGGAAGCCTCGCAGTTCCTGGACGATCACGGGGTGACGCTGAATCGAAACGCGATTCCGTTCGATCCCCGATCGCCCTTTATTACCAGCGGTCTTCGTTTGGGGACACCTTCAGTGACCACGGCGGGGATGATGCAGGAGCAGATGGTGCTGCTCGGCAAGCTGATCGTGGAGATTCTCCGCAAGCGGATTGACCCATACTCCGTGACTCTCTATACCGATCAGATTCGGGAACTTGCCGACGCCTTCCCCGCTTACCCGGAGGACTTTGCCGGTCACGCGTGACAGCACCGGCATCGGCCGCCGGCGCCCACAGTTAAGGTTGGGGCGGAAGATGAGCGCGGGTAGTCTCGCTTGTGGGGGACCTACCATCACGACCACGGTTGACCGGGATCCGGTGATAGCAAAATGACAAACGACCGCAGTGGTCTCGTGCCCGACCGAAAGGCGGTAACCGGCGGGTTCTCGGCGAGCGTCGACTTCGCCTCGTCAGTTCTCGCAGGGTTGGTAATCGGCCTGGGGCTCGATTGGCTCTTTGGCACCCGCCCGGTGTTCATCGTCCTATTCGTTGTTGCCGGCTTCATTGCGGGCTTCTACAAGCTGTGGCGCACTTCAGCGGTGCTCGAGGAGATGGCTGAGGAGCGACGTCGTGGGCTCTGAGCGCAATGAGGTCCTAACCGGATATGAGACGGCGCCGGGCCCGCCCGATATCGAGGCCAAGATCGGCCTGTCCGCTGCCCGTCGTGTGCTCTGGGTCGCGCCACCTTTGATCCTCGCTCTTGGCTTGTTGCGGGGCGGTCCGGGGGCATTCGCCGCAGCGGTGGGAGTGGCGATTGTGGCCGGGAATTTCGTGCTTGCTGGGTTTGTGCTGTCAAAGGCTGCAGCCATTTCGCTGAAGCTCTATCATGCCGCCGCGCTGGGCGGGTTTATCCTGCGATTGGCCCTGATCATGCTGGTCATGTTTGTGATTGCACAGCTGGCCGACGTGGATCGGTTGGCGATGGGAGTCTCAGCTGTTGTGAGCTATCTCGTTCTGCTCTCATGGGAGACTGTGTCGGTGGCGAGAGGTGACAAGAAGGAGTTGGAGTGGAGTTGATATTCGCAGCGTCAGCTTGCGATCCGGAGAGCCAGATCATTTGTACTCCGGACTCGGTCAACGAGTTGTTCGAGTTGCCCTTCGTATACGGGATCAACCGGACGATGATTCTCAACATCGTTGCCGCTCTGGTCGTCGTCTGGTTCTTCTGGGCTGCGTTCCGGAAGCGGTCGCTGATTCCTGGGAAGTTTCAGACACTCGCCGAGTCCGTACTTGGATTTGTTCGCGATGAGATTGCTATTGGCATCATCGGCCCCAAGCACGGTCTCACCTACTTCCCGTACCTGGCTTCGATCTTCTTCTTCCTCCTCGTTGGGAACATGATGGAGGTCTTCCCGCTGACCCTGTTCCCGATCACATCTCGTATCGGTCTCCCGATAGCCCTGGCGCTATTCACGTGGTTCCTCTTCATCTTTGCCGGGGTCCGAGCGCAGGGCTTCGTTGGCTACTTCGGTCACCTCGTCTGGCCGCCAACCGTGCCGACTGCCCTCAAGCCGTTGGTCGGGCTGATCGAGCTTGTCTCGGTCATCCTGGTGCGACCGTTCTCTCTCGCCGTCCGGCTCTTTGCCAACCTGGCTGCCGGTCACGTGATGCTTGCCCTCATGCTCCTGTCGTCGTGGGTCTTCCTGTCGTCGCTACCGACGGGCAACATCGCCGGTCTCTGGGGCTTCCTCTGGGCCGGACTGGGTCTGTTCATTTTTGTGTTCGAGATCCTGGTGGCAACGCTCCAGGCTTACATATTCACTCTGCTTTCGGCGGTTTACATCCAGACCTCGGTCGAGGTCGAGGCTCACTGATGGTGCCGCCCGATAACGGCTCTCGCATCGATAGACACTAGAAAGGAAATGACGGAATGGACGCACTGATCATGGCGGCCGAAGAGGTAGGTGCCGGGCTCTCCGGTGATATCTCCGGCTCGCTGGCCCTTGTCGGCTACGGCCTTGCCACTCTCGGTCCGGGCCTGGGTATCGGCATCGTCGCCGGTAACGCAGTCCAGGCGATGGCTCGCCAGCCTGAAGCAGCCGGCATGGTGAGGACCACCATGTTCCTCGGTATTGCCTTCACCGAGGCGCTTGCGCTCATCGGCTTCGTGCTCTTCTTCCTCACTTAAGGGAGGACCACGATGCTATTCGCAAGTCTCCTGCTTGCGGCCGAGGACGAGGCCAGCGGTGTAGATCTGCTAATTCCAGATCTGCGTGAGCTGGCCGCCGGCGTTGTCGCCTTTGCCATCGTCTTCTTCTTCATCTGGAAGTACGCAATTCCCGCGTTCAACGAGATGATTGAGGGCCGGCAGAAGCAGATACAGGCCAACCTCCAGGCTGCTGAAGCCGAGAAAGAACAGGCGGCCTCCCTCAAAGCCGATTATGAGTCCTCCATTGCTGGAGCACGTGCCGAGGCGACCAAGATCGTTGAGGACGCTCGTCAGGTCGGCGAGTCGGCTCGAGCCGACATCGTGGCTCGCGCCGAGGCCGAGGCTGAAGATATCAAGTCCCGCGCCGGCCAGGAGATATCGGCCGAGCGGGAACGTGCCGTTGGCTCGATGCGTCGCGAGGTCGCCGGGTTGTCGCTGGACGTCGCTGAGAAGCTCGTCGGGAAGAATCTCGACCGCAAGGCGCAGCAGGCGCTCGTTGATCAGTTCATCGACGAGCTGGGCGACGAGGGCTGATCATGACTTCCAGCCACGTTGACGGATACGCCCGGGCGATGCTCGACGTCGTCGGAGCCGAAGGAAATGCTGAGCGCCTCACCGACGAGTTGGTTCTCGTCGCACAGGCGTTTGGCGAGTCCGAGGAACTGCAAGGCGCACTGAGTGATCCGCTGATCCCGTTCGAGAAGAAGCAGGCGATCGTTTCCGATCTCATCGGCAAGCGCGCGTCCGGGGTAACTGTTTCGCTCGTCAACATGCTGATCGGCGTGGGGCGGATCAAGGATCTTCCCGAGATCACCAAGCGGATGATGGAACTTGCCGCCGAAGCGGAGGGCGAGGTCGTCGCCGATGTCACCAGCGCGATTGAACTCGACGCGGCGACACAGGAGCGGCTGGCGGCCCGACTGTCCGAAGTCACCGGCAAGAGCGTCCGGCTTCATGTGACGGTTGATCCATCCGTGGTAGGCGGGCTGGTTGCCCAAGTTGAGGACACTTTGTTTGATGGGTCGGTTCGCAGCCGACTCCTGGAATTGCGAGAGGCATGGGCATAGCGAATGGCTGATCTAACCCTGACCCCCGAAGACATCACCGGGGCACTCCGGCGAAACCTCGAAGGCTGGTCACCATCCATTGAGGCCGAAACCGTCGGTTACGTAGATTCAGTCGGTGATGGTGTTGCCCGCGTGGTGGGCCTTCCCAACGTCATGACGTCCGAGCTCCTCGAGTTTCCCGGCGGGCTCACCGGTGTTGCGCTGAATCTCGATGAGGACTCAATTGGCTGCGTCATCATGGGCGACGCTTCGAAGATCGAAGAAGGCGCAGAAGTTCGCTCCACCGGCAGGGTCCTATCGGTGCCCGTCGGCGACGCCCTGCTGGGTCGGGTCATCGACCCGCTGGGCAATCCGGTCGACGGCAAAGGCCCGATCGACACCACAGAGACCCGACTCCTCGAGACGCAGGCTCCCTCCGTGGTCGAGCGGCAGCCGGTCAAGGAGCCGCTGCAGACCGGAATCAAGGCCATCGACTCGATGACGCCGATTGGTCGCGGCCAGCGCCAGCTGATCATTGGCGACCGCCAGACCGGGAAGACGGCGATCCTCGTCGATACGATCATCAATCAGAAGGGCCTCGGCGTTAAGTGCATCTATGTGGCCATCGGTCAGAAGGCGTCCACCGTCGCCGAGGTTGCCGATGCACTCGAAGCCGCCGGAGCTCTCGAATACACCGTCATCGTTGCCGCCCCGGCGTCGAGCGCCGCTGCGTTGCAGATGTACGCCCCGTATTCGGGCTCAGCCATCGGTCAGCACTGGATGTACAACGGCCAGCATGCCTTGGTCATCTTCGATGATCTGTCGAAGCAGGCTGTCGCATATCGCGAGATCTCACTTCTACTGCGCCGCCCACCCGGCCGCGAGGCGTATCCGGGGGACGTGTTCTATCTCCACAGCCGTCTGCTCGAGAGGTGCGCCAAGCTGAGTGACGAACTTGGCGGTGGTTCGATGACGGGTCTGCCCGTCATCGAGACCAAGGCCAACGACGTCTCGGCGTACATCCCCACCAACGTCATCTCAATCACCGATGGGCAGATCTTCCTCGAGTCCGACCTGTTCTACTCGGGTATTCGCCCGGCCATCAACGCCGGTATCTCGGTGTCCCGTGTTGGTGGCGCCGCCCAGGTCAAAGCGATGCGCAAAGTCGCAGGTCCGCTGCGCCTCAATCTGGCGCAGTTCCGCGAATTGGAAGCATTCGCCGAGTTCGGCTCGGAGCTCGACGCCGCCTCGCTCGCGCAGCTCGAGCGTGGCTCTCGTGTCGTCGAGGTCCTCAAGCAGGGTCAATACGCTCCGCTGCCGGTGCAAGAGCAGGTCGTGTCGATCTTTGCGGTGACCGAAGGGCACATGGACGATGTTCCGGTGGCCGAGGTCCGCGACTACGAAGAGGGCCTGCTGGAGTTTGTGCGCGCCCGCTACTCGGGCCTACTCAACGAGATAAGGGACACCGGCGAGCTGCCTGAGGGTCTGGCAGAAGCCATCGAGGACTACAAGGCTTCCAGGGAGGGGTAGAACCAAGTGGCTTCGGCTGAAGTAAGGCAAATTCGCCGGCGCATCAAGAGCGTCGAATCGACGATGAAGATCACGCGGGCAATGGAGCTCATTGCTACTTCGCGCATTGCCAAGGCCAGGGTGCGAGTTGCGGAGAGTCAGCCTTACACCGACAAGATGAACGAGGTGATTCGCAATCTCGGCGCCGGTTCCAGTGGAGCGTCACACCCACTTCTGGAGAAGCGACCGGTCAGCACAGCGGGCATCGTCGTCGTCAGCTCCGACCGCGGTCTGGCCGGTGGCTACAACTCGAGCGTGATCCGGATGGCGGAGCACCACATCCACGATTTGCGCGAGGACGGCATCGTGGTGCGGCTCTACACGGTAGGGGAGAAGGCAAAGGCATACTTCGCCTACCGCAACTTCAAGATCGAACATGCATGGTTGGGCGTAACCGATACACCCGGCTACGGCGACGCTCGCATGATCGGGAACACCCTGCTCGAGGATTACGAAAGCGAGGAAGTGGATTCCTTCGAGGTGTTCACTACCCGATACGTGTCGGCGCTGACGCAGAAACCGGTGCAGTGGGAACTGCTCCCCATCGAGCCTCCCGAGTTCGCCGATGAGGACGAGCTGAGTGTGTCTTACACGTTCGAGCCGTCCGCCGAAGCCATTCTCGAAAGGCTGCTGCCGCGCTACCTCGAAGGCACCATTTTCGGCATGCTGCTCGAGGCATCCGCCTCAGAGCACGCAGCCCGGCGGCGGGCAATGAAGGCGGCAACGGAGAACGCTGAGGAACTCGTACGTCTCCTCACTCGAGAGGCCAACCAGGCCCGACAGGCCGAGATCACAACTGAGATATCTGAAATCGTCGGCGGCGCTGAAGCGCTTGCCGGTGGATAGGTAAAGGACGGAGAGACAGTGACCACAACCACCGCACTTCCAACGGGGCGGATCGTCAAGGTGGCCGGACCGGTCGTTGACGTGGAGTTTCCGAGCGACGCAATGCCGGAGATTCTCTTTGCCCTCGAAGTCGACTTCGAGATCGGCGGAGAGACCAAGACCGTCAAATGCGAGGTTGCTCAGCACCTCGGACGCAACACAGTTCGCGCCGTTGCGCTTGCCCCGACGGACGGCCTCGTCCGTGGTGCGACCGTGCGCAACACCGGTGTGCCGATCACTGTCCCCGTCGGTGATCAGACCCTGGGTCACATCTTCAACGTGTGGGGTGATGCCCTCGACGCCCCCGACCTGGAGTTCACCGGGGATTGGTGGCCGATCCATCGTGAGGCTCCGCCCTTCGAGGACGTTGAACCGCAGAAGAAGGTCTTCGAGACCGGTATCAAAGTGCTCGACCTCATCAGCCCATATCTCGAGGGTGGCAAGATCGGCCTGTTTGGCGGCGCCGGTGTTGGCAAGACCGTGCTCATCCAGGAGATGATCAACCGTGTGGCCACTCAGCACGGTGGCGTTTCGGTATTCGCCGGCGTCGGCGAACGTACCCGTGAAGGAAACGACCTGTTCCTCGAGATGACCGAATCTGGTGTTCTCGAGAAAGCCGCTCTGGTGTTCGGTCAGATGGATGAGCCTCCCGGCGTGCGTCTTCGCGTCGCCCTGTCGGCCCTCACCATGGCTGAATACTTCCGTGACGTGCAGCGGCAGGACGTGCTGCTGTTCATCGACAATATCTTCCGGTTCACCCAGGCCGGTTCCGAGGTGTCGACCCTGCTCGGTCGTATGCCGTCGGCCGTGGGCTACCAGCCGACGCTCGCCGGTGAGATGGGTGTGCTTCAGGAGCGCATCACCTCGCTCAAGGGCCGCTCCATCACATCGCTGCAGGCGATCTACGTGCCCGCGGACGACATCACGGACCCGGCGCCGCACACCGCGTTTGCCCACCTCGATGCAACCACTGTGCTCAGCCGTCCGCTGACTGCGCTCGGCATCTACCCGGCGGTTGATCCCCTGGATTCAGGCAGCCGGGCCCTCGATCCGCAGATCGTGGGGGAGAAGCACTACAGCGTCGCCACTGAGGTGCAGCAGATCCTGCAGCGCTACCAGGACTTGCAGGACATCATCGCCATTCTCGGTATCGATGAGCTGTCCGAGGAGGACAAGCTGATCGTGGGCCGGGCCCGGCGCATCCAGCGCTTCCTGTCGCAGCCGATGTTCGTTGCTGAGGCTTTCACGGGGCAGCCGGGGGTCAATACCCCGCTCGAGGAGACGATCGAGTCCTTCTCGATGCTGGTCGAGGGCGATCTCGATCATCTGCCGGAGCAGGCCTTCTACATGGTGGGCGGCGCCGAGGATGCCATGCGCAAGGCCAAGGAGATGGAGGAGGCCTAGTGGCCGGCAAGCTCTTTCACCTCGACATAGTCACGCCCGAGGCCATTATCTGGTCCGGGGCGGCGCAGATGGTGTCGGCGCGGACTACCGAAGGTGACATCGGGATCCTGGCCGACCACGAAGCAACGATGGCCGCTCTGGCCACCGGCCCGGTCGAGATCAAGGATGCCGACGATCAGTTGACCACAATCGGTATCCACGGGGGCTTTCTCCAGATCTTTGCGAATACCGTGACTTTGCTCACCGACCGGGCCGAAACCACTGCAGGGGGACGCGAAGCGGCCCTGCGACTGGCGGAGGAGCTGAAGGAAGCGGCGATGAAGGCAGCTGCGGCCGCGGAAGCCGAGGAGACCTAGCCCGGGCCCCGGTATCCGACCTGCGCTCTAAAGGGTTGCCTTGTGGTGCCGATTATTCCCCATGGCGCCCGCTCAGGCTGAGAGTTCCCAGTACTTCGAGAACCCGCGTTCGGGCACTCGCGCCTTCCAGGTGGTCGTCTCCCGATTGATTCTCCGGACCGTGACGGTCGGTGCGCTGGTTGCCGCCGCCCTCGTGGCCAGTGTCCACCTCTACTACCGGACAGGCTCGCTGAGAAACTGGCTCTTCATCGCGGCAGCTGCGGCACTTGCCTTGATCAGTTGGCGGGAGGCCCGCCGTCCGCTTCCCCGCACCCTTCTGCCGCTTATTGCCATGCTCGTGGTGATTGTCGCCCGCTTGATTACCGCAGACCTCTTCATCGCGACATCTCTTCTGATCCCCCTGTTCGCAGTGGGGACTATGGGCTCCTTCAGCCTTCCCGACAGTCAGCTGCGGGTCTTTTCAGCGGCATTCGCCGGGCTGACCGCAATCGGTGTTATCTCCTTCATCGTTCGGTTCGGTTCTGCCAGTGGTATCTGGCGAGGCATGGTTGCAATATCGGTCGGCGCCGCCCTCGGACTGGCGCTTGTAATACTGCTGAGGCATGAGACCACGCGCTTTGTTGCCAGGTTCGAGGTTCTCTATGACGGCGTTTCGATCGGTCTGATTCGTCTCTCCGCTGACGGCCGCGTGATCGCGGCAAACCGACGGCTCGCTCAGATGCTCGGCTATGAGACGCTCGATGACGTGGCCGGAGGCGGCTTCTTGATGCTGCTCGTTGATCGAACTGAGGAAGAAGAGGTAGATCGCCTCCTCAACACCGGGGAAGCAGGCGAGGTCAGGCTGCGTCGCCGTGATGGGGGCCACATTTGGGCACGGGTGACGTTCAGTGTGGTCAGAGATGCAGAGGGCGGGATTCTGGGTTACGAAGGCCTGGTCGAGGACGTAACCGAGAACCGACTCGCCCGGGAGAGCGCAGCCCAGGCGGAAGCGCGCTTCGGCACCGTCTTCGAGTCGGCACCCATCGGTATGGCGCTGGTCACAACAAGCGGCGAGATCCTCAGGGCAAACCGGGCGTTCGGAGCTCTGGCCGGCTCGGCGGAGCCCATTCCAGAGGGAACCCAATGGAGCAGCCTCCTGGGAGGCCAGCTGGGGAGTGTGTCGCGCCTCGTCGAGTTGAACGGCAGCGGTGAGTCCGCGGAGATCGACATCGCCACAGCCTCGGGTGGGCGCAAATCGCTCAGACTGCACGTTCAGCGCCCACCGGGCCCCCGGCCCGGCACCGACTTCGCCATTGTGCAGCTTCTCGACATGACTTCGCACATTGAGCTGGAGAAGCTGCTGCGCGAGCAGGTGCGGGCCAAGAACGACTTCATTGCCACTGTGTCGCACGAACTCCGTACCCCGTTGACCGCAGTTGTCGGGTTCCTTTCGGAGCTTCCCGGCTCTCTGGGTGACGTGGCGGAGGAACCGGCAGAGATGCTGGAGATCCTCGCATCGGAGGCAACCTCGCTGAGCAACATCGTCGAGGATCTCCTGGTTGCTGCCCGGGCCGATCTGGAGCAACTCTCGGTCAAGTCTGAGACTGTCCCGATCGGGGAGTCGATCGCTCACGTGGTACGAGCTTCGTCCCGCGTGGCGCTGGATCATGGAGCAACCGTCGACACCTCCGCGGTGGTGGAGGCTACGGCGCAGGCGGATCGGGGCCGGGTCGAGCAGATCCTATGGAACCTGATAGTCAATGCGGTACGCCATGGTGGCTCGACCGTGTCGATCGGTGTCGAGGAGCGCGGCAGCGGCGTCGTTGTCTGGGTACGGGACGATGGCCCCGGCATTCCGAGCGAGATCAGGGAGTCGCTATTCGAGCCGTTCCGGTCCTACGCCTCTGAGGAAGGGTTGACGACTTCGATGGGTCTCGGTCTTCACGTCGTCCACACTCTGGCTGAGCTGATGGGCGGATCGATTGAGGCGAACTCGCGCAATGGTTGTACCGAGTTCGTGCTCACCCTTCCGATAGCGAAAGCTGCCGTAGCGCAGGTTGGCCAGGGTTAACCCAGCGAACCGGCAAACCGCTCGACCTGGGCGGGCAGGCCTTTGGAGATCGCCTCACTGACTACCGGGAAGAACAGCGTGGATAGGGTTCCCCGCGATGTGACCCATAGAGTGACGGCCACCACGGTCGTCCCGTCTCCATTTGCCTCCAGCTTGGCTTCGAGGCTGCCGGCAACCTCACGAGCATCCAACTCCAGCAGCATGCGCGCCTCCGGCTCTGCCGAGGCCACTGTCGCAGTACCCGGGTAGCGGCGAGCGGCGACCGTGGTTGACCATTGGAAAGACGTCAGGTGACCCTCGTCGCTGTGCACTGCCCCCCAGACCTCCTCGACCGGCCCGATGTTCGCCCAGGTTGTAGCTTCCTGGAGGGTCTCCCAAACATCGGCTGTCGAGGCGCGGGCGGTTGACTGGTGAGTGAAGGTGGCTGATGGCACCCGGGGACAATAGCGGTCGCGGCGTAACTCGACATCGCGCTCCAGGTATTCTCTAGGGCAATGCGCAGACGGTTCCTCTTCTCGGTCCTGGCTTCGGATCTCATTGCTCTCGTCGTCGCCGTGCTCCTGGGCTCGGTGATCACGTTTGGCGAGCCGATTCCGTGGCTTGCGACACGATCCGATCAGAACGTGTGGCCGATGCTGGGCCTGCTCTTTGGCGGTGCCTTGCTCGGGTCTTACACCAGCCTTCGGATGTGGGTACAGGGCGCACCACGGCCTTCCTACGGACGGGCGCTGGCGATCGTCTCGATCGCTGCTGCATTCACCGCTCTCGGTATTGCCTTCGGCCGCCCTTCTTATTGGTCGCGGGCATATCTGGCTACAACAATCGGCCTCTGGCTTGTCGGTGCTGTGGTCCACCGCTACCTCCGCCGCCGCCGACCGTGGGCCGAGGATCTCGTCATTGTCACGGGGGAGAAGGGCCTTGTTGAGGACCTGCGTGACGCTGAGCACACCAATGTCTTGGAGGTATACGATCCCGCCGGCGAGCCTCCGGTTGAAGTCGATGTGAACTCGACGCTGATCGTTGATCTCCGGCCGGTGATGTCAGATCGGATGGCTCAGTTTGTCTCGTCGTGGAATCTGGCGGGTTACCCGGTTCGGGCGCTATCGACGGTATACGAGGAATACACCGGCCGGCTACCGATGGTCCACCTGGCCGAGGGATGGGAGTTGTCGGCTCCGGTCAGTCGAAATGAGTACGCAGGCTTCAAGCGGGGGATCGATACCGTTCTGGTGCTCTTGACCTCTCCGTTGTGGATTCTGCTGGCGGCCTCGATATGGATTGCCGTCCGGCTCGACTCGAAGGGCCCGGCCATCTACCGGCAGGATCGGATGGGGCGTGATGGTGAGCAATTCACTCTCTACAAGTTCCGGACGATGGTGCTCGATGCTGAGGCCGACGGGCCCCAGTTCGCTACGCAGAACGACGCCCGGCTCACCAACATGGGCCGGCTGCTTCGTCGATTTCGCATTGATGAGATTCCGCAGCTGCTCAACGTCCTGAAGGGTGATCTCAGCCTGGTCGGACCCCGACCCGAGCGTCCGGTGTTCGTCGACCAGTTCGAGCGCTCGATCCCCTTCTACAGCTACCGGCACCTGGTGCGACCGGGAGTCACCGGCTGGGCTCAGGTGAACTTCGGCTACGCCGACAACGAGCGAGAAACCGTTGAGAAGCTCACCTACGACCTCTACTACGTCAAGCACATGTCGCCCTGGCTGGATCTGTCGATCCTCGGCCGGTCGATGTGGACCGTGATGAGCGGATTTGGCGCCAAGTGAGTTGGACCCGCCATCCGGCGGGCCCAACTGCATCGTCGATCGATTATCCAGCTACGGTCGAAGGTCCGCGGCCCGTTGCAGGAAGGCGGCCATCTGGCCCCGGGTCACAAATGAGTTCGGGCAGAACTTGGTGTTGCCCTCTGCGGGGTTGCAGCCCTTGGTGATCCCGGCAGTCGCCAGCTTGTCGATGTCGTTCTCGAAGATCGAGGTGTCGTCATCGATGAAAAGGTTGCCTGCGCCCGCATCGGTCAGCTTGAGGGCTCTGACCAAGAACGCGGCCATCTGGCCCCGGGTCACGAATGAGTTCGGGCAGAACTTGGTGTTGCCCTCTGCGGGGTTGCAGCCCTTTGTGATCCCTGCCGTCGCCAGCTTGTCGATATCGAACCTGAAGATCGACGTGTCATCATCGATGAACAGGTCGCCGGCACCGCCGTCGGTGAGGCCCAGGAAACGGACCAGGAATGCCGCCATCTGTCCTCGCGTGACGTTGGCAAGCGGACAGAACGAGGTGCCATCCTGGGTGCATCCCTTCGTGACGCCTTCCTCCGCCAACCACAGGATGTTGTCGACGAAGATGCTGCCTTCGATGTCGCCCATCACGGTGAAGTCGATGAAGAAGGCGATGCGATCGTTGCCCTGGTTGAGGTCATCACCAACACGAGCCCAGATGATGTAGTTGCCACCTTCGGTGGGGGTGAACTCGAAGGTGTCCTCCGTGCCGAGAATCCCTGGGACCTCGACGAAGTCCTTCAACACCCGCCATTCGTAGGTGGGCTCACCAGAGCTGCTGTTAGTGATGGCCTCGAATGTCGCCGTGACTCCCGGGGCACCGAACGACGGCCCTTCGATGCTGACCTCGAGCTCGTCGGAGTCGGTGATGTTGACCACGACACTATCGACGGCAATGGGGCTGAAATTCGGATCTGTTGTCGTGACTGCGTGCGTGATCGAGACCGAGTGGATGTCCGGTTCCTCGATGTTGTCCTGTACTCCTGTTACCGAGAACTCCTGGAACACGTCCCAGGTGCCCGGGGTGAACGTGAGACTTGCCGGAGTGACTGCGATCTGGTCAGAGTCGAACGAAACGGTGACGGTCACGTTGGCGGCAGGCTCAGCGTCGAGCACCACCCGGTATGTGTCGGCGATGCCGCCCTCGATAACGTCAGTTGACCCAAGGGTCTCGGTGATCGTGACACCGGCCTCATCGTCATCCTCGATGGTGACTGTCACCGCCTGGTCGTCGGCGACGCCTCCGTAGCCGCCGCCGCTTGCCGAGTGGTTGATCGTTCCGGTTTGCTGCCCGTCGATGATGTCGTCGGGGTTGGCCGCGATCTCTACCGTCTGCACAACGTTGTAGTCCCCGGAGTCAAAGGTGAGCGGTGTGCTGGTGACGATGCTGAACTCTCCGCCTCCGGATGTGATCGAAAGCGTGACCGTGACTGTGCCGCTCGGCATGGTGGTGAGAACGACTCCGTAGGTGCCGTTCGTCCCGTCCTCGTTTGCAGTCGGGGCGCCGACGAGGCTGATCGCAGGTGTCTCGTTGTCGATGATCGTCACATCCACATCGTCGATCGACAGAGACCCCGTGTAGTTGGGATCGCTTGGCGACGAGGCGGAATGCTCGATGGTCCCGCTAGTTGTGCCGTCGGCCACCAGGTCATCGTCGGCCGAGACAGTGACCGTGATCGGGTTGTCCCAGTTCGTGTCGTCGAAGTCCAGAGTGGAGTCGTTGACGCTGAACTCGCCACCGTTCGTAAGCGACAGTGTGATCCGCACGTCGTCTACGGGCTCGCTGGTCAGTTCCACCTCATAGGTTGCGTTGCTGCCGTTCTCTGTGACCGAGACCGCAGTGGGAGTGATCGTCACGCCGGCATCATCGTTGTCGGTAATGGTGATGCCGACATCTGCGAAGTCTCCGATTCCGTAGTTGCCGTCACCGGATGCCGCTGATAGTGAGATGTTGCCGTTGGCTCCGTCGTCGTCGATGTCATCATCGACGGCCGTGACCGTGACACTCTGTGCGATGAACCAGTCAGCGTCGGTGAAGGTGAGCGTGCCAAGCCCTCCAATCGTGGAGGCGGCCGTTGCCTGCACGTTGTCTGAGCTGATTGTGATCACGACGTTGGCGGTCGGTTGGCTGGTGAGAACGACTGTGAAGTCGTCTGTTCCGCCCTCTGTCGCTGCGGTGGAACCATCCGACTCAACAACACTTATGCCCGCCGTGTCGTCGTCGGTGATGGTTGCGGTGCCGGTGGCTTTGCTGATGGTGGCGTTCGATGGGGAGGACAGGTCAACATCAAACGTCTCGACACCCTCGGCAATCTGGTCGTTGGTGAGGGTGATGACGATGGTGTCGGTGGTGGCTCCTGAACCGATTGAGATGGTGCCGGTGTCGGCGGTGTAATCGGCTGGTGAGGTTGCGGTTCCGTTGGAGGTGGCCCAGTTGGCGGTGACCGTTTGGGTTGTTGCTCCGGTGCGGGTCACGGTGAACGTTGCAGTTCCGTCGTTTTCGTCGACAGCTATGTCATTGATCGCAATCGACGGAGTATCACTCGCATCTGTGATTGTGACGGTGTGCGAAGCGTGTGTGCCGATCGTGGCACCACTTGGGGACGTCAGGGTGAGAATGATGGTCTCACCTGGATCGAAGGTGGAGTCATCCACGAGAGAGATCACAACATCGTGTGTCGCGCCGCTGGCGGGCGATCCCGATGCAAGAAACTCAACGGCGGTTCCGGAGATTGTGTAGTCCCCGGGATCATCCGCCGAACCGCTCACCGACACCGTGGCGGTCACATCACCTGAAAACGAGGTGTCGTAGGTCAGCGTGACGGGAACCGTATACGTCCCACCTCCGACGTCCTCGGCGACGCTCGAGGAGTTGGTGGCGAAGAAGATGGACTCGTTAGCGGCCCCCGCTACAGGCGCGTTGAAGCTAACGGCGAGGAGGGAAGCGACTAGTGACATCACGGCCACCAGAACGATCCGACGGTTGGTGAGTGACAACTGATTCATCGCTACTTCTCCTCAGGAATATCCCTACCGCAGCTATCCAGTAACAGGCTAGCGGGGACCCAGAAGTTGGTCACCCCGCTGCCCGATGCAAGAACGCGGCCATTTGCTCTCTTGTGACTAGCGAACGTGGACAAAACTCAGTGTTGGCGGGCGGATTGCACCCTTTGGTGATTCCGGCGGCGGCGAGTTTCGCAATGTCGTCCTCGAAGATCGATCCATCGTCGTCGATGAACTGGTTGCCACCGTTGTCGGTCAAGGCATACGCCCGCACCAGAAACGCCGCCATCTGCTCTCTGGTGACTTTGGCGTTGGGACAGAACTTGGTGTTGCCCTCGGCCGGATTGCACCCTTTGGTGATGCCGGCGGCGGCGAGTTTCGCAATGTCGTCCTCGAAGATCGATCCATCGTCGTCGATGAACATGTTGCCGCCACCGTCGTCGGTGAGCCCCAGCACCCGCACCAGAAAGGCTGCCATCTCCCCACGGGTCACTGTTGACTCCGGGCAGAACCTCGTGTTGTGGGGCGGATTGCACCCCTTGGTGACGTCCTCGGCCTCCAACCACACGATGTCGGTGATGAAGGCACTGGCGGCAATGTCGATGAACGGCAGGGTGTTGCCCGGGTCGCCGATCGCCACTACAAAGCCGGAACCGCTTCTGCTGATCACCTCGACGGTGGTTCCATCGAGCGTGACGCTTTCGCCGACCTGGAGGACGTGGCCGACCCCGTTCGGGCTCGGCGGTGCCTGCGTCTGATCGCGGTAGATGCCGGGGCAGGGGTAGTTGAACGACGGGCAGCGATGGTCGACGAGGTAGACCTCCACTCCTTCCCACTCTCCGGGAATCGGGTCATAAGTGCTACTGGTTCGGGCGCCCAGGGTGTAGAAGACGCCATCGGTGCCCGTCAAGACGGCGACCATCTGTGTACCAGCCCGATCAAATGGCTGAAGTTCAACTTCTTCGTATGCGGCGCCGGCAATGACCACATCGCCTGGATCTACCCAGCCCGATTGGTACCGGTTGAACGCCAACGTCCCGTAGGGGAGAGGTTCGGTCCAACCTCCCAGAGTCTCGTTGCCGCTCATTAGGTCGAGAGGATTGTCGTATTCCGACTGGCCGGAGTTGGAATGCGGCCAGTGCAGCGTATGGCCCACTTCGTGTACGGCCACCGAAGGGAACCCAGACAGGGCGTTGGCCCCCACGATCGCATACCGCCCATTGTCCGGGAACGTGGCGCTGATCCACTCGCAGTTGCCCTGGTCGAGGCAGATGATCCCCGGAGATGCATATCCACCGCCGGTAATCGAATCGATTATCAACAGCCCTTCCGGAGAACCGACCGTGGTGTATGCGGGACTCGACCCCTGGAACCCGCCCAGGCAATTGGGATCACCGAGCAGAGTGCCACCGGCCGAGAAGCTGATTTCGTAGCGACCGCCCGAGATTGCCGAGTAGTAGTCGGCCATACCGTTCTCGAGATCGGCGATCGCCTCGTTCATGGTGTAGCCCGTATCGCCGCACAACCACACCTCGAAATGGTCAGTGTCGAGCGAATACCGCTGTACAAAGGGGAGCTTGGGGACGAGGCCGAGCGGGTCGGAGTCAAGGACGCCCTGGGTGCCTATTGCGTCGATAGTGCCGGGCGGAGCGACGATGGGTGCTTCCCAATCGAGGGGAGCAATATCAGGTTCCAGGTGTGCGCTCGATGCTGCCGCAGATGCGGGCGCGGACGTTGTCAGTCCAGCAGGAAGAACCAGCAGCAGTGCCGCGGCAAACCCAATCCATCGATGCATCAAACGACGCCCTTTCGTCCGGGGACGCCTTCCTAGCCCGATGCCCCCCCGACGGTGTCGACAATAGTCACACTCGGCGGCTACCAATAGGGGCAATTCCTATACTCGCCGGGTGTTTCTCACCAGGCCCCAACGGGTCTTTGCGATCCTGCTCAACTACCAGAATCCATCCGACACGCTGCGGTGTGTTTCGTCGCTGCGCCGCAGCACCATGAGGGGGATCTTCCCTGTTGTCATCGACAACGCCTCCGGCAATGGTGACAGCGAACAGTTGCAGGATGTCCTCGGCCCGGGCATCCCTGTGCTCGAAAGCCCGGAGAACCGTGGATACGCGGCGGGGAACAACATCGGGATTCGCCACGCCCTCGATCGGGATGCGGACTACGTCTGGATCCTGAACCCGGACACGACCGTCGAAACCGACACCCTGCAGGGCCTGTTGACCACGATGGCGCTACATCCCGACGCGGGGTTCGTTGGTCCGGTGAATCTGATCGGAGATTCCGATCCGGCGTCCATCCAGTCGGCTGGAGGCAGAATCGACTGGGAGAGTGGGGCTGTCGCCGAGAGCTTCGATCGCGGCCGGGCCTACGCAGCTCGACCGAGGCGTGACCCATATGAGGTCGACTACGTGCAGGGCTCGAGCATGCTTGTCCGCCGGGCCGTATTCGAGGACATCGGCTTGTTGCCCGAGCACTACTTCCTGTACTTCGAAGAGACTGACCTGCAGGTGACGGCTTCTCGGCGTGGCTGGAAGAGCATCATCAACCCCCTGGCCAGGGCCTGGCACTTTCAAGGCTCAGCGACTCACCTGCCTGCGCCCTACTACACGTACTACTACATACGCGGCCGGATCCTGTTTGCCCGCAAGTTCACCGACTCCTCAGACGAGACGATTCGACGCGGGTTGAACGGCTTCATCAACGGATGGCGGTCACGCGTACGGGAACGAGCACCCGATTGGCTTGACGCACACAACACACTGGTCGAGTGGGCACTGGCCGACGGCTACGCAGGCGTCACCGGCGCTCGTGATGACGTCAACGCAATGCGAAGGCCGGGGATCCAGTGACGTACGAGTACGACTTCGATCCGGCGGAACCGAACAACACCGCAGCCGCTGTTTACCGCCAGGCGCTCCGGGGAGGGAACCGGGTGCTCGATCTGGGGAGTGGGCCGGGCATAGTTTCTGCCCGCCTGACAGCCAACGATGGCAGAGAGGTCGTGTGCGTTGATCGGTCGGCTGAAGCGCTCGAAGCCGCTCGCCGCCGCGGGATTGAATCAGTAGTCGAAGCCGACCTCGCCGACCCCGCCTGGGTCGATTCCGTACCCGGGGGTGAGTTCGACGTGATCATCATGGCCGACGTCCTCGAGCACCTCGTGGACCCGGCCGCGCTCCTGCAGTGTATTGCGGACAGAAACCTGCTCACGGGAGACGGGAAGCTGGTCATTTCCATCCCGAACGCGGGCCACGAGGCAGTGCTGGCCGAGCTGATGAGAGGCCGGTTCACCTACGAGGAAACGGGACTGCTCGACTCGACGCATCTGCGCTTCTTCACCCTGGCCAGCCTTCGTGAGTTGCTCGAGCGTTCGGGGTTCTTCATAACGACGGTGGAGCGCACAAGACGGACAGCCGAGCAGACTTCCCTGGCAGTCCGCGACGTGACGTTGCCGGCGGACCTGCGCGATCGGGTCTTGGAGGCAGCGGCTGAGGCACAGACTTATCAATTCATCGTTAGCGCCCGCCATGCGGATGCGGCAGCCGAGCTTGCAGATGTGCGGGAGGACCTGAGGATCGTGAGAGCTCAGCTTGCGGAGCAAGATCGGGTCGCGGTTGCCAATGAGGAATCCGATCTGAGGGCTGAACGTGACGCCGCGACCGCCCGGGCGGCGGCATCACAGCGCGAGCAAGAGAGACTGGAGCTGGAGAAGCGCCAGATCGAACATCGGCTGTCTGAGGTGGAGTCGGCCCTCGATCGGGAGCGCAAGCTCACAGCCGCGGAGAGAAAACGTTGCGAAGAGTTGCTGAAGAGTGCGAAACGACAAGCTGCAGCTGCACCGAGCACCGAGGCTAGCCGCACGATTGCCCGGTTGGAGAAGCAACTGGATGACATCTACGCGTCAAACACGTGGAGGGTGGGGCGTGCCGCCTGGACCGCCTTCCACGCGCCGGCTCGGCTGTTGAGGAAGTGGCGTCGCTCGCCGGAGACATCTTCTGCGGCTCCATCGGGGCCGGCCGCCGTGCAGAATCCTGCTGACTACCACCTCAGCGAAGACATAGCTGTGCGGCGGGAGTACGAGCGGGCCCTTGCCCGCACGGAGTTCTCCGGGACGAAGCGCAATGTTGCGTTTGCCGTCTACACGACCGATCTCGACGAGGGTCGCGGGGATCTGTTCACCGCGGTGGGCCTAGGACGGGAGTTGGAGCGAAACGGATTCGAGGTGGTCTACCTCCCACAGGAGCAGTGGTACGAGTTGCCTCCGTCTACCGAGATCGTCGTTGCGATGCTCGAAACGTTCGATTGCAGCAGGGCGCCGGCGGAGGTGACGAAGGTGGCGTGGATCCGCAATCAGACTGATGTGTGGATCCGGCAGGCGTGCCTGCCGCTGTTTGACATCGTGCTGGCGTCGTCGGAGGCGACGCGCCAGCGGGTGGCTTCGACTTACCCGGGACCGATGGCGGTTCTTCCGATCGGGGTCGATGTCGAGCTATTCCGCGGTGAGGCCGACCCTGAGGGCCGCCACGGGGTCGTCGCAACGGTGAATCAGTGGGGGCGGGAGCGCGAAGTACACGGCTTCCTCAAGGAGAGGAAACCGGATTTCGAGCTGGCTCTCTTCGGCCAGCAGCGAGGCATGGCAGCCGAGCTGCTTCCGTATGCCCAGGGCCCGGTGTCCTTCTTCAGTCTCCCGTCCCTCTACAGGCAAGCCAGCGTCGTACTCGATGATTTCAACCACACCACGGCCCCATACGGAAATGTCAACTCGCGCCTCTTCGAGGCTGTCGCCAGCGGGGCGATCGTGCTGACCAACAGAGGAGCCGGGCTGTCGGTGCTGGGGCTAGAGGAAGTTGGTGTCTTCTCTACTGCGCGGGAGTTGTTCGAACTGATCGACCAGAACCTCGAGTCTGCAGACGCGTTTGCAGCTGTCGAGACGCTGCAGCAAACGGTCCTCGAACGGCACAGCTACAAGCAGCGGGCAATCGAGTTCCAGCAGCATCTGGCCAGCATGGCTGATCACCCAGTCGATGACGCAGTCGTCATCAGCTACTACCCGGACTATCGAGACAATCCCTTCACGGAGATGCTGTGGTCCGACCTGCGTAGCCGTCGCAGCATTGCCATTCCCGTTGGGAATGATCTCAGCTTCACGGCGACGGTTCGAGCCGGCGAGCATCGGCCGACTGTCTTTCATCTCAATTGGACTGCGCCGATTCTTGGCGGCGCAACGGACGAGCATGATCGGTTGGTGCGCCATCGTCGATTCCTCGAGGCTATCGACGAGATGCACGAGCGCGGTATCCCTTCGGTGTGGACCGTCCACAACGTATTGCCCCACGAGTGCGCCGATCCTGAGCTCGAAGCGCAGCTTCGACAGGAGATCGCCGACCGGGTCGACATCATTCACGTTATGTGTGAGCAGACGATTGCTGCCTGCGCTGACTGGTATCAGCTCCCCGATAGCAAGGTCCGGGTCATCCCGCACCCCGGCTACATCGACGTCTACCCGAATCTCTTCGACAGGAGCGCTGCCCGGCGTGAACTGGGGATCGGCGATGAGGAGTTCGTCTACCTCTGTTTCGGTCAGGTGCGACCGTACAAGGGGATCGATCGGCTGCTCGACGCGTTCGAGAACGTTGCGCAGCTGGACACAACTGCGCGACTTCTGCTTGTTGGCAAGCCCGGGCGGTTTGAAGGGATCCGCCAAATCGTCGATCGAGCACGAGCCCATCCCCAGATAACCGGGTGCCTGAATCCGATTCCCGATAGCGACGTGCAGCTCTATCTGAATGCGGCGAATGCTGTTGTACTTCCGTACCAGACGGCACTGAATAGCGGGGCGCTGCTGCTGGCCTACTCATTTGCCCGCCCGGTTGTTGCGCCGAACGTCGGGTGTCTGCGTGGCCTGGTGGATGACAGCACCGGAGTTGTCTTCGACCGCAACGGTGGAACTATCGCTTTGCAGAACGCAATGCTGTCGGCTCGCCAGCTCGACGACGGCCACGGTGCAGCGGCTTACGAGCGAGCTGCCGATCTTCACTACCTCAGTATCAGCCGACGATTCAGCGAGATCATCGACGGTCTGTTCTAGCCAGTTCTCGTCCGGCAGGTGGTTCGGGCTCGAAGAACGGGTATGCAGAGAGAGTCAGTCTGGGATTATCCACGGCCACCGGCCGTTGAGGGCACAGCCAAGCGAATTCGGGTTGTTCTCAACGATGTCGCAATCGTGGACACGACCGATGCTTATCGCGTGCTCGAAACTAGCCACCCCCCGGTCTACTACCTACCGCGCAACGCGCTTGCCAACGTCGATCTCGTGCCCAACTCGCGGCGCACCTTCTGCGAGTTCAAGGGAGTTGCTCACTACTGGGACATCAGGGTGGGAAACCGCTTCGTCCCTGCCGCCGCGTGGTCGTACCCGAGCCCTACCTCGGGCTACGAAGCCCTGGTGGATCGCCTGGCCTTCTATCCGAGCAAGATGGACGAGTGCTGGGTCGGCGACCAGTTGGCGACACCTCAGAAGAGCGACTTCTACGGCGGATGGATTACGCCGGAGATCGACGGTCCGTTCAAGAGCTGATTTCTATCACCCGGTAGTCGACGACACCGGCGAAGTACATAGTGCCGCCGGGGCCCACGTAGTAGGCAGCCCGCGGAGAATCGGCATTGAGCTTGGCGGTGACATCGTTGTACGCCACTTCGGCGGTCTCCTGACCGGCGGCCATCTCGACTACCACGTACACCCCGTCAGCTGTGTCCAACTCGAGGCGTTCGCCGGTCTCCCGGGTGCCTTGCTCAGATGACTGGAAGCTGTCGGCGAATGCGGCAAGGAAATCTGCAGCAAGGTCGCGACCCAGGACTATGTCGTGCACCGAGCGTTGCACCGAGACATGGATGATCGTTGTGGCAGCTTCGAGGTCATTCCACATGTGCCCGCCGGCGGGATTGGTTTCCGCAATGAAGGCTGCCTGCTCGAAGTACGGCGCAAGCATCGGGGTCAGGGCCCAGCCGTAGGAATCGTGCATCACCAGCGAACGGCCGGTGACCACCGGGGCGGTTGCCGTGAAGTCCACCGCAACCACGCTGTCGTACTCCGTCCCGGCAGCTGTCAGTAATGGCCTTGTCGCCCGTGTGTGCTCCGAGCCCGGGATTACCACGTCTAGGTCGGTGCTCTCCTCCGTGGCAGGGAGGCCAAGTAGCACGGTCAGGTCGCCCTCGTGCTCGACGGTTGCCGTCTCCGTGATTACCTCATCGGACCAGCCCCCGGGAGTGAGCCTTTCGACAATCGCTTCGGCCATGATCCCGGCACCCTCGTTGGTCCAATGCGTGTCGAGCCGGAAGTAGATGGGCCGTTCGTTGGCTCGCGCCGTGCTCATCTCGTCCCACACTGTGATCAGATTGTCCGGACTATCGAGAGCCGCAAGCGCAAGGGCATTCTCGTCGACGCACGTGTCGTCGTCGGGCAGGAAGTCGGGGATGATGGTGGCCTTGTCCGGAGCGACTGCGAAGACGAGGTCGCGTCCCGTTGCCGCAACGATCGCCGTCGCCCGGCTGAGGCTATCGACGACCGTGTCCAACTCGGCACTCGTCAGACAGGGGCGGTCGAGAGACAACGTGTAGTAGAGCCACCCGTTGGTGCCGATGGTGACTTCGGGATTCGGGTTGTCGCCGATGGCAACATCGGTCCAGGCCTCGGCCGCCACTGCGGTCGGGGCGATGATCAGCGAGTCCTCCAGATACTGATCGAGCTGAGGGGTCAGCTCTCGGTCCAGGATTCCCTCAACGGTGATCTCAGGCAGGGGAGTCGGCGGCCGGTTCTGATTTGGCTCCGGGCGCATGCCGATGGCGAACACGATCACGGGGACCGTGATCAACGCGACGAAGATCAGAGCGATGATCTTGGCTTCGAACTTCTTCACATGCACCTCAGAACTGGTAATACAAGAAAGGGCTGAATGATCCGCTGGCGACGACGATCATCACGTACGGGAGGGCAACGGCCACTTCGGCAATACGGACGGCGGCACCGCGAACTCCCCGCCAACCGGTGACCAGCAAGCCGCCGACCAGGTTCCCCGGGAGGAAAACTGAGGCAACGCCGAGACCCATGGCAACGATGGCGCGCGTATCGATGGCAGCCGTCACGGCTTCGGGCGTGATACCTCCTAGTGTGAACATCGCTCCGAGATACTCCCAGGCGAAGGTTGCATTCGGGCTCCGGAACACGACCCACCCGACCATCACCGCCAGCAGGGTGATTGCCCGGCGTAGCGGGGCCCACCTGACCTCTCCGTCGACCGACCGCTGCCCGGTGAGCCTCTCGGCCACGAGCCATCCACCGTGATAGACGCCCCACAGGAGGAAGGTCCAGTTGGCGCCGTGCCAGATGCCGGCGAGCACAAAGACGGTCCAGAGGTTGGCCATCGTCCTCACCGAACTCCCTCGCGATCCCCCCAGCGGGATGTACACGTAGTCGCGGAACCAGTTGGAGAGCGTGATGTGCCAGCGGCGCCAGAAGTCGGTAATGGAAACGGCCGAATAGGGACGGCGGAAGTTCTCCGGGAAGTCGAAACCCAGCATGGTGCCGAGGCCGATTGCCATGTCGGAATACCCCGAGAAGTCGAAGTAGATCTGGACGGTGTAGGCGGCAACGCCAAGCCACGCTCCGGCGGGCCCGAGCCCGGCAGCTTCAGCGGCGAACGCGGCATCGGCGATCGGGGCAACCGCGTCGGCGATCAGGACCTTCTTGGCAAGACCGTGCGCAAACCTCGCCGCCCCGGAGGCGAATCGCTCGATGGAGAGGACACGGTCCTGGAGCTGGTCGGAGATCTCGTGGAAACGGACAATCGGACCGGCCACCAGCTGGGGGAACAAGGTCACGTAGAGCCCGAAATCCAGGATATTGCGGAGGTGCTCAACCCTTCCCCGCGACACATCGATCGTGTAAGACATCGACTGGAACGTGAAGAACGAAATCCCGATCGGTAGCACCACCGATGTCCAGGCGATGTCGCCGAAGCCGAGCGAGTTCAGTTGCTCAACGAAGAAGTTGGCGTACTTGAAATACGACAGAAGCCCGAGGTTGACCAGCACGGATCCGGCCACGCCGAAGCGAACCAGAGTGCGTCTGTTGGTGCGTACTCCCGTGCCGACGATCCAACCCATGGCAAAGTCGACAACCGTCGAAATCACCAGCAGCAAGACGAGGGCGCCGCCTCCCCAGGTGTAGAAAACCAGAGATGAGAGCAGCAGCCAGCCATTCCTGAGACGTCGGCCGATCAGGTAATAGCCGCCCAAGCAGATGGGGAGGAAGAAGAACAGGAAAGTGACTGACGAGAAGACCATTGGCTATGTGAGACTACGCGTTGACTAGTGCGTCCCTGAGGATTGCCTTCGGTCGGCAGGCCGCTCCGCCTTACCGATTCACATTTGTGCCGAACTCAGCTTCATTACGGCCTCCTGATATCAACTGCGCCGAAGATCACCGGCGGTAGTAGATCAACTGCCTCCCCACCAGCCACTAATCTCCGGACGGCTATGTCGTCCTACCGCCTTTCGCACCTCAGTGCGCTCGAAGCCGAAAGCGTCCATATCATCAGGGAAGCCGTTGCCGAAGGGGAACGTCCCGTCCTGCTGTTCTCCGGCGGCAAGGACTCGGCGGTCCTGCTGTGGCTGGCCATGAAAGCGTTTCATCCTGCCCGGTTGCCCTTCCCCGTCATGCACGTGGACACAGGGCACAATTTCCCCGAGGTGCTGGATTTCCGGGATCGAGTTGTCGCCGGGCTGGGAGCCGAATTGGTCGTTGCCTCCGTGCAGGAGGCGATCGACGAGGGACGCGTGGTCGAGGAAACCGGTCCCCGCGCCAGCCGCAACCGGCTGCAGACCGAGCCCCTCCTGAAGGCAATCACCGACAACAGATTCGACGTTGTCTTCGGTGGCGGCCGACGCGACGAGGAGAAGGCAAGAGCCAAGGAGCGAGTCTTCTCGTTCCGCGACGAGTTTGGGCAGTGGGATCCGAAGAATCAGCGGCCTGAACTGTGGAGCCTCTACAACGGTCGGCATCGTGTCGGTGAGCACCTGCGGGTCTTCCCCATCTCCAACTGGACCGAGGCCGACATCTGGCAGTACATCGAGCGGGAGAACATCGAGTTGCCATCCGTCTATTTCTCGCATCGGAGAATGGTGTTTGAGCGCGACGGCATGCTCATGGCCGACTCGGATCACATCGAGCGGTTCGATCATGAGCAGGTGTTCGAGGCTGTTGTGCGCTTCCGTACCGTGGGGGACATGTCGTGCACCGGCGGGTTTGCGTCGACAGCGGCGACCGTCGCCGAGATCATTGCCGAGGTCTCGGCCTCGAGAATCACCGAGCGGGGAGCGAGCCGCGCCGACGATCTGACTGCCGAGGCTGCCATGGAGGACCGCAAGCGGGAGGGTTATTTCTGATGTCGGTAGAACTCGTCCGCCTCGCCACGACCGGTTCTGTCGATGACGGCAAGAGCACCCTGATTGGACGGATGCTCTACGACACCAAGCAGATCTTCCAGGATCAGATGGAGGCCATCGAACTGGCCAGCAAGAACCGGGGCACGGACTACGTCGACCTCGCCCTGCTGACCGATGGATTGCGGGCCGAGCGGGAGCAGGGAATCACCATCGATGTCGCCTACAGGTACTTCGCCACCCCGAAGCGCAAGTTTGTACTGGCGGATACCCCCGGTCACATCCAGTACACCCGCAACATGGTGACTGGAGCATCGACCGCCGATATCGCTCTCGTGCTGGTCGACGCCCGGGCGGGCATCCTCGAGCAGACGAGGCGCCATGCCTTCATCGCCTCGTTGCTGCGGGTGCCGCACCTGGTTTTGTGCGTCAACAAGATGGACCTCGTCGACTACTCCGAGGAGCGCTACAACGAGATAGTCGAGGAGTTCACCGAGTTCGCCACTCGCCTCGACATCCACGACCTGAGGTTTGTGCCGGTTTCTGCACTTCATGGCGACAATGTTGTCGATGAGTCGGAGCGGACACCGTGGTACGCCGGGCCTTCGGTGCTGCATCTCCTGGAGAACATCTATGTGGCATCAGACCGCAATCTGATCGACGTGCGTTTCCCGGTCCAGTATGTGGTTCGCCCGCATCGAATGGAGTATCAGGACTACCGCGGCTATGCCGGCACGGTGGTCGGCGGTGTTCTCAAGCCCGGGGACGATGTGCGCGTTCTCCCGTCCGGGTTCGAAGGCAAGATCAAAGGCATCGACACCTACGACGGCCCGGTAGATGAAGCGGTACCTCCGATGTCGGTGACGATCCGGTTGGAGAACGACCTCGACATTTCGCGCGGGGACATGATCTGCCGACCGCACAACCAGCCAGAGGTCGGGCAGGACATCGACGCAATGGTGTGCTGGCTGACCGACGCCTCGTCGCTGCGACGCGGTGCCAAGTACGCCATCAAGCACACAACACGATGGGCCCGGGCCCTGGTGGGTGACCTTCGCTACCGATTGGACATCAACACCCTGCACCGTGACGAGGAAGCCGACCTTCTTTCGCTCAACGAGATCGGTCGCATCCGGTTACGTACCACCCAACCGCTCTTCTACGACGAGTACCGGCGCAACCGTGAGACCGGGTCATTCATCCTTGTGGACGAGAGCACGAATGCGACCGTGGCTGCGGGCATGATTCTCGGGGCTGCGCAGTGAGCGAGAATCTGACGTGGCACGATGGTGCGGTTAGCCGCGAGCAACGGGAGCGCATCACCGGAGGCCCGGGCGTGACGATCTGGTTGACCGGACTACCCGGCAGCGGGAAGTCGTCAGTGGCGGATGGAGCCGCTGCCGTCATGGCAGATCGGGGTCGTGCCGCCTACACGCTCGATGGGGACAACATCCGGCACGGGCTCAATGCTGGGCTCGGATTCTCAGTTGCCGATCGTGCCGAGAATGTGCGCCGGATCGGCGAGGTCGCCCGCCTCATGGCCGATGCCGGCCTCGTCGTCCTGGTACCGGTGATCAGCCCGTATCGCCGCGATCGGGCTGCGGTGCGGCAGGCCCACGGAGCAGCGGGGCTTCCTTTCGGCGAGGTGCACGTGGCTACGCCTCTCGCCGAGTGTGAGCGGCGCGACCCGAAAGGGCTGTATGTCCGCGCCCGTCGTGGTGAGCTGCCCGGGCTTACCGGAGTCGACGATCCCTACGAAGATCCGGTCGAACCAGAGTGCATCATCGGCCGCGGGGAGACGATCGCAGAGTCGGTCGAGATGGTTGTTGCGCTGATCGATCGCCTTTCCGACGCCGGGCAATAGGGGACGTCCGCGCTCTGCTCTTGCACCGAACTCAGGTCATGACAGCTATTCGCATTCTGGCGTGGTTCGTCGTTGCCGCCATGGTGGCTGCTATCGGCTACGCATTCGCAACCGGGAGTTTCTCCGAAGAGGGATCAACGATCATCGGCCTCGCCTGGGGCAAGGTCACCCTCATTGACCTGTACCTCGGATTCGTCATGTTCGGCGCCTGGATCGCATTCAGGGAGAAGAGCATCCCGGTAATCGCCGGATGGTGGGTCGCCCTGGCAGTGCTCGGCAACCTGACTGCGGGCATCTACCTGGCGGTTGCAGCGAGCCGGGCGAATAGCGTCGAAGAGGTCTTGCTGGGAGCCAAGCGGGCTTGAATCAGGAGGCGCGAGGCTGACAGGTCTCGCACCACCAGAGCGTCCTGTTGGCCATTTCTCCCGATGAAATCGGTCCGCCGCACACCCAGCACGGGTAGCGGTCGCGCTTGTACACGTAGAGACGGTCTACCGCGTTCCTTCGCTTTGCTCGTCGCGGCACCGTGGTGATCTTCCCCTCTTTCACTCCCTTACGGAGCAAGCGCACGCTGGTCGTCCAGATCTCTGTCGCCTGGTCGCCGGTGATTTTGTTGGCGGGGATCGCCGGGTGGATGCCGGTTAGGAAGAGGGCCTCGGCACGGTAGATGTTGCCCAGGCCGGCCACAACTGCCTGGTCGATGATGGCAGCCCCGACCGGGATCGAACGGCGGGCAAGCTTGTCGATGAAGACGGAGGCGTTGTGGCCCCGTCTTCCGGCCTGCAGCGGGTCGGGGCCGAGGCGGGAGCGGATGGCCTCTTCGCCGGATGGTTCGACCAGTTCGCAGACGGTGGGGCCGGCCAGGTGGATGGTTGTCTCCTCGGTGCTCAGGGTCAGCCGCGTGTTGGGTGTCGGCGCTCCGGGAGTGCCGCGAAAGACCCGGTACTTCCCGTAGAGCCCGAGGTGGATGTGCAGGGTTTCCGCCCGCTCCCACTTGTAGAAGAGGTGCTTGCCGTGCGCTTGGACATCCAACAGTCGTCGCCCGCTGAGCCGGGCGGCACCGCGGGCGAACCGTCCCTGCGGAGACGCAGCCGCAACAATCTGCCCGGCGAGTAGCTCCCGGTGCCGATTGGCGTGGCGGAGAATGGAATGTCCTTCAGGCATGAGAGAAGAGTTGGGAAGAGGGTGGCAACGAAGATAGTTGCCGCGACGCCCAAGAAACCCGAAGGACGGCCTTGCACCTATAATCCCGCACCTATGCCCCCAACCTCAGTCGCTTCTGGTCGCGCAGTCAGGGCAGCTCGCAACTACCTCTTGGATCTATGGAGTAGGCGCGAGTTCGCCTGGTATCTCGCCATGGGCAACCTCAAGGCGCGCAACGCTTCAACCACACTCGGGCTCTTCTGGTGGGTCCTCAACCCGCTGCTGCTCGGCAGCGTCTACTGGCTTGTCTTCGGCCTCATCTTCGATCGCGGCACGCTGGATGTGACCAGCCGGGCGCTCGCTCCCGGCGAGGAGTTGCCCTTCCTGGCCTACTTGCTCTCGGGGATGTTCCCGTTCTACTTCACCCAGACCTCGATGACCGGGGGAGTCAACAGCATCGTGTCGAACGCCCGGCTGATGGCCAATCTCAGCTTCCCCCGCTTGATTCTCCCGATCGCTGCCCTCATCGAGAGCGCAGTTGGCTTCCTGACCTCGGTTGGGGTGTTCTTCGTGGTCGTTGGCCTGGTCAACGGAATCTGGCCGGGACCGTGGACGCTCTGGTTGCTGCCCACGATCATGATCCACGTCCTCTTCAACTTCGGCTTGTCGACGATCGTTGCGCGCATTGCCGTGCCCTTCCGCGATCTCAATAACCTCGTTCCCTACTTCACCCGGCTGTGGCTCTATCTCTCACCGATCCTCTATCAAGCGTCGTTCCTCGAAGGGAAGGGCGAGTTCGTGGAAACCGCCTTCCGGCTCAATCCGCTCTTCCCGATCCTCGAGCTGTATCGATACTCGTTCGCCGGCATCGAAATTGATCTGGGGAGCACTCTCCTGATCGCGATCGCCTGGGCGGTCGGCCTCGCCGTTATCGGCGCAACATCGTTCATCAAATACGAGGGCAAGATGGCGAGGTACCTATGAGCACTCCGGCCATCGTTGGGGAGGGCATCACCGTACGGTTCCGTCCGATGGTCGATCGCAAGCCGACACTGCGGCGCTCTCTGGGGAGGATGCAGCACCGTGAGACTAAGGAACTCGTCGCCCTGGACAACGTCGATCTGAGCATCAAGAAGGGCGAGGCGTTCGGCATCGTTGGCCGGAACGGTGCGGGAAAGAGCACACTGCTCAAGGTTGTGGCCAAGACCCTTCGGCCCGATGAAGGCACGATCAACGTCTTTGGCAAGACGTCGACGTTGTTGCAGCTCGGGGTTGGCTTCAATCCGCATCTATCCGGCCGTCGCAACGTGTATCTGGGCGGATTGGCTGCGGGGCTGCGCAAGAAGGAGATCGACGAACGCTTCGATGACATCATCGAGTACGCCGAGCTGTGGGATGCGGTTGATCGTCCGGTTCGCACCTACTCATCCGGCATGTTCTCCCGACTTGCGTTTTCGGTCGGAATGGCGATGGAGCCAAACATCCTGCTCCTCGACGAGGTTCTCGCAGTCGGCGACGAAGCCTTCCGCGAGAAGAGCATGAAGGCCATGCGAGACCTTCTCGACCGGGCCGGCACGATTGTGTTCGTGAGTCACGCGCTGCCCAATGTCGCCGAGTTCTGCGATCGGGCTATGTGGCTCGCCGATGGCAAGGTCAGGTCGATCGGGCCTAGTGCCGACGTGGTTGACGCCTACAAGACTGCCGTCCATAGAGGCAAGAACAAGTAGGCGGGCGTGGAGGCACCCTCTCGCGCATCGGTAGCGAAGCAAGAACCGGCCGGCCGGTTGACCAGGTACTGGACTGTGCTCGAGCGAATTCCAGTCGCGGCCCTTGTTCTTCTCGCTGTCAAGTACAGGGGCCTCGATAACACGATCGTGCGCCAGCACGACAACCTCGATCAAATGCCGGGGCTTCTCGACCAGTTGTCATTTGGTGACTTATTCGCCGCACCGGGCGCAACGATCCCGTACCTGCTTGGCGGGCTTCCCCGCGGTCTGTTCGGGAGCGAGTTCTACCTCTCCAACATCATCGGTGTGGGCCTGCCCCTCTACTGGAGCCTGCTCGTAACCGAGCTCATTGTCAGAGTGCTCGCCTTCTACGGTATGCGCTCCTTGCTCCGAACCGCGGGACTCGGTGAGCGCCGATTAATCGTGTACGGGGTAGCGACGATCTACTCACTGTTGCCATTCTTCATGCCTGCGTTTGGGGCCATTGCCGCAGCCCCGTTCCTGGTCGCCGCAGTGATCCGAGCGCTCGAGACAGGGCGACTCGACAGAGGGGCGTACTTCGTTTTCGCCCTGTTTCCGCTCATCGCGCCGTCATACGCAACGATTCCCTACACCTTTCTGTTGGCGCTGGTCGCAATCCTCCTGTATCCCATTCTGCGCAGCCGGGCTGTGCCACTGCTACGCGGCGCAGCCGTTATGGGTCTGTCGGTGCTCATTGTCGATTGGCGGCTCATCTGGGAGAACATTGCCGGTGAACCGACCCATCGTGCCGAGATCGGGCGTGAGTACGAACTCGGATTGTCTCGCCTTGCCGACGTGCCGGGGATGCTCAGCACCGAACTTTCGCACGTTTGGATGGGAAAGTCGCTCGTGCTGGCGCTCGTGTTTGCGATTGCGATCATTCTGCTGATCCGTGGGTGGAGACGGATCGACCGACAGCTCTTGGTTATTGCCGGTGCTCTTGTCGGCGTTCTCGTCATCGGCGCGCTATTCGAGATCGTCTGGTACCCCTTCGAGGTCGAGGTCATCGGCCGCTTGCTGGACGATTGGGGCCGCTTTCAGCTGGAACGTATCCGCTGGATAGAGCCGGCCATCATCTATCTGCTCGTCGCCATTGCCCTCAGCATCATCACCGATCTGCTCGCCGGAGAAGGAATCCGCCGGCAGTTGGTTACCGCGTTCATTGTCTTGTCCATTGCCGTTCAGTCCATCGTTGTTGTGTCTGCTCAGCGGTTTCTCGACGCTCCAACGTCCCTGACGATCGGCGAGTTCTACGCCTTCGAGACTATGTCGGAGATCAGCGATGCCATCGACGCCGACAATGGGATCTACTCGGTGTCCATCGGGATACATCCGGCAGTAGCTATCGCCAGCGGCATCGAATCGGCAGACGGCTACTGGAGCACGTACCCGCTCGAATACAAGCGCCGATTCAGGTCACTGATCGCGCCTGCGCTGGACCAGATGACCGACGAGGACCGGATCTACTTCGATCGCTGGGGCTCGCGAGCCTACGTCTTTCAACCTGATCTGAAGCGTCCCAGCGCCTCGTACGCACCCAAAGACGGGGAGTTGGAGCTGCTCGTGGACCCGGCGGCCTACGATGACCTGGGGATCACCCACGTGATCTCCAGCGTGCTTGTGGTCAATGCCGACGCCGTCGGGCTCGAGCTGATGCTCGAGATCGACAACCCGAGCGAACTGGGCACCATCCGGCTGTACCGAATCACGTAGGCGGCGGGTGGGGGGAAGGCCCCTCTTCCGGTAACTGTTCGGGACCGATGAGCCGGGTGGTGAGGATCGAGCTCTTGTGCATCAGCGCCGTGGATTCCGCGTCGACTTCGGAGCTTCGTTCGATCACGACCACCGGCGAGCGTTTCGACTGGCGTAGTAGCCGGCCCACGTAGGAGCCGATAATCCCGAGGAAGAGCGCGTTGAGCGAGATACCGATCAACTGGATCAATGCCAAGGTGGCGAAGCCGGGAGGCCAGTCCTGGCCGAAATACAAGCGTCCCACGGTGTAGCCGACAACGCCGATCGCGGCTAGGACGCTGACAATCACCGCCGCTGCGGTGGCAAGCTGGAGTGGTTTCACCGAGTGGTTCATCACACCATCGGCAGCCAGGCCGAATAGCGAACGCCAGTTGAATTTCGTCTTGCCGCGCGTGCGCGTGTCACGGGAGTACTCGAAACCAACCTGGGTGAACCCCATTGCCGCAATCGTGCCCCGCAGGTAGGGCGTTGCGTCGTAGCTATGTCGCAGGACCTCGATGACGGCCCGGTCGATGAGCCGGAAATCTCCTGCGTCGCGGGGGAGTGGGTCCTCACTCAGGAAATCGATCATCCGATAGAAGGTCCGGCGGATCGCCGACATAAACGCCGACTCGCCTTTGCGCTTCACACGGACACCAAACACCACGTTCGCCCCGGCCCGCCAGTGCTCGAGCATCTGGGGAATCAGCTCCGGGGGATCTTGCAGGTCGGCGTCCAGCTGGATTGCCGCTGCTCCTGTCGAGAGCAGATAGCCGGCGTAGATCGACCGCTGGAAGCCGTAGTTGCGTGAGAACCGGAAGACCTTGACGCGGGGATCAGATCGGGCCAGTTGCTCACAGATCTCGTAGGTGTCGTCGCTCGAATGATTGTCGGTGATAACGAGCTCGAAGTCATAGTCCGCCAGCTTCGAGAAGACCTTGGCGACCCGTGAGTACAGCTCGGGCACATTCTCCGCCTCGTTCATTGCCGGCACGACTATCGATATCAGCGTTGGCTCATTGCTCATATGTCACCCAGCAGTTCTCGGAATCCGTCGGCAAGCTCGATCAGCGGAGACCAACCCGGCAAAGTCTCGCCCGCGTGTGGCCGCATCGCTTCCGTTCGTCGGTACGGTCGTGCTCCCCATTCGATTGTCACCTCGGCGTCGACGTCGGCGATCAGGCGTTCGATAGTCGACCGCAGCGGGGCGAGCTCACCGCCTCGCACCGAGTAGGTCTTGCAACGGTCCGGTGCTCCCTCGACCAGCCGGCAGCTGTGAAGGAGGGCGTCGATGACATCCTCGACATGAACGAAGCTGACCAGTTGCTCTCCGGCGGTTGCTCGAAGCGGCTTGCCGGTCCGCACCGCATCCGCCAGCAGATTGAGGAATCGAGGTCGTGGATCCCGGGGCCCATAGACATCGAACAGGCGCAGCTGGATTGCTGGGAGAGACTCATTGCTGCGGTAGTGCTCGGCGATGTCGTCGAAAGCCTGCTTGGTGGCCGCATAGAGAGAGTTGGGCCGATACTCCGGCGCAGGCTCTGCAGCCTGCGAGTAGGTACCCGTGCCGACAACCGGCACTAGCTCAGAGGTGATCTCCTGCTGGCGATGGGCCGTTTCGAGGAGAGCGGTGCCGAGGGTGACGTTGGCATCGAGTATGTCCTGGATGTCGGTCGTGTTGTGGTCCGCTCCACCGGCTGCCGCGACATGGAAGATGTGCGTAGGGGCGAAGGCAGTGGCGCTTGCGACAAGGTCGGCGACGTTGCCGGCCCAGCCGATCTCGGTGGCGCCGCCGATCGGCGAGGACCGACCGGGTCTGACGACAAGAGCGGTGCTCGCTCCGTATCCGGCGAGACGCTCGTGGAGTCGCGAGCCAAGGAAGCCCGTTCCCCCCGAGATGAGGACCCTGCTTTCCGCCCATGAGGATGGTTCGTTTGCCATCAGCGGGTCTTACTCGGAGTGGTGGCCGCAGCCTCATAGGAGCGGAGTTGGTCCAAGGAGGTCTGGTGCAGTGCATCGGCACCCTCGGCCCGAAGTGCGTACCACTCGAACGTCATCCTCACGCGGTCATCGTTGGTGAAGACCGGAAACCACCCGAGTTGGCTGGTGGCCTTGGTGATGTCGAGCGACAGAGTCGTCGCTTCGTAGGGTTGGGGATCGGTCTGGTACACGATCGGCGGCAGGCTCGACCCGAGGGTTTGCTCGGCGATGGCCAGTACGTCGACAACGGTTGCGACGTCTCCCGGGCGAGGCCCGAAGTTCCAACCCCCGGAGGCTGTCCGATCGCCGCTCAGAATGCGACTTCCCAGCTCGAGATATCCGGCAAGCGGCTCCAGCACGTGTTGCCACGGGCGTACCGCCAGCGGCGACCGGATTTTCACCTGGGTCCCGGCATCCATTGCCCGAATGACATCCGGGATCAGACGGTCGGGGGCGAGATCTCCTCCGCCGATGACATTGCCCGATCGCGCCGTAGCGACGATCGGATCCTGCTCGGCTGAGAAGAACGATCGGGCGTAGCTCGCCGTGATGATCTCCGCTGCGCCCTTCGACGCCGAATAGGGATCGTGGCCTCCCATTGCATCGTTCTCGGCGAAGGGACGGCCCTGTTCGTGGTTTTCGTAGCACTTGTCGGTGGTGACGATCACAGCCCCGGAGACGCCCTTCGCCGTTCTCAGTCCCTCCAACACGTGAGCGGTTCCCAGGGTGTTGGTTGCAAAGGTGTCAACGGGGGCGTCATAGGAGGCACGGACAAGAGGCTGTGCAGCTAGATGAAAGACCAGATCGGGCTCGTATTCCCTTATCGCGGCCTGAAATGCTGTTCCATCGCGGATGTCGTCGAGCCTCTCGTAGTCCAGAGCCCCGCTTCCTCCCAGTGCTTCGAACAAGGGCTGCTGATACTGGGTGGCCGGCAAGGCCAAACCACCGACCGAAGCTCCAAGGCGCCGCAACCACAGAGTGAGCCAGCTTCCCTTGAACCCCGTGTGGCCCGTGACCAGTACTCGCTTGCCGCTGTAGATGCTTCCCCAGGTGGCGATATCCATGGTCATGTCGACGCTTGCGGGAGCCAGGGCACCTCACCGGATGCCCAGATGTCCTCCAACTCGATCCGATCCCGCAGGGTGTCCATCGGCTTCCAGAAGCCGTCGTGGTGACGGGCGTTGAGTTGGCCCTCTGTAGCCAGCCGTTCCAGCGGCGCCCTCTCAAATGAAGTTGCGTCACCGTCGATGTAGTCGAGAACCGGTGGCTCGAGCACGAAGAAGCCTCCGTTGATACGTGCCTCGGATGCGGCGATCTTCTCTTCGAACCGCACAACCTGACCCTTATCGTTTATGACGAGTGAGCCGAAGCGGGCCGGGGGGCGTACCGCAGTGACCGTGGCGAGCCGGCCTGATGCTGCGTGTGCCTCTACGAGTGCATTGACGTCTACATCAGAGAGGGCATCCCCGTAGGTCATCATGAATGTCTCGTCCCCGAGCAGGTCGCGGAGCCGCCGTAGCCGGCCGCCGGTCATCGTTTCGAGGCCTGTGTCGACGAGGGTGACCGTCCACTCTGCCGGGGGATTGCCGAGCAGCCTGGTCTGCCCGGTTGCAAGATCAACCGTGAAGTCCGTGTTCTGCAGGTGGAATCGGCTGAAGTAGTCCTTGATGATGTGGCCCAGATAGCCGCACGCGATGACGAACTCGGTGTGGCCGAACGCGGCGTACCACCGCATCAGGTGCACAAGCAGGGGGACACCGCCGATCTCCACCATCGGCTTCGGCCGGACCGTTGTTTCTTCTGCCAGCCGGGTTCCACGGCCTCCCGCAAGCAGCACAACCTTCATTTGGCGTCCTCCGTCATCGACCGGATCCGGTCTGGGCCGCATGGTAATCCCGGACAAGCCGAGGCTCGGGCCTGCTCGGGCAGGCGACACGTGAGGTCAGACAAGCGCAGGAGACGCGGTTCGCTCCGGATCCGGCTGACGAAGGCGGTCCTTCCACCTGAGGAAAGGCCGTTCGATGTATCGGTACGAGAGCGCAGCGACGATGAGCGACAGTGAGATCTGAAGCAGCGGCTTGTACGGGTACACAGTCACGTTCTTCTTGACCACGAAGTACACGGTGTAGTGCCACAGGTAGAGGCCGTACGAGATCTTGCCGAGGTAGAGCAGGGGCGAGAGGGTCATCACGCGATTGATCCATGTTGGCGATCGGCTCAGGGCCAGATGACCAATCACCAGCCCGGAACCGACCACGGCGATGAGAAGCCACGTCATGTAGAAGCTGGTGCTCTTCTCGCCCAGCGAGGAGGCCAGAATCACCGCCATGCCGGCTACCCAGGCGGCCGGGTGCGCAAGCGGCGCGGCCCGGTCGCTGATCCAGACGGCAAGAAGACACCCGAGAAGCAGTACTGCTGCCGCAAGATCGGGGCCGTTGTGGAGGCGAAGCAGCGACGCACCGGACATGCCGAGCGCAAACCGGGCCACGAGGGAAACGGCGATCCCGCCAATCGCGATCCGCGCCGCGATGCTCTTCGCCCCGGCCAGGCTCGCCGCACCGAACACCACCACGATGAGCACCGGCCAGATGAGGTAGAACTGCTCTTCCATTGCCAGGGACCAGGTGTGTGGCATGAGCGGCATGGAGTTGCCGCCGGCGCGAACCAGGTTCGAGACGTACAGCCCCGCATAGAGGATCTGGTTCAGTGGCTCGCGGAAGATGTAGCCGACGACCGCCGTAACCGCCAGATACACGTACATCGCCGGGAAGATGCGCAATACCCGCCTCATGTAGAACTGGCGCAGCGAGATCGAGCCGTGCTTCTCCTTCTCCTCGATCAGGAGTCGGGTGATCAGGAAGCCGGAGAGGACGAAGAACACATTCACCCCGACGGTCCCGGCGGTGCCCGTGAACGGCAAGCCGGTGTGATTCATCAGAACCAGGGCAACAGCAATCCCGCGCAGGCCGTCGAGGGCGGGCACGTAGCCCAGGCGCCAGGGTCGTGAAGTTGCGTCCAACGGAGTCCTTCGCGGAAGGGGTGGATAGCTATGCTAAACCGGGCTGCGACGAACCCTCCAGGTGAGCCGCGGCGCGACCAGCTTGAGAAATCCAGGAGCAGAATTGGCAAGCGAGAGACCGAGTCCAGCTGTCCGCCGGCTTCGCCGATTGGCAGGACGATCCGCCCGGAAGCTGGGCCTGCTCCCTCCCGCCGGTCCGAAGCCACCCGCATCGCAGCTACCTCGCAAGCAGAAGCTGGACCGTGAGTGGGTCAATCTCACGGCGTCTTGGGCCCGCATGCCTATGGCTGATGGCAACTGGGCCGAGGCCATTAGACGTTGGGAACAGCTTCTCGACCGCTTTGGCCCCTCTTCGTCGTGGAGCGCTTATCGAGGCTTGATCGTCTCCTACACCGAGCTAGGGCGGCTGGGGACTGCAGGGGCAATTGCCGCCCGGGGTCGCGAGATGTTCCCGGAATCGGTTGAGTTGGCGTCGCTCTGGGCGGGACTGCCCATGTTCGACGAAGAGTGGGCGGCTTCAGTCGAGCGATGGGTGGAGGTGCTCGAGCAATATGGGCCGACTGCATCGTGGAAGCCGTACCGGGGCCTGGCCAACTGCTACGAGCAGATAGGCGATATCCCGGCTTCGGTGGAAGCCGCGGAGCTGGGCTATCAACACTTCCCCGACATTGTCGAGATGGCAACCACATGGGCGCAGATGTCGATGATCGAAGAGGATTGGCCCGAAGCCGTCAATCGCTTCCAGCACGTGCTCGATAGATTTGGCTCACAGGTCCAGTGGAAAGCCCATCTGCGTCTCGCTCTGGCTCACGGTCGTCAGGGCGATCTGGAAGCAGCGGGAAAGACACTCGCAATTGGGCTGGAGCGCTACTCCTACGAGCTCACCCTGGTCGGGCACGCTGCCGAGTTAGCGATGGCGCGCCGCGATTGGCCGGAGGCCGTTTCGATTTGGAATGACATCCTGGAGGCTCGGATCCGTCTGTCCAATGGTCAGGTGAACAAGACGGTGTTCCCCCGTCGCGGATCGGAATGGCCGTGGTACGAGGAGGCTTGGGAGGCGCTGATCAGCGACTGGCCCTCAATCGAACAGGAGCTTTCGTTCCAACCGAGCCCGATGCTGTACCGGTCGCTTGGGGCATCGTTCGAGAGTGCCGACCTGCCCGAGGCCGCGCTGGAGATCCTGCGTCACGGGGCGAAGGCCCATCCGGATGATCACTCGATAGCGTTCGATCTGGCCGCTGCTTACCTCGATCTCCGCCACGACGAAGGCAAGCCGGCGATCGCTTCCGAGCTCGGCGTCGACCTCGAGGGGCATCCGCTGATGTCGCGGATCTGTGTGGGTGGATCCGGGCTTGCCAACGATCCGATCTCGGCTCTGTGCGCCCGCAACGAGGAGACCCTCGACGGTTTCCGCCCGGCTCGCTCGGAGCTGTCCACCGAGCTCGGCAGCGTGCACATCCTCCGGGTTCCCTATGACTCCTCAATCGAACTCCAAATCAAGGCCGGCCGCTATCTGACGCCGAAGGGCATCGAGAAGAGGGTTCGGCAGATCAGCGAGCGGGATGCCTGGGATGAGATGACAGCCCCGGAGAACCTCGTGCTGAAGAGGGCCCGCGAGGTCTCGGCGGAATACGCCCGTCGGTTTGCGGACCGGCCACTGCTCGAGGCCGACGCCCTCGGCGAGGCAGTGCTCTTCTTCGTATTTCACGAGCTGTGCCTCTACGAGCCGATGAAGCGGCTGGCCGAAGACATCGCCGCCCAGGATGACTCGAGCCCGGTCTTCATTGAGGGTCCAACGGACACGTACCGCTACATCGACGGCTACTCATTCAGTGACTTCGATGTTCTCTATCTCTACTTCGAGCTGCGGCGCCGCGGGGTGAACGCGTTCCTCTGCCGCTACCACCACGGTGACCCCCCATCGAAGCCCAAGCTGAGGTTCGTTCCCGGCGTGCGCTCACTCCTACCGCGCGGCGAGGTCCAGAGAACAAGCGATTCCACCAACCCGCGGGTATTGGTTCCCGCCGGTATCCGCTCGGTGCGTCGAGTTGTCGGCGCCCTGGGGCAGACCCTCGTCTATTCGTCTGGATCTGTCGTCAAGGAGTTCGCGTACGACCGGTCGCTGCGCCAGCAGTTCCCGATTGAGCCTCAAGCCTCGTTCCATCCCAGCCTGACTCAGCTCCCGGAGTTTCGGTTCGATCTGTGGCCGGCTGCGGTCTTGCACGGGGTGCCTCTTCATCCGGCAGACGGACTGGAGCCGACTGCACGTATCGAGGTGTCCGCAGAGCTTGGCGGGGACTGGCTGACCTGGCTCGACCGGGCGCTCCATGACTACCTCTCCGGGCTCTCTGCCCGTGCCTTCGCACAGGTGGCTGCTCGTGAGATCGAGGAAGTACACGTGTGCGACCACCTCTTCACAGACGCGGTCCTGTTTGCCAACGCAGTCAAGGCGAATGGCGGCCGGGTGGTGCTCTGGCCGCACTCGGCAAACCCGGTACACGTGAACGAGCGGCGGGCCGAGTCGTTCGACGAGGTCCATGCGGTCACGCAGGCTGGCTGCGAGCAGTGGAGGAAGCGGTTCCCCGAGATGAAGGTGACGCACTCACCATCTGTGATGCTCGACCCTCCGACCCGCAACACCCGGGTCGATGAGTCTCTGCCGCTCTCCGTGGTGATAATCGGTGGCCGGTCGGTGCTGCGGCACATGCCGATCCTCGATCGTGATCTCCACGAGAAGTCGTATCGCGATCTGTTTGCAGGTCTGGAGAAGTTGAAGAAGAAGCACTCGTTGAACGTGTTCTTCAAGCCGCGCGGCCACACCGGTGAGCACGAGATGTGGCTGGCGCAGTTGATTGGATCTTCGGATCAGTGGGAGCGAGTTCTGGAGCATCCTTTGCGAATGGATCTTCCCAACATGCTCTTTGTCTCGGTTTCGATGGGATCCTCTGCCCTTCTCGAAGGCCTGAGTCGAGGGATCCCCGGGCTTGTTGTGCGCGACTTCCCCGTGCGGGACTACACGACACTCGACGCCGACACCTTCCCAACCGGACGGGTCGGGGAGATGCTCGACACTATCGCCGCCTGCTGCCGGCCGGGTGGCTACGAGGCACTGCTCGAGCACGAGCTGAAGTACTACGCCACTGAGCTCGAGGTCGGCGAGGCCCTCTAGAGCCAGCGGCTATTCGCCCTCGAGCAGGTCCCAGGTGACCGGAGTGCCGCGCGGTACGTCCCCGCCGACCCTTCGACCCAGCAAACTGGAGTAGTGCTTCGGCGGCAGTCCGAGCCCGGGGCGGATGCTGCGCATGTTGTCGGCACTCAGCTCGGCGCCGGCCTCGAGATCCTCCGTTATGTAGAGCGAGCGTCGCCGGCTCCTGGTCGCTTCGCTGGCGGATGTGTGGTACTCGGCCGAACCAAGGGCGCGGCGGGCCCGGCTGCCTTCGATTACCAGCGAGGCAAACTCGTCGGGCTCGAGAGAGAAGGCTGCATCGACGCCGCCGCCCGATCGATCGAGCGTGATGTGCTTCTCGATGACCGTTGCCCCGAGCACGATCGCTGCGACCGGTACGCCGATGCCCAGGGTGTGGTCCGATAGGCCAACCTGACAGCCGTACCGATCTCTGAGATCGCCCATCGACCTGAGGTGCGCATCGTCGGGCTCAGTGGGATAGCTGCTCGTGCATTTCAGCAGGATCAGGTCCTGGCATCCTGCTGTGCGGGCAGCGTTGACCGCATCATCGATCTCCTCGAGTGTCGCAATGCCGGTCGAGATGATCACCGGTCGCCCGGTCGCAGCCACGCGCTCGATGAGCGGGATGTCGGTTATCTCGAGCGAGGCGATCTTGTAGGCCGGCACGTCGAGGCTTTCGAGGAAATCGACTGCCGATGCGTCGAACGGGGAGCTGAAGCAGTCGATGCCATGGCTCTTCGCCCGATCCATGATCGGCTTATGCCATTCCCATGGCGTGTGCGCTTCCTCGTAGAGGTCATAAAGGGTTCGCCCATGCCAGAGGGAATCCGGATTGCTGATCAGGAACTCCTCGCGGTCGACATCGAGCGTCATGGTGTCGGCCGTGTAGGTCTGCAGCTTCACCGCCTGAACACCGGCGGCTGCGGCAGCATCGACGATCGCCAGGGCACGATCCAGCGAGCCATCATGGTTGCCGGACAACTCCGCAATCACGTATGGATCGTGATCGGGCCCTACCGCGGTCTTGCCGATCCGGATGGTCATCGCTCTCAACTCCCATGATCGTGGCCCTAACCGGGACCCGCAGGCGACAGATGCCTGAGACACAACAATCCTAGTTGTGCAGCCGGTTTCTGGCCCCGGCGTCGCTAGCCGGTCGCAGCCAGGTATCGCTTGATCGAATCCACGAGCGATCCGGCCGGTGACCAACCGAGCTGTTCGGATGCAAGCTCACAATTCAGGCTGTAGTGCGAGGTGTCCTCGTCCGCTACCGGGGTGTACTGGATCGCAGCTTCGTCCATACCGACCGCCTGGGTTGCGGCAATAGCCAGCTCACGTATCGAATGCCCGCCGCCACCGATGTTGATCGCCGGAGCGGTTGTGTCGGTCTCCAGGGCAAGCCGGAAAGCTGTCACAACATCGTCAACGTAGACGAAGTCGCGAACCGCCTTCCCCTCTCCGGCGACGGTGGGTGGTCTGCCGTTGCGAGCATCGTCGACAAACCGCGGCAACACTCCGCGACCCTGGTCGCCACGGCCGTACACCTGACCGATGCGCAGCGCCAGCCCGGAGAGAGTGCCATCGGTGGTGTGGAGGCGGACCAGGTTCTCTGCGATAACTTTGCTGAGGCCGTAGAACCCGTCGGGATCTCCGGCCTGATCCTCGGTGGCGGGGGAGTTGATGCGCGACGGGTAGACCAGTCTGGATGAGGCGGCAACGAACCGCAGCACGCCGGCATCCCTTGCCGCGCGGAGTAGAGCTTCCGTGAGTAGGACGTTTGGCTGGAGATAGTCGGCGAGGGGCGTTGTCGGGCTGTCCTGTTGCCTGGCGGCCAGGTGGACAACGGCGTCGACGCCATGCAGGAGATCGCGGAGATCAGCCCCTATCGCCGTTTCGTTGGTGGCGCCCATCGGGGCCATGGTGATCCCGTCCGCCGCTCTGCCCAGTCCGACAACCGTGTGCCCATGGGACCGAAGGTGCGCAGTGAGATGTGAGCCTATGAATCCGCTGGCTCCGGTGACTGCGACCTTCATTGCAGCTCGGTCTTCATGTAGTAGCCCATCCGGCAGACGACACCATTTGCGTCTCGGGGCAGCGCGCCCTCGTCGACCTGGATCTCGCTGAAGGTGACGTTTCCTGACGTCGGGTAGTCGGCCGCATGGAACGCTCGTCCCGGGGGGCCGAGATGGAAGAAGAGCGAGTCGGTCGTTGTGTCATCAAACGGCTCAGGATCGCGCCAGGGCTCACCGGTCAGGAGATCAAATGCGGCCTCCATCAAATTGAACCCGGTGTGCTGGAGAATCAGTCGCCAGAGATGGCAACCATCAAATCGTGATGCCACCTCGATGATCCGTGGACCGCGTGGCGTCAGTTTCATCTGGAAATAGAGCGGCCCGGTCACAACGGCGAAGGCGGAAACGAAACTCTCGACGATGTTGCGCACCTCAGGTTCTGTCGCAGGATCCAGGGTGTGTGCCGGCAGCACGTGGCCTGCCGCAACGCCGATCAGGTCCCCTTCCCAGACGAGACGATCCGAAGGCAGGAAGAACCTGACCGCACCGTCGACGACAAATGCGTGAACCGAGATCTCGGGCCCATCGAGCCATTCCTCGATGATTGCGGTCCCGGAGGACGACTGGCCCAAAGCAGCGATGACGGCCTCACCTGCCGCGGCGGGCGATTCCACAACCGTGATGCCACGCTGCCCCTGGCTATCGGACGGCTTCACAATCGCCGGGAAGGTGGCAAAGCCTTCGAGGTCATCGATCGAAGACAGGCTCCTGTGGGCGACCGGGCTGAGGTCGGCAGCGGCGAGGCGGCGGCGAAGCAGGTCCTTCCGTTGCAGAGTGTCGGTTAGCTCCACGCTGTGGAAGCCGGGGAGACCGAGTTGTTGGCTCACCCGAGCGACCGTCGGCATGGCGATGTCGGATCCGACCGAATAGACGACGTCCACCTCGAGATCGGCGGCGAGCTCGGCGACAGCGTCCACATCGAGAATGTCGACCAGATGGAAGCCGTCGGCGGCGGTGACGCCAGGCCCTTCGCGCCGATGACCGCACGTGTGCACAACCCATCCCTTGTCGTGAAGGAGGTCGACGGCATCGACCTGGCCGGCGAGCGTGCCGAGGATCAAGGCGCTTTTCTGGGACATGAGGTCTCGATTGTTGTTGGGGGTAGCTCGGTGCCGTTAGGAATCGCTGCAGGGTGCCGGTTCACGACCCTGGCTCGGTTGGAGCGATGGTACCAGCGGGTATCTCGAACGAGGCGTAGAGAGAGGCGCCGCGATCAGGGAGTTGGTGTGGCGGCGCAGCAGCAACGAACCACAGATGGTTGCCGTCGATTCTCCAGGCCCCGGGTCCGAGCCGTGCTTCGATATCGGCCGCCAGGCGCATTGCAGACGCATGGTCATCGAGTGAGTAGGCGACCCGTACGCTCTCATCCTTCAGGTCGGCCCGAGCGCGGCCGACCGGGGTACCGTCGACTTCGACGACCAGCAAAGCCGTCGCGGTGTCGTCGAGACCACGCCAGAAGCGAGATCGCTCGGCTGCCCAGACTTCAGGGCCATCTAGCTGCCGGCCTTCTCCGGGTGGGCCGGAAGGATCGGAGCCGATGAACTGGGGGACGTCGAGCGAGGTCGCCGGTCGAAGCGTCAGCTTGCCTGCCAGGTCGGCTGTGAGGGCAAGAGCGATCCGTTCCGCCCCGCGGCCATCAACGAGAGGAGGCGATGGTGGCGGAGGCTTCGCCATGTAGTCCAGCAGCAGCTCCCGATAGTCGTCTCCGGAGACCTCTCCGCTTATGCCGGCCCAGACCGTGATACCAGCAGAGGCGAGCGCAGAAGTAACCCCCGAGTGTGCAGCCGAGGTGGTGGTCACGATCGCAGGCACATCGAGGCAGAGTCGCTCCCAGGTTCCCGAGCCGCTGGCGCCAATGACGAGATCGGCGTCCAGAAGCAGGTTCGCCATCGTCGGCAGCCCAACATGAAGCTCGGTGTTGGGTCGGCGTCGGATCGCCTCTGCCGATCGGTCGGTGAGGGCGCTCCTGGCGCCGACTACGACATCGACTGCAATGTCGCGGAACTCGTCCGTCGATAGCCCGGCAAGAACTCGCTCAGTCTCGTTCTTGGGGTCGGAGCCGCCGAAGGAAACAACGATTCGATGCGGAGGGTGGTGTCGTTCCGGGAGGTGACGACGTGCCGCCGCGTAGGCGGATTGGAGCAGCGCGTAGCGGGGCCCCAGCAACTGCAAGGTCTCCTCGTCAACCAGCCCGTGGTAGCGCGACATCGTTTCGCCGCCGTACCAATTCTGGTCAACGATGATGTCGACGTCATGGCGGCGATTGGCGAGATCATCAATGGCAAGGACACGTGAGGTATGGCGTTTGACGCCATTCTCCCAGTGCGCGTCGAGCCCGTAGTGGTCAACGACGACGGCATCGAATGGCCCGGATGCCAACTCCAGGACGAGGCTCAGATCGAGCTCTTGAAGCTCGTGTGGCCAAGGACCGGAGAGCAGCGAATGCGGCAGCGGCTGGTCCGGCATGCGGCGGACCGCGTGACCGGCCTGCACAATCCTCTCGACGAAGCCACCGGTATCGTCACGTAGGGCAAACGTCACGTCGGCGCCGCGTCGCCGCAGCGAGTCGGCAAGCGTGATGCATCGGATTACGTGACCACCACCGACTTCCCGACCACCGTCGGCACGTACCAGCACTCGTGGGCTGCTACTCGTCACTCAACATCCTGTGGATGAGCTCCGCCCGGTGCCAGTCCTCTTCGGTGTCGATGTCCTGGACTCGCCATCGCGGGAGGATGTGGAGTAGTGACCGGGACTGGAAGACCGGCCGGCCTGCAAGCCAGGAATCGCGATGGCCCCAGTAGAACTGGCCGGCGTCGTGATAAGCCTCCTCGAGGTCTTGTGATCGGGTCAATGTGTGCTCGGGCCACATCAGCTCGCAGATCCCGTCGGATCGAACTCGAAGAGCCCGCTGAATTGGGGAATCGAACCCGGCGGCGGAGAACACGAAGTCGACGCGCTGGGAGCGAAGCTGCTCGAAGCTCTCTTCCAGATCGCGAGGCTCGATGAACACCGCAGTGGGGTAGACGATGCAGACAGAGCCCAGCTGCGTTCCGCTCTGCGATTCCAGAGTCTCGATCGCATGGATGATCACGGGTCTGGCGCCTGTGTGGTCATCGGCAAGCTCGGCGGGGCGCAGGAACGGAGCTTCGGCTCCGGCGGCAGTTGCCAGTTCGGCAATCTCGGTGTCGTCGGTCGAGACCACGACCCGATCAAATACGCTCGTTTGGCGAAGAAGGTTGATGGTACGGACCAGTAGGGGAGTGCCGCGGAACGGGCGGATGTTCTTGCGGGGAATGCGCTTGCTGCCGCCCCGAGCGGGGACTACGGCGACCGTGGCTCCGTTGCTGGTTCCCGTCACCATGATCTAGGCGCCAACCGCGGCACCGACCATCTCCACAACCCGGTCTTGTTCCTCATCGGTCAGGCCGGGCCACATCGGAAGGGACAGAAGCCCTGCATAGGCCGTCTCGGCAACGGGGCACAAGCCCGGCTCGTAGCCAAGATTGCGGTAGTAGGAGTGGAGGTAGACGGGAAGGTAGTGAACGTTGACGCCGATTCCAGCAGCCCGCATGTTCTCGAAGGCCGAAGCCCGGATGGCAGCACTGTCGGGGCCCTCGAAGATGACCGGGAAGAGGTGCCAGGAGGCGGTACGGTCCTCCGGCTCGGTGAGGGTCCGAAGTCCGTCGAAATCGGCAAACGCTGTGTTGTAGCGGGCCGCGATCCGGCGCCTGGCCTCTACCCAATCGGGGAGCTTGGCGAGCTGCGAAATCCCGAGCGCACAGTTCAGATCAGGGAGCCGGTAGTTGAACCCCAGCGCAGCCATGTCGTACGCCCAGGTTCCCTGCTCCTCACGCTGGCGGAAGTCGGTCTTGATCCCGTGATTGCGGTATTGCCTCATCCGCTCGGCTAGCTCGGGGCTGTCGGTTGTGACCATGCCGCCTTCGGCCGTAGTGAGATGCTTGACCGGATGGAAGCTGAAGATGGAGAGGTCGGCGATACTGCCGATCGGTCGCCCGCGGTAGGTCCCACCCGGTGCGTGGCACGCATCCTCGATGAGCAGCAGATCATGCTGCTCGCATAGCGACCGGAGCTCGTCGAGGTCGCACGGCACTCCCGCAAAGTCAACGGCAACAATGGCCCTGGTGCGGTCGGTGATGAGCGAGGCAACGTGATTTGGGTCGATCGTCAGGGTGTCGCTGCGCACATCGGCGAATACAACGTCGGCACCTACGTAGCGAGCCATGTTGGCGCTCGCAGCAAAGGTCATCGCGGCAACGATCACCTCGTCTCCGGGCCCGAAACCAGCAGCCAGAGCAGCGACGTGGAGGGCCGCCGTGCCGTTGGAAACCGCAACACCGTATTGGGCACCAACGAAGTCGGAGAACGCCTCCTCGAACTGTGCCACCGCCGGCCCGGTTGTGAGCCAGTCGCCGCGCATCACCGCAGCTACGGCCTCGATGTCCGCTTCGTCGATGATCTGTCGTCCGTAGGGGACGAAGCGCTTGGTCATCCGATCTCCGTCGCGATGAGGTCCCGGAGTTGCTCGACAGTCAGAAACACCTTGTTGGCGTCGCTGCTGTAGTGGAATCCCGGCTCCGTCGGTGTGCCGGGCGAGGTACTGCTCGTCAGCCGGAACTCCTCTTCGTCCCACTGTCGATACGAGGGCTTGATGACGTAGTAGTCGTCGAACTCAACGGTCGACAGTGAGTCCGTTCGCGTGATGAGGTCCTCGTGAACCTTCTCGCCGGGCCGGATGCCCACGATCTCGATCCTGGCGTCGGGATCTACGGCTTCGGCGACGTCGAGGATCCGGTAGGAAGGGATCTTGGGGACGAACAACTCGCCGCCCCACATACGCTCGAGACAGTCAATGACAAAGTCGACGCCCTGTTGCAGGGTGATGTTGAAACGGGTCATCTCGGGGTCGGTGATGGGGAGGACACCGGTCTTGGCCTTCTCGATGAAGAATGGGATCACCGAACCACGGCTGCCCATCACGTTGCCGTAGCGCACGGCGGCAAACCGGATGTCACGATTGCCGCGGTGGTTATTGGCGGCGATGAAGAGCTTGTCCGACGCCAGCTTGGTCGTCCCGTATAGGTTGATCGGTGCGGCCGCCTTGTCGGTGCTGAGGGCGATGACTCGCTGGACGCCGTTGTCCATCGACGCGTTGATGACGTTCTCGGCACCGAGGATGTTTGTCTTGACGGCCTCGAAAGGGTTGTACTCGGCAGCAGGCACCTGCTTCATCGCAGCGGCATGCACTACTACGTCGACTCCCTCCAGGGCCTTGCGCAGCCTCTTCTCGTCGCGAACGTCGCCGATGAACCAGCGCAGCGTCGAATCGTGAGACGAGAACGGTTCGAGGTGTTGCATCTCGAACTGCTTGAGTTCATCGCGGCTGTAGATGATCACCTTGCTGGGGGAAAACCGGGTCAGCGCGGTAGCGGCAAACCGCTTTCCGAACGAGCCGGTGCCGCCGGTGATCAGGATATTCTTACCGTTGAGCATGATTTGCCCACTATACGCCACCATCGGAGACCAGCCGGCTCGGTGCCCCCTCAGAAACGATCGCGCAGCCGGCGGACTCCTCGCACCAGCGGCTCGGCGGCGCGGCTGAGCGTCAGCGCAGCGCGCACAGACCGACGATTGCGAAGTCGGTCGTATCGCTCTCGCTCCTGGGTTCTGACCTCATCCCGGGTGTCGGTGACCCGCTTCTGGGTGGCATAGAGAGCATCTCGCGTATCGAAGTACTGCTTCATCCAGCCGGCAGCGGCCATGGCCGTTGCCCTATTGCGGGACCAGACCGGTTCCGGGCAGGAGTCCAGCCGGGGCAAGTCCAGTCGCGGATCTGTCCAGAGGGACAGGAACCGTTCCCGGTTCTTCCGCCAGAGCCCCTTCCAATCGTCGAGCTTGGTTCCGGCGGTTCCCTTGGAAACGTGGGTGACCAGCACTCGTTCGTCGATGACGACGTCCAGGTCATTCACCCACACGCGAAAAGCGAGATCGACATCCTCGCCGCTCGCCACCTCGTAGTACTCGGGGAAGCCGCCAAGAGCGCGCGCCGTGTCCGTCTTCATCACCCACACCACCGCTCCCGGGGGCGCCGAGAAGGGAGGAATCGCATAGGTTCGGGTTCCCGGCTCGGTGAGCACGTTGATCGGATTTGAAGCGGCTGTGACTGCCGGCGCGACGATTCCAGCCTTCGGGTGCCGGGCAAGGGTCTCGAGTACCTGACTCGCCCAGTTGGCCCGGAAGACAGTGTCGTTGTTGATGAAGGCAACGTATTCCCCGGTCGCGGCCGCCAGCCCCTGGTTCATGCCTACGGCGAAGCCCAGGTTGGTCTCATTGAGAATCGCCGTGTCGGCGGCTTGTTCGGCGTAGGAGCGGGCCACCGGCTGTGAGCCGTTATCGACGATCACGAGCTCGTACTCAACGTCGGTATGGAGGCGGAGGCTGGTGACGCACTTCTCGGTGAGTAGCTTCTGATCCCACGGGAGTACTACCAAGGACAGAGTCGGATTGGCGGGCGGGGTGCGAAGCAGTGGGCCGGTATGGCGGCGGTGGTCGATCTCGCCTCTGCCGGCTGCTTCGAGGATTCGCTCGAGGTCGGCGGCGCTCTTCGACCACGAGAAGCGTTCCCGAACTATGTCCAAGCCCCCTTGGCGCAGTCGCTCCCGAAGTGCCGGATCACGACGGATTCTGGCTATGGCATCGGCCATGGCTCGAGGATCGCGGGGCGGCACCACCAGTGCTGTCTCGCCGTCGATCGCGTAGTCCCGGCATCCGCCGTTGTCCGTGGTTACCAGGGGGGTCCCACAGGCGAGGGACTCGATTCCCGGTTGTCCGAATCCCTCGAAGTCGCTGCCAACAACGAACACCTCGGCTTTGCCGTATTCCTCTGCCATCGCGCTCTGGGGAAGATCCTTGCCTGCGTACTTCTCGACCGGCAGGTCCAGGATTCGGGCCGCTTCGAGGATCACGTCGTGGCCTTTCCACGGGCGAGTGTCGCCCATGGTCAGGATGGGGTACTCCTTGGGCACATCGACACTGTGGAAGTGGTCGGGGTTGATGCCTCCCGAGAAGGTCTCTGGGCGTATCCCGGTCTCCCGCTCGAGCATGTCTGCGGTCCATGTGCTGTTGGCCAGGAAGAGATCCACATCCTTGTGCAGGCTTTCCCAGCTGCCCTCCTTGTCGTACAGGCGGGCGTAGTGCAAAGCGAAGTAGACCGTCCGTCCGGCATTGGGGAACGTGTCGAGGTAATGCCAGTCCGGCTCGTTGTTGTAGATGACGAAGTCAAGGGTGTCCTCGTTGACCTCCTCGAGGTGCTTCACAGCACCGGCACAGGGCATCCAGTCACAGCTGGCGGGGACGTTGGGCGGAACGAAGTAGGTGATCTCGTGGCCGCGATCGACAAGGTGGTTTCCGAGTTCAACAACTCGCCGAATACCGCCAAAACGTCCCATATGAGGCTCGATGAAGCCGATTCGCATCGCTCTCCGTTCGGTGCTGCTGGCGCAGTCTCGCAGGTTGCATCAGTGATGCAATCTGCGTCACATCGGCTGCCGCGGCTCAATCTCTTCGATCAACTCCATAATGCGCCGGGCCCTGGCGGCGAAGGTGTGGTCCTGCAACACGATGTCCTGTGCCCGTTGCATTCTCACGGCGAATCCGTCCCGATCATCGTGGAGGCGGTCCAGCAGATCCTGAAGTTGCTCGGCTGAGTCGAACGTCGGGATCAGGTCGCCGAATACTGTCTCGAGTCCCGCCACCGGGTCGGTGAAGACGATCCCTCCGGCCGCAACGATGTCAAAGACCCGGTTCGAGATGAAGCCCAACCGCGCCATGTCCGGCCAGTGGTCGTTGAGATTGACACCGGCCGAGGCGTAGAGAGCGCCGAGACGCTCGTTGGGGAAGTGCTCGCCTGCCCAGTAGCTCTCGGGGAGGATGCCGTCCCAACCCTGCCCGTAGACGCGCAGGGGCGCATTGATCGCCAGTGCATGCTCGATTGCCCGGCGCGGCCGCCCCCTTGTGTTGCCGACGAATAGCACCTCGGTAACGATCTCGGCGTCAGGCTCGGGCGGGGACGGGTCGGGTCGGGCTGCCTGGTGCATCACTTCGACCGGCACCGCAACGCGGGAGCGCAGTTCATCCGCATACGGTTCTGACGCAACCAACACCAGGTCGTATGCCTCGCACTCCGTTTCCGATACCTGTTCGGGATGGGAGATGATCCAGAGGATGTTCTTGTGGGCCGGCTTGGGGACGTACGTTCCCAAACCGCGGATGTGAATGACTACGTCGACGCTGTGCGACCCGGGCAACTCCCAGTCGGACTGGTATTGGATAGCGGGGTTGGCTCCTTCGCCGGCGAGGCTGGCGGCGAGGGCCTCGGCGAAGTAGGTGTCACCCCAGAACCGGGATGCGAGACGCCCCGGGGTACCGATCTTGAGTGCGATTCGTGGCCGGGACAGCGCGGTGAGGGCTGCTTTGCGAATGTCGCCTACCCGCCGAGTGTAGGTGTGGCGATCCAGCACGGTGCGCCGGAGCTTCTGGACCGTCTGCAGGCGCAGCGCTTCGTCCTTCAGGTACTGATCGAGCAGTTCCCTCTGGTGTTTTTCGTGCTCATAGACCGGCAACTCTCCGGCGAAGATCTCCTCTGACCCCGCTGCATTGTCGGTCAAGACCAGCGCTCCTGTCGCCGTCGCGTCGAAGATGGGTGCGCTCAGCACTCCCTCGGTGTTCGCCGAATTAGTGGCAGCGTCGATGATGACCTTGCTCGAGGCGTACACATCGGGAAGATCCTCATATCGGACGGGCCCCCGGCTGTACCGGTTCAGTTTGGGGACGGCTGCCCATCCTCGTCCGTAGATGCTGAACCTCTCGTGGGCGTGCACGATTGCCTTCTCTAGCCCGTAGCGAGGGCTGCCGTGATGGTTCGCCGTCGCGGCGAAGTCGTTCTCAAATGCAGGGTCGGCCGGATGGGGGAAGAAGCGCTGCTCGTTGGTGGCCAGGGGGAGCGGTTCTGTCGCGGCGATCCCAGCAGCAACGAGTAGGGCGGCCGATGCCTGGCTTCCCGGCACATACACGTTGTAGTGCCGGAACCATGGTTGCACCATCCAGTCGCTCGTAGCACCGTGGATCCACGCAAGCTTGAGAGCTCCCGACGGAGCCTTGCGGACGTCGTAGTCGGCGTGGAGGCTGATCACTATCGATACGTCGTCCCCGATCTCGTACCAGCCATCGTTGTGTGCCTCCGCCAGAACGACCTCATATCCATCGGCCTCGAGTGCGTTGCCGAGTTCGTGAGCAACCTCCCAGTCACTCGATCCGCCCGCGGGATCCTTGCGTGTGGTCGTTATTGCGACGGTGGTGGGGACCTGATCCCCGGTGTCCTCGGGAACCAATTGTGCGGCAAGCAGGGAGCGAGAGAGCAGTGGATCCCACTTCTCCGCAAATCGCCGGGTGTTGGCGCTGTGTGCGGCGGGCTGAGCCGATTTCTCTCCCAGTGCGGCCCTTCTGTAGCGGAATAGAGCCGCTTGGCCGACTACGGCGACTTCGTACCCTCGTTGTCCCATGGCGAGGGTCAGGTCAACACCTTCTAGCCCATTGACGAAACCCTCGTCGATAGCGCCCAGTTCCCGCACCAGTGCCGTGCCGCTCAGGATGCAGCCGAGGGGCAACGCCGGGACTGGTTGGGAGTCGACGAAGTCTTCCGGGGAAGGTGCTGCGGTGGTTCCGATGGAGGATGTCACCGGGGCCGGTCTCGTGTCTGCTGTTGGCCGTCTGAGGTGGAATGCGGCCCCCTTCTCATAGCCGGCGACGACAGCCGCGTCGATAGGTTGTTCCGGATCTGGGGAGAGGTCGACGAGCACGGGGGCAACGGCGGCCCGTTTCGGGTTGGCCTGCAGGTCAGCGACGAGTGCGCCGAGCCATCCCGCACTGATCGGGGCGAGATCGCCGCGCATCAGAAGGACAAACTCACCAGTTGCTTCCGCCACGCACAGGTTGACCGCTCGGGCGTATGACATGGCGGCATTGCCTGCTACCACCCGGATTGGGAAGCCCCAGTCCTCCGTCATCGGCTCGGCCGCCTCGTTTGGATAGCAGTCGGCCAGCACCACCTCAAAGGATCTGTATGCGGTTGAGTTGCGCAGTCCCGATAGGAACCTGTCCCTGCTGTGCCCGCCATCGCGATCGACCATGACGATCGAGACCAGCGGCCCAGATGTCGGCCCGCTGGTGGGCAAGATGCCGCTCAGTCGGGATGCCAGATCTCCCGCAGTGGTGGCGGTCGAATCCTGACCCCGAGGTTGTCTGCGGGCGAGGCGGACCACCGGCTTGACGAGCTCGGCAAGGCGTAGCGCCATGCGGACGGATCGACGATTGCTCAGGTCGGCCGTTCTGCGCTGCTGCTTGGCCAGTTCGGCTTCCAGATTTGCCGCACGATCCTCGAGTTCGGCACGCTTTTGCCGTTCCCGGCGCAGTGCGGCCCGGAGCGCCTTTTCGCTCTCGGCCCCGGATCCAGATTCGGCTTCGGTCATCGTTAGATCTCGGGCTCGACTTCGGGTCGTTCGTTTTGGTGCGTGGCAGCTACCGCATCGGGCTTCCCCCGAGGTTCGTAGTATGCCGCAATTCCGACCAGAATCTGCGTATGCCGCCATCGATACACCGCCTGGACCTACCCGAAGTACTCCTGATTCAGCCGGAGGTACATGGCGATTCGCGCGGCTTCTTCATGGAGACGTGGAACCAGCGCGACTTCGACGAGGCGGTCGGTCGTGAGGTGCGATTCGTGCAGGACAACCACTCTCGTTCCGGTCGTGGTGTGCTACGTGGTCTCCACTATCAGCTCGCGCCACCTCAGGGAAAGCTGGTGCATGTGGTCGCAGGGGCCGTGTTCGATGTCGCCGTCGACGTTCGCCGGGGCTCGCCCACCCTGGGCAAGCACGTCGCGGCCGAGCTGAGTGCCGAGAGCAAGACCCAGTTGTGGATTCCGGAAGGGTTCGCCCACGGCTTCCTGGTCCTCACCGAATACGCCGAGGTGCTGTACAAGGCGACCACTTACTACGATCCAGGCTCGGAGCGCTCGATCAGGTGGGATGACCCAGAGCTTGGTATCGACTGGCCCGTTGTCGAGCCGGACCTATCTGAACGAGATCGAAGGGCGAGGCCATTCGCCGAGTCAGAACTGCTGGACTAAGGAGAGGCATGGGACGCAGGTTTCTCGTCACCGGTGGTGCCGGCTTCATCGGCTCGAACTTCATCAGGCATTTGCTGGAGCAAGAGCAAACTGCCCACGTCACGAACCTCGACGCACTGACCTACGCCGGGGTCAAGGCGACCGTCGACGAACTGGACGTCTCGGACCGGCACCGCTTTGTTCACGGCGACATCCGTGATGGCGCTCTCGTCGATGAACTTGCCGGCGAACACGATGTCATCATCAACTTTGCGGCAGAGACCCACGTCGATCGGTCGATCGGCGGCCCCGCAATCTTCCTGGAGACCAACGTTGTTGGGACGGGAGTGCTCATCGATGCAGCCCGGCGCCACGGTGTGGGGCGATTCATCCAGGTCTCTACCGACGAGGTCTATGGGTCCATCGCTTCCGGATACGCTGATGAGGCTGCTCCTCTGCTGCCTTCGTCCCCCTACTCGGCCGCCAAGGCCGGTGCCGACTTGCTCGTCGATTCGTACAGAACCACCTACGACTATCCAGCGATAATCACTCGCTGTACCAACAACTACGGTCCCTATCAGTTCCCGGAGAAGGTGATTCCGTTGTTTGTCACCAACCTGGCGCAGGGTGCCCGCGTCCCGCTGTACGGGGATGGGCTCAACGAAAGGGACTGGCTATACGTGGAGGATCACTGTGCCGCCATCTACATGCTGGTCGATGAGGGTGTGCCCGGCGAGACGTACAACATTGGTGCCGGCGCTCAGATGACCAACAGGCAACTGACGACCCAACTCCTTGACCTGATGGGCCGCGACGAGTCCTACGTTGAGTACGTTGCGGACCGCCCGGGTCACGATCGACGCTACGCCGTCGACTCCGCCAAGATTCGCCGTTTGGGTTGGGAGCCGGCCCACACGCTGGGGGAACGGCTGCAAACGACTGTTGAGTGGTACCTCACGCACGAAGACTGGTGGGGACCGCTCCGCAAGGAACAGCCGTGAAGGGCCTTGTCCTTTCCGGCGGCACGGGGAGCAGGCTTCGTCCGATCACCTTCTCGATGGCCAAGCAGCTCGTGCCCGTTGCCAACAAGCCGATCCTCTTCTACGGGCTCGGTGACCTCGCTGAAGCCGGCGTAACCGACGTGGCGATCATCATCGCCCCGCAAACCGGCGACGAGATCCGGCACGCCGTTGGTGATGGCAGCCGGTTCGGGCTCAACATCGAGTACGTAGTGCAGGCGGAGCCGCTCGGCCTTGCCCACGCTCTCAAGACCGCCCTGCCGTTCATCGACGGTGACGATGTGCTGATGTACCTGGGCGACAATCTCGTCAAGCACGGTGTCGCAGACGTGGTGGCAGACTTCGAAAGTGATCGACCGAACTGCCAGATCTTGCTCACCGAGGTCGAGGATCCGACTCAGTTCGGCGTCGCCGAGCTGAGCTCCGGCGGAGAAGTCGAGCGACTGGTCGAGAAGCCGTCCAATCCGCGATCGAATCTTGCCCTCGTCGGGGTCTACCTCTTCGACCAGACCGTTGCGGAGGCAGTGAACGCCATCGAGCCGTCCGCACGTGGTGAGCTCGAGATCACAGATGCGATCCAGTACCTGGTGACAACCGGTCGGCGGGTGCGACCGAGTCTTGTCACCGGATGGTGGAAGGACACGGGCAGGAAAGAGGACCTGCTTCACGCCAACGTACTCGTCCTGAGCGATCTCGACGGCCGTCTCGACGGGGAAGTGGTCGGAGGCGAAGTCCGGGGGAACGTGCAGCTTGGTGCGGGATCACAATTGGTTGACTGCTCCGTCACCGGTCCGGTGGCGATCGGCAGGAACGCCCGCCTGGTTCGGACCACGGTGGGTCCGAACACGGCTATCGGCGACGACTGCCGTCTCGTCGATGCCCGGGTCGAGTCATCGATCATCCTCAATGGATCCGAGATCCACGGATGGAGTCTCCGGGACTCACTTGTCGGGCGCGGATCATCGTTGCGTGGCGGTGCTCCCGCCAACTACGCCGAGGTGACCCTCGGCGAGCGGTGTGAGGTCGTTGGCGAGTGATTGTCGTAACCGGTGGCTCCGGTCAGCTCGGGACTGCGTTTCGCCGTCTGCTGCCCGAAGCCGTCTTCCCCCCGCGTCGCCGTCTCGATCTGACGGTGCCGGCGTCCAGCTGGGATGTGCTCGACGATGTCCGTCCGAGCATGATCATCAACTGTGCGGCCTACACGTCTGTCGATCGGGCCGAGGATGATGAGGCTGCAGCCACCGCAGCAAATGGAGAGGGCGTTGCCCGTCTGGTCGAGTACTGCAGGCGGAGGGGAATCGGGCTCGTGACCTACTCGACGGATTACGTCTTCGACGGAGCCGATCGGCGTCCGTACGTCGAGTCCGACCCGACCAGCCCGATCAACGCCTACGGCCGAAGCAAGCTGATCGGGGAAGGCTATGCCCTGGAATACGAGAACGCACTGGTGATCCGAACCTCCTGGCTGCTCTCGGGCTCCCACCCCAACTTCGTCGCAACGATGCTGCGGATGGCCGGCGATGGCGAGACGGTGCGTGTCGTGAATGACCAGACGGGCTGTCCGACTATTGCCGCCGACCTTGCAGATGCGTCGCTTTCTGCCATTGCCGCTGGGGCTACCGGCCTGCTGCACCTGGTGAATTCGGGTGAGGCCACCTGGTTCGACCTAGCGCAACGAGCTGTCGGGCTTGCCGGTATGGATCCCCGGCTGATTCAGCCATGCTCGAGCGAAGAGTACGAGACCAGGGCCAGGCGCCCCCGCTATTCCGTTCTCGGCTCGCATCGGCTCGATGACCTGGGGGTGGCTTCTCTTCCCCCATGGGAGGACTCCCTGCCTGCCGTCGTGGCCGAGATCGAGCGGGGGACTTTCCCGGGTGCGCCACAACAAACGAGATAGCATCACGCACAGTGGACGAATCTGAGAGACTGCGAATAGAGGTTCAGGATGAGCGGGCCCGCCGTCGATGGGCGGAACGCGAGCTGGCCGCCGAAAGCGAGAAGCGAGCGCTCTGGCGCAAACGCGCCGAGGACCGCGCAACTCGGATCAAGCTGCTCGAAGAGCGGCTGGCTCGTCCGCCTCAGCGTCAGTCGGTTGTAGGGCGTCTGAAGCGCCTGCTTCGCCGTGTCGAGTCATCACCGACCCGGGAAGACTCCGTGCCGATTGAACCCACCGCCGCACCGATCGAACTGCCTGCGACGCCGTCGGAGACCGCAGGGGACGAAGACCGTCGAAGAAGGCCGACCTTCCCCACCGTCCGGGTGGCGACGCTTGGAGCAGCACCATCGTTCATGCAGGAGTTCGAGACGGTCGATATCGCAGCAAACGAGAACGCGCTGTACGACTCCGATTTTGTGTTTGCGAATGCGGACAGCATGGCAGCAGATGGCGACTCAGTCATCACGCCAATCCGGCAATGGCTCGAGCTTCCGGCCCGACAACCGCTCGTTTTGTGGACGGATGACTCGGCCAAACTGCCCACCGCTGAATGGGTTGCGACTGCCGATCACCACCTCTCTCCGCGTTTGCTTCACGCCCAACTCTTCCCCGACCTCAGCGATGGGGAGTTGTTTGCCGAGACCATCGCCGGCGAGCCCCTGGATCACTACGAGGCAATGACGCTCATGGCAGGCGGCATGCCGGCCTTCAAACCCGGGGAGTCGGGGCCGGAGGATGACGAGCGCCTGGCGGTTGTTGCCAGACGCCTGGCCTGGCGACAAGCATCGCCCGAGGCGCTGGCGCGACAACTCCTCGAGGTGGTCGAGATCGACGTGCCGGCGCGGTCCTATCAGATTGGCGCCTTGCTCGTCTCCAACAAGCCCGACCTTGTTGCTACCGCGGTTGAACGGCTGCTCCGGCAGAAGAATGTCGAACTGCTCCCCGTGGTCGGTCTCCACGGGGATTCCACGCTGTTCGAGGAAGCGCGACGACAAATTGAAGACATGCTCGACGGATCGCCCGGAGTGATCCTCAGCATTGATGGAGGCCTTCCCCTGGGCAAGGCACTGAATATCGCTGCCGCTAGCTGCACATCTCCGTTTCTCGCCAAGATCGATGACGACGACTGGTACGGCGACCACTACCTGGAGGAGGCTCTCTACGCAGCTCAGCGGACCGGCGCAGATGTTGTGGGGAAGGCCTGCTACTACGTTGAGTTCGAGGAATCTCAGGAGGTGTATCAGGTCGCCGGCGCCGAGGATGCGTTCACCAAGCACGTAATCGGATCCTCGCTCTTCTTCAGTCGACGGCTGTGGGAGGAGATGCCATTCCCGCACCGGCCGAGCCGGGTCGACTCGATCTTCCTCCGGGGTGCCCGCGTCGGGGGCCGGGCGATCTACTCAACGAGCCGGTTCGACTTTGCGGTGCGCCGCCGGGCGTCTGGCCACACGTGGGAGGTTGACCCCGCGCGCTTTGCGGCCCAAGGAAGGAAGGTCGCCGGCTCGCTCGCGGACGCTTGTATCGAGGCTTCCGATGCGTTGCTTGGTTGGGCCGATCCTCCTGCGGGATGAGCAGTCGACCCGTCATCCACTAGGTGAGCTTGTCGCCTACTATCTGGTCGCCGACAACAGGAGTGGAAGAAGTGGTGGAAGACCAATCATCATCGGGTGATTCGAGCGGCAGCAACCTGATCGCCAGGCTCAAGGAGCGCCCCGCGCTATACGGCGGGGTGGGCGCACTGGTTCTGGCGGCGCTGGTGACGATTGTCGTGCTGGCCGTAGGGGGAGGCGGCGAAGAGGATTCCCCCGACGAACCCGTAGCGGGCTCCACTACCACAACCACCGTGAGCGCCCCTGCAGTGACGGCGCCGCCGACCGGGGGAGCGACCGCCGAGGACACCATCCCCGGGGACGACGATCCGGCGCAGCCGGCCGTCCAGGTCGACCGCAATCCGCTCAACGGGGCCCCGCTGGCTACGGAGAGCACCGACCGGGTCGTTGCGGTGAAGGTCGACAACGCACCCGAAGCAGGGCCTCCCATCGGTATCCAGGATGCTGAGCTCATCATCGAGGCGCCGGTTGAAGGTGGCCTGACCCGCCTCACGGCCATGTTCTTCGAGAATGAGCCAACCGCGATCGGGCCCATCCGCTCAGTCCGGCCCGTCGACGCCGACCTTCTTTCACCGTGGCGACCATTTCTCGTGACCACGGGAGGCCAGAGCTTCGTCTACCGCGAGATCAAAGCTGCCGGCGTCGAGATCCTCGATGAGGGCACCGACGGGCTGTTTCAGCAGATCGAGCGGCGTGAGCCTTATCACCTGGTAGCCACAATTCCGCTCATTGAGGTGGAAGCCGGTGAGGGAGCCCCACCGGTGCAGGCTCTGCCGTTTGGCGACGCAGAACTGGGTGGAACGCCGGCAGCATCAGTCGCCATTCCATTCTCAGGCATCGCGGACGTTGAATGGGTGTACGACTCCGACTCCGGTCGGTACGTGCGCAACGTCAATGGCGAGCCCTATCAGATCTACCCCGAGTACAACGCCGAACTGGCGGGTTTCAGCACGGATACCGTGATCGTGCTCGAGGCGGCGCAGCGGTCCGCCGGCTACACAGACGCCGCCGGTGTTGACGTTCCCACCTTCGACGTGATCGGATTTGGCGATGTCATGGTGTTCCACGGTGGCGACGTTCGCACCGGCCAGTGGTTGCGGGCCGCGCAATCGGATGGCTGGTTCTTCCTCGATGAAGCGGGGGCCCAGTTCACCATCCCGGTCGGTTCGGTATGGCTGGAGATCGTGCCGCGATACGTCGATGTCGCGGTGGGTTAGCCCCCGGCCCCGTTTAAGGTTTTTCGCACAGCTGCCGATATAGCTGGCTCAGCGTCGGGCTGGGAATGATCTTGCATTGTTCCCTCTAGGGGCACGTCGCTGAGATGAGGAGTCGAGGCCTCATCACAGTATCGGCGACGCTTCTGTGGCGTAGCGGTCCCGGAAGCGAATGAGAGAAGCGAAATGAATGGCTGGATGCGAGCGACGCTCGCGTTTGCGCTGGTGGCGGGTTTGCTGGCCTCGCCGGGTACCACCGCACCAGAAGCCGGCGCCGACATCTACGGCGCATCGATGTACTTCCCCGTTGTCGGGGAGAACCACTACTCGGATACGTTCGGGGCACCGCGCGGTAGTGGCAGGAGTCATCATGGTGTAGACATCATGGCCGACAAGATGGTGCCCGTTGTTGCGGTTGCCGATGGGACTGTCGGCTGGATGCATGCCAGTCAGGGCGGCAACTGCTGTGCGATGTCACTGCGGCACGACGACGGTTGGGAGTCCTGGTACATCCACCTCAACAACGACACTCCCGGTACCGACGACGGGCAGGGCTGGGGTTTCGCCCCCGGCATCGAATCGGGCGCCCACGTGTTTGCCGGTCAGCTGATCGGCTGGGTTGGGGATAGCGGCAATGCTGAATGGGTGTCGCCGCATCTGCACTTCGAGCTGCACGACCCCAACGGCACGGTGGTCAACCCGACCCCGCATGTGAATGTAGCCATCGTTCTGGAGGCGCCGCTCGATGAGCCCTATCAGGGCTACTTCCGCGATGACGATTTCTCCGTTCACCACGTCAACATCGACAAGATCGCGGAGTTGGGTATCACCAAGGGCTGCAACCCTCCGGTCAATGACCAGTTCTGCCCGCAGCGCCAAATCACCCGCGGCGAAATGGCTGCGTTCCTCCGCCGGAATCTGGACCTGCCCGGCAGCGATACCAACTACTTCAGCGACGACGGCGAGAGCATCTTCAGCGGGGACATAGACGCTCTCGCTGAAGCGGGGATTGCATTCGGGTGCACTGAGACCGAGTTCTGCCCGAACGAGCCACTGCTACGCGAGGAGCTGGCCGAGCTGTTTGTTCGCGCCTACGGGTTCGAGAACCCGGAGGGGACCGACTTCTTCGTTGACGACGACGGCAACCGCTTCGAAGAATCGATCAATGCAATGGCGGCTAACCGGATCACTCTGGGCTGCAACCCACCGGACAACACTGAGTACTGTCCCACCCGGGCCCTGAGCAGGGCGGAAATGGCATCGTTCTTTGCCAGGGCGCTCGAGCTCTAGATACGGCTTCTGACTACCCGGCAGCGGATCGCATACGGCCATGGCCATTGACCCGGGAACGCACTGCTTCTGCGTCTTCGTGAATCGCCGTCAGCGCGGTCTGCAGGCTGAGCCCGGCGTCGAACCACTCCAGCGGAGTCATTGCGGCGAGCAACGGGTTACACCGGGAAAGCCAATCGGCTATTGCGGCTCCCGGGAGCTCTCTGCCGACGGCTTCCACGATGGTGGAAACCTCATGGCGGACCTCGTGGTCCTCAAACTGGAGCGCCGGGTACGTTTCCTCGAGCCAGCGTCCCTCAATACGAACCACATCTGTGCGCTCGCATAGCGCCTCTGCGCTGATCCCGAGGTAGGAGGCGGCCTCGGATCGTGTCCAGAAAGGTCCAACCAATACCAGGTCACTCATGGCACTTCCTTCGCTTGCGGTGTGCCTACGGAACCGGTCGGCCTCTCCGGGCCGGCAATAAGAGGTGGCAATGAATAGCCCCGGTCGCCGAGGCAGTGCCGTATCGGCTACTCGAAGTGCCGGTAGATGGAAAGCAGCTTCTGCTCCTCGATGCCCCAGTTGTACTTCTGGGCGGCGTCGTGGGTGGCGGAGCGGTAGCCATCGAGGTCGGCGAGGATGGTGCGGGTTGCGGCGGCGAGGCTCTCCGGGTCAACCGGATCCGCAACCTCGCCAACGCCCTCCTCCTGAACGATCCGTCCGATTTCCGGAGAGTCGGAGCCGATCACTGCGATGCCGGCGATGATGTACTCAAACAGCTTGTTGGGAAGGGACGTGTAGTAGCTGAGTGACGAGTTGACGATATTGCACAGCCCGATATCCGCCGCCGCCGTCCACGCCAGCAACTCATCGTTGGGGATCGGGCCGAAGAACTTGACTCGATCTGTCAGGCCTCGTTTGCGCACATCTGCTTCCAGCTTGGGGCGGTGATAGCCGTACCCGACAACAACGAGTACTGCCTTGGGGAGCAAGGTGACGGCATCGATGGCCGGCTCGATCCCGCGGTTCTCCTGAATAGACCCCTGATAAAGCAGGATCGGGGCGTCGTCTGGGATGTCGAGCTCCCCGCGCAGGTCCTGCGGCTCGGTGATCGCAGCCAGTTCCGGCGTGTTGATGATGCTGACCGACGGATCCGGCACCTTGCCGTACTTGTCACGGTTGATGTCGATCCAGGAGGGGGAGGCCACGATCATGGCGTCTGCGTAGGGGAGCCATCGCCGCTCGTTCCAAGCCGCCCAGCGACGCCACCACTTGGTCATCCGGTTGCGTTCGGTCTGCAGCTCGTGCGAGTCGTACACCAGGCGAGCATCCGTCTTCTTCTTACACATTGCCCCGATGTACAGCGTGTTCAAGTCGTGTGAGTGGTAGACGTCGGCTCCGACCTCGAGACCGACCTTGATCATGCGGCGGTTGATCGCCAGAGTCTTGAGGGCCCGTCCCTGTCTTCCGACCAGGAACTTGACGGCCCGGAACCCAAACCGGGCGGTCCGGGCAAAGCCACGCAGGATCGGGGTTGTGATTCTTGCCCACAGTTTCGAACCCGCCCCCATATCGGCTCCGGGGGGCTGCTCGCTGCCACCCTCATCGACGACGACTTCGACCCGGTCGCTCGGCGTCGCCGTAGACGCTGGTAGCCACTCGCTCAGCTCCTGAGCCCGTTCCCGATCAACCTCCTCGCCGGTTAGGCGAGCATGCCTGGTTTCGATAGAACCGGCATAGCGGGCGGCAATCCGGTTGAGTGTGCCGAGACCGAAACTCAGCCGGCTGACCCGCACCACCCTGATGCCATCGGCGGTGATCTCACGTTCTGCGGTCTTGTTGGGAACGTGGATGGCGACGACGGTGACCTCGTTTCCGTCATCGATCAAGGTCTTGGCTTCTTTGGTCACTCGGGCGTCGTACTCGAAGGAGTTCTTGACGAACATGCAGATCTTCATGCGGAGGTGCAGGGTACATGCCCGGTGGGGTCGCCAAGCGTCACCCACCGGTTTCAGGTTCTCGACGGCGGAGCCCGGCTGTGCGTGACCGGGGGTCTGAGCACCGGCCAGCTAGCATCTCTGACTATGCGTATTTGCCTGGTTGCGGTAGGTGCCTACTGCAACGACCCTCGTGCCCGGACCCTTGCCGCCAGTCTCGCCCAGGTCGGTCATGAGGTCACCGTCATTGCAAGCGGACGTCAGATCGATTGCCCCACCGATGGGGTCGAGGTCCGGTTTGTCCCCACCCGATACCCCGTGGGTAGGGGACGACTAGGCAAGATCCTGCGGCGGCTGCAGACAAAGGAACTGCGGACTCGTCTTCATCACCGGAAGCTCGTTGCGGCAGTGAGATCGCTTTCTCCCGAGATCGTGTATCCAACCTCGGCAGCGGCGGTTCCAGTGGCGGCTGCGGCCGTCGCCGGCACCGAGGCCACGGTGGTGAGAGATCCACGCTGGCCCAATGCCGGACCGCGTGACCTGGTGGACCTTGCCCCGCACCATCCCGAGTTGAGCGTGTCGCCGGCCGGTCCGGGCGGTCCCTATTTGACCCCCGCCGATCGCCGGGCTCTGTACACGCCGGAGCCCGGCAGGCACAAAGGCCTGCGCATTGCTTTGTGCTATCGCAAGACCGACACCAACCCTGGGAAATACCTCGAAGCAGGAATGCATCGTGCGGGCATTGAGGTCGATCTTCACACTGATGAGTTTGACTGGAGCGTGGTTCCCGCCGACACGGACGGTGTGGTGTTCGTTGAGGGCCCCTACCCGGCGCTGACGGTGAAGGGTCGCAATCCCGGCGTACCGACGATGTTCTGGGTTCATCACGGCGAGCACCACGTCCCCACGAATCTCCGCCTTGTCGAGCGGTACGGGGCCCATGCAGTCCTGCTCGCGCATTCCTGGCATCTCGCCCATCGCTTCCCGGTTCCCGTGCATCGCTTCACCTTCGGAGTAGCTCCAGAGCTAGTCGACGCCTCGGTGCCCTGGCAGGACAGGGAATACGCCGTGTCCATGGTCGGCGGCCAGTTGCGACGTCAGGGAGGCGCATACGCCCGTAGGCAACGTCTGGTCGAAGAGATCGAGCAAGCCTTTGGGGAAGCCAACACAGCGTTTGTCTCCGACGTTTCTGCCCAGGAGATGGCCGATCTCTATGCCCGGGCCAAGACGATCATCAACGAGGGAGGAACCCGCCACTACCCGATAACGATGCGGGTGCTCGAGTCGATCGGCTCGGGTGCAATCCTGGTGACGGATGATCTGCCGGGGACCGACCTGATTGTCGATCGCAAGCACTACTTCGTCCTCGAGGATGATGTGGTCGGCCAGATACGCAGGATTCTGGACCGGCCCGAGGAGATGCAGGCCCTGACAGCAGAGGCACTCGAACAGGCACTCGGCCTCCACACCTACGATCACAACGTCGACGATCTTATCGACGTGCTGCGGGGCATCGAGGTCCCGGTGGTCGAGGAGCGCCACGCGCAAATGAGCGAGATGGCGCGCCTGATCGATGATGACGTCGAGGTTCAGCGCCTCGCCCAGTTCGGCCTGCCCGAACTTGCCGCGGAGCTGTACAGCCGCGAGGTGTGGGACGGTGCGGAACGGATCGACCGCTTGCACCCCGACACCATGGAAGCAGTTGCGATCGGCCCCACCGGAACCCCTCACCTGGAAAGGGCTTTGCAGGCGGCTCGTCGCTACATCTATGCGGCCGGCGACATCGCCGCGATCGAGGAGTACGTGGCTCGCGAGCTACCCAAGGCGACGGCCACCCGGCACGGTGATCTGCTCCGCGTTGACCTGAACGCCGAGTCCTACAGAATCCTGCCGCACGAACGCACGATTACGACGTAACCGGAGGTCCCGGGCCATGACTAGGTACGTTGCTCCGGAGAACGACTATCGGAGGGTCAGAGATGGCGACCCCGGTCCTGAGCCGCGGGTGGCCGTAGTTATCCCTGTCTACAACCGGGTTGATCTCCTCGCCAATACGTTGTGCGGTCTGGTTGCCCAGACCTACGAAGACTTCTCAGTCGTCGTTGCCGATGACGGCTCGGAAGAGGCTGTCGCCGACGCTGTCGCTGTTGTCTCTGACGACCTCGACGTGACCCTGGTGCGCCAGGAGCACGATGGTTATGGAGCAGGTCGCGCTCGCAATCTCGGCGCCGCCCAAACTGATGCCGATGTTGTGGTCTTCATCGACGCTGACTGCATCCCCGACCCGCACCTGGTCGCTGCACATGCAGAGTGGCATCGCTATGCAGACAATCTCGTAGTCATCGGTTCTCGCCATCATCTCGATTCCAGCGATATCGATCGGGACATGCTGCGGCAGGGAACGGCTCCGCTGGCGAAGCACGCAACTGCCGATGGCGATGCCGTCGAGGACATGGCGCCCGACGACTTCCGCAAGGTCTTCTATCGACGTACTGCAGGGCTACGGCTCGGTGATGAGGCCTTCCGCTCCCTTGTCTCATCGAACTTCTCGATTCGCAGGGATCGGTTCCTGGAGCAGGGTGGGTTCACCGAGGACTTCGGACGCTGGGGAGGCGAGGACACCGAGCTCGGCTGGCGCTTGTTCAACGATGGCATGTTCTTCGTCCCGGAGAACTCTGCTGCGATCTATCACCAGACGCAGCGGGATGAGGGGGATACCCCCGATTGGCGGGCGCAGGCGCGTGCGGCCAACGACGGGATCATCCAAGCGAAGATGCCCCACCGTTTCTACCGCAAGTCACAAAGGGGATACATCTACGAAGTGCCCAAGGTTTCCTGGGTGGTAACGCCGACGGTCCCGGAACGAGCCGAGGAGATTTGGAACCAGCTGCTCAAGCAGAGCTTCACCGACTTCGAGGTGCTCTTCCTCGGTGGTGACGCCGAGGTCGACAGGCTCGGGGAAACGCTCTCCGGTGATCCCCGGGTAAGGGTCATCCCATCGGGTCTCGACGCCGATGCCCAGTTTGCGGCTGCCATCCTGGCCACCCGGGGCGAGTACGTTGCGCTGCTGCATGGTTGGGCCTCGCTCGACCACCGTTTGCTAGGTCGGGCAGTTCGTCGTCTCGACACGAACCCACGGGCTTCGGTTGTCCGCTCCGGCTACCAGATCGTGACCGGAGAAGGCGAGCAGACCTATCTCTACGACGACGCCGTAGCCGACCTGGATGAGGCTTGGGGGCCGGTGCCGGTCTTCGCCCTCAGCCGCCGCCGGGAGTGGATGAAGGTGCAGGCTGCCGGCTTGGACCCAGCGGCGGCCTGGGCGCGGGTGACCGAGCTGTCCGAGGTCAAGGCTCTACGGGATGGCCTGGTAGCGCTGCCCGCCCTCACGCCTGAGTCGGAGCTGCCCGACGCGTTCCCCGCCATCACCGGGGAACGTTCGCAATTCGTCGATGACCTAACCAGGGGAGGGCCCAAGAAGGCGGCCAGGGCGCTGACCCGCTTTGCATCAGCCAAGGTGCAGGGAAAGCCCTATCGCGCCGTTGGCCTCGATACCCGTAGGCAGAGCCATCTCGAGGCCGAAGTCGACGCCGCAACACCCGGCGTCTCCTACATCGGTTGGCTGGGTCGGCAGAACTTCGGTGACGAGATCATGCTGCGGGCTGTTCGCGAGCTGCTGCCCGAAGCCCGGGTGGGCTACGAGATACCGAGCGCAAAGCTCCTCTTGCTCGGTGGCGGGACGCTGATCAACCGGTTGACATACCTCGAGTCGCTGCGCCGCCACGACAGTCCCCGGGTCGAGCGGGTTGTGTTCGGATCGGGGGTCGCCGATCCCGAGTTCTGGGGCATCACGGAGCCGATCGACCAGTGGATCGACTTCCTCGACTCCTGCACATATGTGGGCGTACGGGGACCTCGCTCCAAAGCGATCCTCCGCGAGTGGGGATACAAAGGTGATCTCGAGATTCTCGGTGACCCCGGCCTGTCGGTTCAGCCGACCGGGTCCGTTGTCGTCGACGAGGATCTTGTTGTGATCAGCCCGGCATTCGCCGGTGGCGAGCTCTGGGGGGAAAGCGACCAGCGTGTCTTCACCGCAATAGCCGACCTGGTTGCCGGGCTACGCGCCGAGGGTCGCCCGATCGCCTATGTCTCGTGCTATCCGGGTGACGATCGGTTCATCATGGACATCATGCGCCGCTCCGGGACCGTCGACTCCGAGTACGTCGCCGCCTATGCCGACCAGGAAGCGGGGATGGAGTTGCTGGCGCGCGCCGGAGTGGTTGTTGCCGAGAGACTGCACGCTGCGGTCATCTCTGCAGCCGAGGGCACCCCGTTCGTCGGCATCGAGTACCGGCCCAAGATCATGGACTTTGCCCGTTCCGTTGAACAGGAGGACATGGTTATCCGCAGTGACGTCGTGACCTCGGAGAAGCTGGCCGCGCTGGTTGCGCGGGCGACCGACGGCGATCATTCCGCCCGGCTTCATCACGCCGTTGCCGACTATCGGCAGCTCCAGCATCGTGTCGCATCCGAGTTGGCGACGATTCTGGCCGGATAGTCCGCTTTGCCCCCGGGGCCAGCTATGGTCCGAATCCATGCGCACACTATCCGTATTGGCAGTTGCTGCATTCCTGGTGGCGGCAACCGTAGTTGCAGCTCTAGCCGAGCTCCCGCCCGGGGGGACCTTCACCGACGACAACGGAAGTGTCCACGAAGGCCACATCGAAGCCATCGCCGCCGAGGGCATCACCCGTGGCTGCAACCCGCCGTTCAACGACAGGTACTGTCCCGCCAGCTCGGTCACGAGGGGGCAAATGGCCGCCTTCCTCGTGCGCACCTTCGGGCTCAGCGACGACGGCGGAACCGACTTCTTCATCGACGACGACACCAACCTCTTCGAAGCAGATATCAACAAGCTGGCTGCAGCCGGCATCACCAAAGGCTGCAATCCCAAAGAGGGCAACACCAAGTTCTGCCCCAACGACTACGTCACCAGGGGGCAGATGGCCGCCTTTCTGGTGCGAGCGTACGGCTTCACCGATTCCGGCGACGGCGACTTCTTCATCGACGACGACGGATCTGTGTTCGAGCCGAGCATCGATCGTCTGGCGGTGGCCGGGATCACCAAGGGCTGCAACCCGGCTGAGGGAAACACCAAGTTCTGCCCATACTCGTTTGTACGCCGCGATGAGATGGCAACGTTCCTCGGGAGGGCCGAAGGACTCGCACCGATGGTGCCCCCACCGCCGAGTCAGCCGCGGATCGAGACCGTGGTGACCGGCCTCAACTTCCCGGTCTTTGCCACCTCGCCTCCCGGCGACGATCGGCTGTTCGTAGTCGAGAAGAGTGGCTACATCCGGATCGTTGAGAACGACGCTCTGGCGAGCGGTGCCTTCCTCGACATCAGCACGCTGGTATCCACCGGGTACGAACAGGGTCTGCTGGGCATGGCGTTCCATCCCGACTATGCGAGCAATGGGCTCTTCTACGTTTCGTATACGGACAAGAAAGAGAACAGCAACGACCTTTGGGATTCTCGGGTCGTCGAGTACAAGGTATCGGGAGATCCCGACCGGGCCGACGCCGCATCAGCACGATCGATCCTCGAGGTCGAGCAGTTCGCCTCCAATCACAACGGGGGCATGATCATGTTCGGTCCGGACGGCTACCTGCTCTTTGGGCTCGGGGACGGGGGAGGCGGCGGCGATCCCCGCGAGCACGGTCAGGACAGGAACACACTGCTGGGCTCGATGCTGCGCATCGACGTTGATGGCGACGACTTCCCCGGTGATTCGACACGCAATTACGCGATCCCGCCGGACAATCCCTATGTCGGCACCGCCGGTGCCGATGAGATCTGGGCCGTCGGGTTGCGCAACCCGTGGCGCTTCTCGGTCGACGAAACCACCGGTCTCCTCTACATCGGTGATGTCGGTCAGAACAAGTGGGAGGAGATCGATGTCGCTCCGATCGATGCTGCGGGTCTCAACTACGGCTGGGACTGGTTCGAAGGCAACCACTGCTACGAGACCGCCGATGGCTGCAACTCCGCCGGTCTGACCTTCCCCGCAGTCGAGTATCCCCGCTCCCAGGGCTGCTCGGTCACCGGTGGATACGTCTACCGGGGCACCGAGATGGCCGATCTCAATGGGCACTACTTCTATGCCGACTTCTGCCGCGGTGAGCTGCTCAGCTTCAAGTATGTCGACGGGCTGGTTGGCGCGCAGCGCAACTGGGCCTCGCAGCTGGGAACACTCGGGGCCGTGACCTCCTTCGCCGTCGATGACGCCGACCGTCTCTATGTCCTGAACTCGTCTGGCTCGCTGATGCGTCTGGCTCCCACTCCATGAACCGATCGGTTCGTCTCCTACTCTCACTGATGCTGCTGGCTACCGTGCTGCCGGTGGCCCCTGCGGTTGCCGGTGTCGGCGAGGGCACGGCGACCATTTCGACCAACGAGTCCTGGGGCTGCGGGCAGCCATCCACCGATGGCAGTTACGCAACGAGAATCGGCAGCCTGCCCGACTGGGAGCGCATCGGTGGGCCCCGAGCTGATCTGCTGGGGCGGACCATCGGTCAGGTGCGTGGTGACCTCGTGGATTGGGCCGTGCCGATGTCCGGCGCCTATACCATTCGTGTTCATTCGCGGGCGCTTCCGGCATTCGAGCAAGTCGCCGTCAACCTGGCCGTCGAGCAGGCCAAGGGCAATTACTACGCCATCCGGCCTTCGCACACATACGGCTTCACCCCGCGAACCATTGGTGGGCGGTACCAGATTTCGCTACACGCCCACGGTGTTGCCCTCGACATCAACTCCACAACCAACCCGTACCGGTCCGACAATGTCCTCGTCACCGACATGCCCGGCTGGTTCGTGAAGGCGTGGACGGACGCCGGGTTCTGCTGGGGCGGAGACTGGAAGTATGTGAAGGATCCGATGCACTTCGCCTGGATGGGCCCGGCCGCAACCCCGGGATACGAGGCGCCCGGCGCATATCCGGTCAGCACAGGCGCAGCCGGTTTCGGTAGCGAGGTGATGAACGCCACTACTGAGTTCGGTTCGCCAAGCGGTGACTACACCTACCTACTCGGCGATGGAGACAGCGATGGGGTCGCCGACGTCTTCCAACTCGTTCCCAGAGACAACGGAACCCGCCTCGAGTACTCCCAAACCGACCGCAACCACGATTGGTGTGCAGTGGGACGGGATCATGCTCTCGATATCGACATCGGAGATCGCACGCCGCTGCTCGGCGACTACTCGCGGGTCGGCCGCAACGATCTCGTGCTGATCGACAGCAGCGGGGCAACGCTGGAAATCGAGGTGTCCCTCAAGCCGACCGGGTTCGAGGAGTCGATCACGATCGCTACCGGAATTAGCGCAGCACCCGGCGACGTCTACCTGCTCGGCGACCACAACCGTGACAGCTATGTCGACCTCTACGTTATCCGCCGTAACGTCGAGTTCACCACTCTCGAGGTCTACAGCGGTGCTGATGACTTTGCCACGCAGCTGGCGGATGTGAGCACGCCACTGGGCGCTACGTCGTCGAGTCTGTTCACGCTCGGAGATATCAATCTCGATGAGCTCCCCGACCTGTTTGTGGTGACGCCCGAGGGGAGCAGTACCAGGGTTCAGGTGTTGGCCAACGGCTACGACGCAATCACGAGCACGTACAACCTCAACATCACCAGCGGACTCATGGACGTGCTGGTCAACGACTATGACGGCGACGGTCGCGGTGACCTGTGGTTCCTGGAAGACACCGGCCAGGTGCGCGTCCGGCTCGGCAACACGCGGTTGAGCGGCGTGCCGGTTGACTTCTGGCACAACGATCCCAACTGGGACTGCGATCCCGAAGCACTGCCATACACGTTCAACGGAACCTTCCGCGATGACGACGAGAATGTTCACGAGGGCAACATCGAAATCATCGCCGCTGCTGCCGTCACCAAGGGGTGCAATCCTCCGTTCAACGATGACTACTGCCCCGATGACGACGTCTCGCGCGGAGCGATGGCGGCGTTCCTGGTTCGGGCACTCGGGTTGACCGATGACGGTGGTCGTGACTGGTTCTCCGATGATGACGATCAGGTGTTCGAAGACGACATCAACAAGCTCGCTGCGGCCGGGATCACCAGGGGATGCAATCCGGCCGAAGGCAACACCAACTTCTGCCCCGAGAAGAAGGTGACCCGGCAAGAGATGGCGGCATTCTTGGTGCGGGCGTTCGGGCTCACCGACGGGGTGGGCGACAACTCCTTCACCGATGACGACGATTCGATCTTCGAGTCGCATATCGACCGGCTCGCCGCGGCTGGGATCACCAGGGGATGCAATCCGGCCGAGGGCAACACCAAGTTCTGCCCATACGCCTACGTCGGCCGCGACGAAATGGCCAGCTTCATCTCCCGTTCCCTGCCGTTCATCGACGGCTAGCGAACGCCGCCTCCTCTCTCCGTTTTGGCGTACGCAGCGCCAACATTTTGGCGCCAGGTCCGCCAAAACCATGATGGGATGGGAGAGTCTGCCAAACCGGTCCTCGGCATAAGTCCGGGGATATACGATGATGGTTAGCCCCGATGGCGCTCAAGGCGCCCATGGGGTCGTCGATACAGGGACAATGTCTGTGAGCTGGAGATCTCGGTGGTGGCGCGTTCTGGCGTCGTTGGCGATAGCCGTTGCCCTTGTCGCGCCTGCAAATGCACCCGCAGCTGCCGACGAGGACGCAACCGTCTCGTTTGTCGGCTCGGGCTGGGGGCACGGCGTTGGGCTCAGCCAGTACGGCGCATACGGGCAGTCCAAGGAGGGGTACACCGTCGACCAGATCATCGGCCATTACTACCAGGGCTCGTCGATCGGCACGATGGGTGAGGACGGGTTGGATCCAAAGGAGAACCTCTGGGTGAACCTGGAGAAGGATCGCAGTTCGCTGCTGCTGATCGCCGAGGAGATCGGCTATCTGGACCCTCCACCTCTGGCAGATGTGACAGTCACTCGTGGTGACGATACGTGGTTGCTCGGAGTCAACGACAAGCTTCAGATCGAGTGGAACTCAGGGGACGGCACGTGCGCTCTCGAGATCCAGGACTTCGACGGGACAACGATTGAGACTCCGGGGCCGGGACCATGCAATGTCGACATCACCTGGGACGGCTGGGAAGAGAAGCCATCGCGCAAGATTGGGATCGACGGCTGCTTCAATTGGGACTGGAATGCCGTTCCGCAATCGATCAACCGCCCGTGTGAGTATGCCCGTGGGGAGCTCCATTTGCGGTCGGGACCCGGCGGTATGGACCTCTCCGTAGAGATCGACATCGATGACTACGTCCTCGGCATCTCCGAGATGCCGTACTACTGGGGACTCGCGGAACGAGACGGCCTCGAAGCCCTCAAGGCGCAGGCACTCGCCGCTCGCTCCTACGCCAGGGAACTGCAGATCCTGCGCCCGCCGCCGGGGGACAATCTCTGTGGTGCCTGGTGCGATGTGCGGGACACCACCGTCGATCAGCGCTACGTCGGCTGGGGCCACGTCGGCCTTGGTATCGATGAGTGGATCGAGGCCGTCGATTCCACCGCCGGCCAGGTGATCACCCATCCCGACGCGCCAAACGGGAATGTGGTTCGCTCTTATTACTCCTCGTCCAGCGGCGGGGCGACAGAGAGCGTCCACGAGGTTTGGTCCTCATTCGGCACCCCCATCTCGTACCTGATGAGCGTCGATGATCACTGGGCCAAGCTCCCGGAAGTGAACAACCCTTACGACAGCTGGACGGTCACCAAGGATGCGGCCTTCGTTGCCGCCAAGGTCGGCCTCGACACGCTCACCGGCGCCATCGTCACCGAGACGCACACCTCGGGAAGCGCCAAGAGAGTGCTCTTCACCGGTCTCGACAATGGTGTTGCAACCGAGGTCTACAAGACCGGGGTGTGGGTCGATCAGAACATGGGTCTCCGGTCCATCTACTTCGATGTGCAATATGGCGAGATCGAGCTTCCACCCTTCGATGACATCGAGGGATCCGTGCACTACGACGACATTGTCTACATCGCTGAGCTTGGCATCACCAAAGGCTGCAACCCGCCGAGCAACACCAACTACTGCCCGAAGGGTACGGTAACGCGCGGCGAAATGGCCGCCTTCCTGGTGCGCACCTTTGGTCTGACTGATGACGGAAACACTGACTGGTTCACCGATGATGACAGTTCCATTTTCGAGGGGGACATCAACAGGCTTCGCCAGGCAGGGATAACCTCGGGCTGCAACGCCGACGGCACGAAGTTCTGCCCCAAAGCCCCGGTCACGCGTGGCGAGATGGCTGCTTTTCTCGTCCGTGGCTTCGGCTACACGAATCCGGGTAGTGGTGATTGGTTCGATGACGATGACGATTCGATGTTCGAAGGCGACATCGATCGTCTTCGCCAAGCTGGGGTTACCTTCGGGTGTAACCCTCCAGACAACACGAACTTCTGCCCCGATGACAGCGTGCGACGTGATCAGATGGCTTCATTCCTCACCAGGGCCCTCATCGGTGACTCATAGCGGTGGCGCTCTCTACCCTCCGATTCGGACCCGTTCTACACTCACCTAGTTGATATTCCCTCTTGAGGTTCGAGAAATGCAGAGTGAGCGCGCACGATTCTTCGCCGGGGAGCAGTGGACGGGCGGGGTGATTGGCCTCGGCTACGTGGGTCTGCCGCTTGCGGTCACCATGGTGCAAAACGGGCTCAAAGCCATTGGGTTCGATCGATCGCCGCGGCGAGTCGAGATGCTGCTGCAGGGTGTTTCCCCCGTCGAGGATGTCAGCGACGAAGAGCTGCAGGCGGCCCTGGATGCGGGCTTGCGCATCACCGCCGACGAAGCTGAGCTGAGCGGATCCGATGCCATCTTCATCTGCGTGCCGAGCCCCCTGGGCCGCCATCGCGAGCCGGATCTCTCCTACATCAAGTCGGCTGCCGCGACCGTCTCGGCCGTGGTCCGGCCGGGCATGCTGGTATCCCTCGAGTCGACCACTTACCCGGGCACGACTGAGGACATTCTCGTGCCTGCAGTCCAGGCGGCGGGTCTCGAGCTCGATGGTGATGTGTTCGTTGCATTCTCGCCGGAGCGCGTTTCCCCCGGCGCGGAGATGAAGACCGGCGACATCCCCAAGGTTGTCGGCGGGGTCTCGCCTGTCTCTACCGAGGTTGCCGCCGCTGCCTACAGTCGAGTTGTGGCAGCAGTTCATCCGGTGTCTTCGGCCAGATCCGCAGAGATGGCGAAGCTTCTGGAGAACACCTACCGGGCAGTCAACATCGGCCTGATCAACGAGATGGCGCAACTGGCTCACGAGCTCGATATCGATATCTGGGAAGTCATCGACGCTGCGGCAACGAAGCCATTCGGATTCCAGGCGTTCTATCCCGGCCCCGGCGTTGGCGGCCACTGCATACCGCTCGATCCGCAGTTCCTGGCGTGGCGGGCCAAGGAGGCCAACTTTGCGATCCGATTCATCGACCTGGCGGAGCAAGTCAACACCAAGATGCCCGGATACACAGCAGCCCGGGTCGCCGACCTACTCAACCGACACGGTAAGCCGGTGTTCGGAACCCGGATTCTCGGTGTCGGTATCGCCTACAAGCCCGATGTGGCCGATGATCGGGAGTCGGCATCGATAGAGGTGTTGCGCGAGCTCCAGCAACGCGGGGCGGAGATTTCGGTATTGGATCCTGTGGTGGGTGCTGAGCGCATTGAGAGCCACGGGTTTGCGGCGGTTCCGCCGGACGGTCCGCTCGACGACTATGCCGTCGCCGTGATCCTCACAGATCACAGTGTTCTCGACCTCGCCCGGATCGCCGCTGAAGTACCCACCGTGCTCGACACCAGAGGGGCCTATCGGCGCTGCGGTACCGAACCCGGCAACGTCGAAGCGCTGTGAAGCCTCGGCTGCTCGTTGCGACCACGGTCCACCCGGCCGAGGATCCACGAATCAGGCGCAAGCTGATTGGCACCTTGCAGAACGACTGGGATGTTGTCTACGCCGGCGTCGGTGACGGCCCGGTCGACCGATCCGGGCTCGAATGGATGGAGCTCGCCGGCTCCCGCCCTGTGCGCTGGCTGCGCGCTGCCCGGCTGATTCTCTCCGGCCGTTACGACGTTGCCTCACTACACGATCCGGAGTTGCTTCCTCTCGGGATCGTCGCAGCGCTTCTGGGCCGCAAGGTCGTTTTCGACGTTCATGAGAACGTACCCGATCAGATCCGCACCAAGGATTGGCTGTTGCGCCCGCTGCGACGTCCACTTGCTGCGATCTTCGGGTGGATGTTGCGACTCGCCGAGAAGAGGGTGGCGATCACCCTGGCCGAGGCCGGATACGCCCGACTCTTCCGCCACTCCCATCCCGTGTTCGCCAACTATCCGATGGGTGAACTTCCTCGCGGTGGTGAGGCTGATCCGGCAGTAGGCGTGGTCTACCTCGGTGACCTGACCGAGGCGCGAGGCCTTGCTGTCGCTGTCGAGGCTGCAGGCATTGCGCAAGTTGAGAAAGTCACGCTCCTCGGCCGCTGTTCCTCCGATTTCCGCAGCCGCCTCGAGGGCATTGCTGCCGCCCACGACCTGCAACTCGAATTCCATGGGTTCGTTCCATCGGAACGGGCGCTCGCGTTAGCTGCCCGAGGCGTGGTCGGGCTTTCGCCACTTCTCGACCTCCCCAACTACCGCGACTCGCTTCCGACCAAAGTCCTCGAGTATCTGGCCGTCGGCGTCCCGACACTGGCATCTGACCTTCCGGGGACGCGCACGGTGGTTGGTGGGCGGGCCGGGGTCATGCTGGTCACACCGGGAGACGTTGCCGCCTGGGCGGATGCGATCGCAGCCGCTGTGGCCGATCCAGATCTACGGGCGGAGGCAGGCAAGGGGAGTGCTGAGATTCGTGCTGCGTTCGTTTGGCCGGAGCAGGAGGTCAGGGGTTTCTACCGCGACCTGCTGTAGTGCCCACCTGCTCCTGAGCACCCATGAGAAACCCGACTCCCCACGCCACGTGCATGGTTGCTACCGCCGCCGGCATTGCGAGTGCGGCCGCGTCTCGGGTTCTCCATAGCTGTGCTGCAGTCCCTGCTCCCAGCAGCACCAGGTAGAGGCATGGGATCGGCAGCGCGAAGAGACGCCACGGTGTGAAGGCAAGAACCAGGGATGCAAGTAGGCCGATCACAAACAGGGGTGGGATGAGCTGGCGCAGGCGGGTCGACGCCGGGTGCATCCGGATCACCCGCCGCTTCCAGTTGCCGTACTGGAAGTACTGCAATCCGAGCCGGCGCAGCGACGAGCGGGGTCGGTAGACCACCTCCAGGCGTGGATCAAACCACACGACCCCGCCGTTGGCGCGTAGCCGGATGTTCAACTCGTAATCCTGATTGCGGGTGAGCTCCTCATCGAACAAGCCGGCGGCGAACAGCGGCTCCCGCCGGAACACACCCAGGTACACCGTGTCGACCGGGCCAGCCTTGCCGCCGTAGTGGAACCGGGCATCACCAACCCCGATCCGCGAGGTCATCGCGTATGCAATGGCCCGCTGCATCCAGCCAACCCCAACGGCATGTTGCCTTCCACCAACATTGACGGCACCGGTCTCGTTGAGAACAGCTACTGCCGTCCGCACATAGTCCGGGGGAAGTTCGGCGTGGCCGTCACACCGCACGATGATGTCGCCGCGTGAGGCATGGATCGCAAGGTTGAGACCATTGGGAGTGCGTCCGGTGGGGCTGTCGACGTAGCGGAACCCCTCGTGCTTGGCAGACAGACCTTCGAGAATCTCGCGAGTCCCGTCATCACTCAGCCCGTCCGCTACGACTATCTCTATCCGGCCCGGGTAATCCTGAGCGACTATGGACTCGATGGTTGCTTCGATCGAGGCAGCCTCATTGCGCACCGGGATGACAACGGATACCAGTTCCTCAGCCATCTGCGAGCCCCGCCAGAGCAACGGCCTGAGCCATCCAGGCCCCGGCCACATCCCCAAACGGCTCGTGGCGGGCCTCGACGGCTACCGCCATCTGTGCCGCCGTTGCCCGGGCATTGTCGACCAGGCGTGGCGGATAGTCGAACTCCTTGCGATGGAGGTCGAACTCATCCTCATCGACCACCTCGACCCGCCCGTCGGGAAGCCTCATTACGTCGAGATCGAGATCGATCATGGTCACAGTGGCTCCGTTCCACGCAGGTGGAGTGATGATGTCGACGTACAGGTCGACCTTGCTCCTCCAGCTCCAAATGGCGGTCCACCACTTGCCGTCCGGAATCAGCTTCAGGTTGACCGAGCTGGACCGGCGCATCGGCTCGTGGCCACGTTGCATGTCAGACCCCGGAGGTGACCACAGCCATAGGCCATGTTCATCCTCACCGAGGCGGCTCATGGCGAACTGCCAGTGACGGCTCCCATCCCACTTCCTGAAGTCGATCCGAACAACATCCATGAAGGACCGACTCTAGGGGGATCTACTCCACCGTCCAGGTTCCGTGCTGCTGCACGAGATCAGTGATCGACGTCGCCTTGTTGCGCTCCTGAGCAGCCTCGATCTGGCTGACCATCAGATCCCCGTATGTATCCCGTTGGATCCTGCGGAAGATCCCGAGCGGAGTTGGCCCGTGCGGCCCGTGGGACAGACGGCTCAAGGCAAACGCCACACCGGGATTGGGGCGAGATGAATCGTGGATCTGGATCGCATCGATTCCGACGTCCTCGACACGAACAATCTTCGCTCCGTCGACACCGACTACAACGCCCATCTCGTTGTCGGGGCCGAAGATGATCGGCTTGCCGTCCTCGAGGAAGATCCGGTTCTCGTCGCGTTCGGAGCGACCGGTGAGCAACTGGAACGCCTTGTCATTGAAGACGTTGCAGTTCTGGTAGATCTCGATGAACGCCGTGCCGTGGTGCTCGTAGGCAGCCTGCAACATCTCTGCGGTGTGGTTGCGGTCCATATCGATGGTCCGAGCCACGAATGTCGCTTCGGCCCCGAGCGCCAGGCTGACCGGGTTGAACGGATAGTCGAGCGAGCCCATCGGGCTGGTCTTGGTGCGCTTTCCCGGTTCGCTAGTTGGGGAGTATTGACCCTTGGTCAGACCGTAGATCTGATTGTTGAACAGCAGAATCTTGAGGTTCACGTTGCGCCGCAAGGCGTGGATCAGATGGTTGCCGCCGATGGACAGCCCATCCCCGTCGCCGGTGATCACCCAGACGGTGAGCTCGGGGTTGGCGAGTGCAACACCGGTGGCGATCGCCGGGGCCCGGCCGTGGATGGAGTGCATGCCGTACGTGTTCATGTAATACGGAAAACGAGATGAGCAACCGATCCCCGAGATGAAGACGTGCTTCTCGCGCTCCATCTCCAGAGTTGCCAGGAAGTTCTGCACCGAGGCCAGGATGGTGTAGTCACCGCAACCCGGGCACCACTTGACCTCTTGACCGGACTGGAAGTCTGCTCGTGTGTAGCGAGTTTCGACGGTCATGATTGGTCCTCTAGTAGTTCAACGATCTTCTTGGTTATCTCGGTCGCCATGAATGGCGCCCCCTGTACCTTGCTCAAACTGACCGTGGGGGTCAGGTACTGAGCGCGGAGGACTGCAGAGAGCTGGCCCCGGTTCATCTCCGGTACCAGCACTTTGCTGTATCTCGCCAGGATCTCCTCGAGGTTGCGGGGGAACGGGTTGAGGTACCGGATGTGAACGTGGGCAGTGGGGTAGCCGTCTCGGTTGGCATTGTTGACACCAGCTCGCACGCTGCCGAAGGTCGAACCCCATGACACAACGAGCAGCTTGGCATCGTCGGGCCCGTACACCTCCACCTCGGGGATGTCGTTGGCAATGCCGGCGATCTTGGCCGCCCTGGCCGCGGTCATCATCTCGTGATTATCGGGGTCGTATGAGACGTTGCCGGTGAGCGCCTCCTTCTCCAATCCCCCAACGCGATGCTCTAACCCCGGCGTCCCCGGAATGGCCCACGGGCGGGCGCCGGTCACCTCGTCGCGGGCGTACGGATAGAACACTCCCTCCGGCCCATTCGGCTCGGTCGCGTGCGACACGGAAATGGCCGGTAGATCGTCGAAGTCGGGCAGGCGCCACGGCTCGGCTCCATTGGCCAGGTAGCCATCCGACAGGAGGATCACCGGTGTCATGTACTTCAGGGCAATTCGCGCCGCTTCCATGGCAATTGCGAAAGCATCGCTCGGTGACGACGGGGCGAGCACCGGTACCGGGGCTTCGCCGTGCCGGCCGTACAGGGCGATCATGAGATCGGATTGCTCGACTTTGGTCGGCAGACCGGTAGACGGCCCGGCACGTTGCACATCGACGAGGATGAGCGGCAGTTCGGTCATCAGGGCCAGGCTCATCGTCTCGCTCTTGAGCGCTACCCCCGGTCCAGAGGTGGTAGTCACGGCCAGGTGTCCCGTGAATGCAGCACCGAGGGAAACACCAACTCCGGCGATCTCATCCTCCGCCTGGAATGTCTTGACCCCGAAGTGCTTGAGACGGGCAATCTCCTCGAGAATCGACGTGGCCGGTGTAATCGGGTAGGACCCGAGGAAGAGGGTGAGACCGGCCGACTTGGCCGCCGCCACCAGGCCCCAGGCCAGAGCCTGGTTGCCGGTTATGTTCGTATAGGTGCCCGAAGGCAGCTTGGCGGGCAAGATCTCGTAGGTGTGGTGGAATTCTTCTGTCGTGTTGCCGAAGTTGAACCCAGCCCGGAAAGCCTCGAGATTGGCCTGGCCGACTGGTGTGTCCGTACCAAACTTCTTGTCGATCCACTCGTAGATGGGATCAGTGGGACGGTTGAACATCCAGGAGATCAGCCCGAGTGCAAAGAAATTCTTCGACCGGAGCACCGACCGGCCCTTGACTCCGGTTTCGGCGACGGCGATCTTCGTGAGCTTCTCCATTGGCGCCGTCATCACGTGATAGCTGGCCAGGCTGCCATCGGTGAGTGGGTTACCGTCGTATCCCGCCTTCTCCAGGTTGCGGCTATCGAAAGAATCCTCGTTGACGAGGATGAGACCGCCGGCGACAACGTCGCGCAAGTTGGCCTTGAGGGCGGCCGGGTTCATGGCGACCAGGACGTCGGCCTCATCGCCATGAGTGAGAATGTCCCAATCGGCAATGTGGACCTGGAAAGACGAAACGCCGGCCAGCGTCCCCTGTGGGGCACGAATCTCGGCCGGGTAGTCCGGGAAGGTGGCGAGATCGTTACCGAAAGCGGCTGATGACTCGGTGAATCTGCTGCCGGCGAGCTGCATACCGTCGCCGGAATCGCCTGCGAATCGGATGACCACCCGGTCCTTCTTCTCGGGTGGCTTGGGGGGAGACAGAGTCTCTTCCTGCATGGTGGAAGCTCCTAATGGCCGGTTAGCTGATGAATCCCAAATTGCCTGATCTGCTGCTCGGATCGCCGAACGCGACGTACCAAGCCAGGCATCCAGTTTATGCAGGTGGATGCACGTTGGGGGACATATTTCCCCCCGTCGGAGGACGGCATCTACTGATGCCCTCCCGCTCCAGCAGAGAGCCCAGAGCGAGCAGGTGATGCTCGCCCCATCGCCGCCCGATGAACTGGACGCTGGGCGGTGGGACGCCGTCTCTGTCGAGTGGCAGAACGATTGCGGGAAGCCCTGTCTGGTTGACCAGCGCCGAGTAACGGCTGAGTGGCGGGCGGTAGGGTACCCGTCGGCCGGCCACGTCGATCTCGTCCTCACCGATGGGTTTGACGTTGGCCGCAACTGCCGGTGTCATTAGATAGTCGCAACGCCGGAGTGCTTCCTCGGCGGTATTGCGCACCAGTGATCGCCACTGCTGAGCTGCGATGTAGCGGCGAGGATCAGTGGCGAATACCTCTTCGAGGCGATGAGACACTTCGGTGCCGTAGGTTGCGGGGCGGTCGTGCCAGCGCTGCTCGTGAACGAGGGCCACCTCCGGGTATGCGACATCTTCGATCTGGCGGGATGGGACCAGGTCGGGCAGGGCGAGATCGATGACTTGCGCACCGAGGGACTCAACTGCGACCCGGGACTCGACGAAGGCCGCAGTGATTGTCTCGTTCTGCGGAAGGTCGACCCAGGGATGGGGGATGCCGATGGTGGTCGCACGCAGTGATTCCAGGGCGGCGGAGCCGATCACCGGCTGCGGTGCCGACCATGCGTCGGCCGCGTCGTAGCCGGCAATCGCCTCGTATACGAGGGCGGCGTCATTGGTGCTGCGCGCCAGCGGTCCGACAGTGTCGAGGGATGGGGCCAGCGGGAACACACCCGTCAACGACACCCGGCCGTGGGTCACCTTGAGCCCGACGACACCGCAGAGGGCGGCGGGGACACGGATCGATCCTCCCGTATCGGTGCCTATTGCCGCCGCTACCGATCCCGCGGCGACTGCGGCTGCGGAGCCTCCGGAGGATCCACCCGGTGACAGCTCGGGATTCCAGGGGTTCCGAACCGGCCCGAACCAGGGGTTTTCGCTGGAGAAGCCAAATGCGTACTCGTGGAGGCCGGTGCGGCCGAGAATCACTGCTCCGGCCGCCTGGAGCCGGTCGACCACAGTTGCATTTTGCGTGGATAGCGCTGTTGGGTAGCTGCTGCCGGCGGTGTTGGGATAGCCGGCATGATCCATAAGGTCCTTGAGGGCGAGGGGCACGCCGGCCAGCGGGCCAACCTCCTGGCCCTCCTGGATGCGACGGTCGATGGTCGCTGCTGCCGCCAACGCACCCTCATGGTCGAGGAGGGTGTATGCGTTGAGGTCCTGCTGGATCTGCTCCGACTTCGTCAGGTGGTCGGCGATCACAGAGGTAGCGGTGACCTTTCCTCCGGCAACAGCATCGGCGATGGCAGCGACGCCGGTAGGAAGTGTGCTCATTCCCAGGTGACTCGCTGATTGCTGGGGAAGATGGAGATCCAGAGCCGGCCCGCCGGAACGGTGATTGGTGATCCGTCGGGCAGCGTGAGCTCGAAACGCTCTCCTGCCGACGAACGTTGCCACTCACCTTCGATCACCAGGCCGTCGTAGAACACGTAGGCCGTACCGCTGCCAACCGTGTCCAGCGCCGGCACGGATGAGCCGGCTCCACTGGACGACCTGGCTGTGTAGCGCATCGCTTCGATGACAACGAGGGTGTCTGTCGAGATCTGGGTATCAACCTGCTCGGCTCCCTCAACCGGCGCACTCCGCCAGTTGTGGGGGTTGTCTCCGTTGAACCGGACGTACTCTTCTCCGGTCCATTGCCAGCGCACGACGGGGTTGTTCGACCAGTCGAGGTTCACGACGTCGGCACCGGGCTCGCCCGGAGTCGGCTCCCCGAATTCAAAGATCGGCTCGGCCGGGGGATCATCGGCAAACCCGCGGCGATCCGACTCCTCGCGCATGAGCACGGTCGACCCGTACAGGTTGTGGGGCGCCGAGCGGCTTCTGATCCGGAATGTGGTGTTGCCGTTGTCGCCGAGCAGCTTGACGTCGTAGCCGAGAATCAGCGAGACCACCCATGACTGTGCTCCCGAAATCTGCAGTGGAGCGTCGAGGTACTTGACGAGAGTTGGATCGGTTGGCCGTCCCGAGCGGATCGGCCCGAGGTACTCGGCATCGCTGTGGTGGTAGAGCGCAATGAATCGCGTCAGTCCGCCTTCTACCAGAAGCTCGTACATGGCATCGGCCTGCTCGATTCCCGACTGCGGCCGAGCGTTCCAGTGATTGTCGACCTTCACGGCGATCACCCGACGATCGAGCGCTGCTTCGTCTTCGACCCCCATGCCGTTGAGGGGGGACATGGGAAGCGGAGCCGTGGTGGTCGTTGTCGTTGTGGTTGTTGTTGTCGTGGTCGTGGTGGGCGCTGTGGTGCTGGGGGCCGCCGTAGTCTCGACGGGAGCCAGTGTCGTCATTTGCCCGAGGGTGGTTGTGGTGGAGTCCCCGTTTCCGCATGCGGCTGCCATGACGACGAACACGAGTGCGATCAACATGAGTCTGTGCGGTTTCACGAAGGGGGAGTGTATACGGGGTCCGGAAACAAGCGAGGTTCCTGGTAGCTTCGACGCCATGGACGAACTCATAGCTCTCGTTGCCACCGAGCTGGCGGCTCGCGCTGACCCGGAGAAGGCGAGTGGGATGGCCGCCTACCTGAAGACCGAAATGCCGTTCTACGGTGTGCAGAAGAAGGGTCGCACGGAGGTCATTCGCAAGGTACGGGCGGAGTTTCCCATCTCGAGCAACAATGACTACCGGAAGGCAGTCCTCGCTCTTTGGGCTCAACCCCACCGTGAAGAGAAGTACCTTGCGATCGGTATCGCCAAAGACAGTACCGAGTTTGTCACTGCCGAGAACGTCGATCTCTATCGGCAGCTGATCGTCGAAGGCGCGTGGTGGGACTTCGTCGACGATGTTGCCATCAACTGCGTTGGCATGGTCCATCTGCGCGAGCGCGAGTTGATGGAGCCGGTCATTGAGGCCTGGATCGACGACGATGACATGTGGCTACGACGGACTGCTCTCATCTCGCCGATCAAGCACAAGGACGACACCGACTACAAGACGTTGTTCGCTCACTGTCTCCGCCGCGCTCACGAGAAGGAGTTCTTCATCCGCAAGGCCATCGGGTGGACACTTCGGGAGTATGCCAAGACCCGGCCGGATCGAGTGCGGTCCTTCTTGCTGGAGCATCGCGACCAATGGTCGGGGCTGAGCTTTCGGGAAGCGGCCAAGCACCTGGACATCTAATTGCGAGCCGTGTCATAGGATTGTGCGATGAGTCAAAGAGACCTGTGGAATCAACGCTATAGCCAGAAAGGATCGGTCTGGGGGGCAGCTCCCAATCAGTTTGTCGCCGATCGCCTGGTCGATCTCGAACCGTGCCGAATCCTCGACCTCGGGTGTGGGCAGGGGCGCAATGCAATATGGCTCGCCGGGCGCGGGCACGAGGTGACCGCCATCGATGTGTCAGACCTGGCGATCGCGCAAGCCGAGGAGTTGGCCGAGGCGGCCGGAGTTGATATCGAATTCGTTGTCGCGGACGTTGCAGCCTGGGAACCTGCGCGGGCCGACTTTGACCTCGTGCTCCTTTCCTATTTCCAGGCGACCGAGCCGACTCGGCGCGCGTTGCACCGCAAGGCGGCTGATGCCCTGGTTCCCGGGGGGAAGGTCTTCATCATCGCTCACCACAAGGCGAACCTCGAGCACGGAATCGGCGGCCCGCCTTCTTTGGATGTCCTGTTCGATGAGGAAGAGCTTGCGGGGGACTTCGTGGGTTTTGCCATCGAAGAGAACACAAAGGTGCTGCGACACGTCGATAGGGGCGACATCGTCGGCGATGCCATCGATCTGTTGTTCCTGGCCAGGAAGGCCTAGAACCCAACTCGCCCGACTGATCCCGGCGGCCAGTAGCGTCCCACGACCTTCCACCGGGCCGCGCTCAGGCGTACTGGGCCGAGCAAACGGCTATCACCGGCCGATCGTGCTCGGTTGTCGCCGAGAACGAAGATCTGGTCTAGGTCGAGGTTCCAGGTGCCCTCGGGAAGCGTCGGCCCGTCAGCCCAGGGCTCGGCCAGGACCGCATCGTTGGCGTGAACCTGGCCCCTGGAGATAACGATCTCCTCCCCGGGTAGTCCGACCACCCGCTTCACCAATTCGAATCCCTCCCGATGAGGGTGCTCGAAGATGATTATGTCGCCCCGTTCCAGGGATTGGCGGCTCGGTTGTGCGACTACATAGTCTCCCGCTAGCAGTGTGGGCGCCATCGACTCCTCTGCGATTTGGTAGCGGCGGAGGCGGCCCCTCAGCCCGGTGTAGGCGAGGAGCGTTGCTGTCCCGATCAGGGCAAGTCGCCTGCTGGGTCGCATGAGGTCCCTTCTCGACTCTATGCAACGGTACCGGACGTCGCCCGCTTCTTGGTGGTCCGTGTATGGTCGCATCAGGAAAGACAAAACACCTGGAGGTGACCTGTGGGACTTTTCCGCCCTAGCCGCGTGGCTCACGCCCATTGCGATCTCTTCTGCGGGGTATACGACCCGGCGCAGGCGATGATCGAAGCCAAATCGGTGCTCAACTGCTGCACCAAGTATCACGGTTCCGATGACGATGTCTTCCGTGCTCGTTGCATATCGATCAAGGAAGAACGTGCCGAGCTCGTCAAGCACCATCTGAGCGTTCTGTGGACCGATTTCTTCAAGCCGCCTCATCTCGAGCAGTTCCCACAGCTGCACGATCTCTTCTGGCGGGCGATCAAGGCTGCCGGCGATGCCAAGAAGTCGATGGATCCTGCGGTCTCGGAGGGCCTGATCGAGTTGATCCAGGAGATCTCAGACATCTTCTGGCAGACCGAAGCCGCCCAGGCAGCCGGCGTCTACCCACCGAGCTAGTACCCGGCCTGCCTCAGGTACCGGTCGCGCATCGGTACCCGACGTCAGGTTTCAAAGGGGTTGCTGCGTTTGCGGCAACCCCTTTGCCGTGCAGGTGGGTAGATAGCACTTTGCCGTCTTCCTCGAAGGATCTGTCGATCTGGCCAAGCTGCCTCCGCTGGATATGGTGGACGATCCAACAAACCCGGCGGAGGTCACAGTTGGGTTGGGTTACGCGGACGGGAGAGGTGCGCGGCGTTGCCGCCGATGAGCTGCGCCGTCACAACCGGGCCCCTACTGTCGATCGCCTGCCGACTCGGCCGGCTGGCCCTTCCGCTCGAACAACCATGTGTAGAGCAACCCGCTGGATAACACCACGATGCCGACAAAGGCAGCAGTTCCCAGGACCACGGTGGCGACGGAGACAACCGTGGTCGTGGTCGCTCCGAGTTCACTCACGTCGATGAGTTGTTCGACTACGTATGCGATGCCGAAGGCGGTTGCTCCACCCATTACCGCCGGAGGAATGACCCTGCCGGCTCGAGACAGGAGTCTGCGTAACCGTTGCCTGTCTTCCGTGTCCGCGTACCACACAGCAGCCAGAATGCCCGTGTAGATGGCCAGGGCGAGCGTTGAGGCCACTGCAACGCCGCTGATCCCGAAGGTGTCCTGCAAGATGGCGTACAGGGGGATCGCAATGATCGTTGCTGCCGTCCCGACCACGACCGGTGTCCACATCTCCCGCCGGGCGTAGAAGGCTCGGTTCAGGATCTGCAGACCCCCCCAGATCGGGATCGCAAACGCATAGAAGAACAGGGCGTCGGCCGTTCCGAGGGTGTTGTCGGGGGTGAAGTTGTTGCGTTCGAACAACGCACGGACAATCGGGATAGTGATTGCTGCCATCAGGGCTGCGGCGATCGTCGAGAGCACAAGCACAGCTTGTAGAGCCTTGTCCACCGTGCGCTTCATCTCATTGATGCGGCCCTCGGCGAACAGGCGGGCAAGGAACGGATAGGCGGCGACTCCGGCCGCCTGTGCGACCACACCGACCGGCACCAGCATCGTCCGGCGGGCATAGTTGAGCTCAGTGGCGGCGCCCTCGCTGACGAATTGGCCGAAAACCCTCATGAAGGTCTCGTCGAGCACGACGATCGACTGGCCGATCATCAGCGGGAAGGCGATGAGGAGGTACTCCCACAGCACAGGGTTGCGCCACGGTATCCGGAGCGGAAGGCGCATTCCTACCCGGCGGGCTCCCCACCACTGCAGTGCAAAGTTGCCGAGGAATGCCCCGGACAGAGCCCCCCAGATGAACCCTTCCGGTGAAGCTTCGCCGACGATCGCCCAGGTGACTCCGCCGGTGATGATGCCGAGGTTGTAGATGATGGGCGCCAGCGTCGGAATGGTGAAGACTCCCTTTGTGTACTGGACGGCGCTGAACAGCGCGCCGAGCACAAAGAAGATCTGCGCCGGGAGGATGATCCGTGTGAAGCGGATTGTGTTTGCGATCTGATCAGCGCTGAAGCGAGGGAAGAGCAGTTCGATGATCTGGGGTGCCGCGACCCAACCGATGGCGACCAGGGCTGTGATGGCGATCGCAATCGGTCGGATGATTGCGCTGAGCGCCTCCCAACCGCCTTCTTCGTCATCCTCGGCTAGGTAGCGGGAGAAGATCGGGATGAACGTTATCGATAGGAACCCGCCGGCCAGCAGGTAGTTCAGGTAATCCGGAATGGCGAACGCGGCAACGTACTCGTCGGTAGATGCGTTCGCCCCCAGCAGAGAAGCAAAGATGATCTCCCGCAATTGACCGAGGATGCGGGAGATGAGCACTCCGGCCGCCACGATGAGTGCGGCGGCGCCCATGCGCTTTCCCAGCGAGGTTTCCTTGCTCACGCCGTCAAGGTAGCGGCCCGACCGAGTTTTCCGGGGATCAGGTGGCGAGGTCGCGCCGGCGCAGGACAGCCGCCATGAACGCGGCCGACAGGGCGACGAGGATCAGGGCCTTGATGACCGCGCCGCCCGCTCCTGGAGTCAGAGAACCGAGGGCGAAATCGGAAGGGACGAGATCGAAGAAGTCGTCGGGAGCTAGACCGGCCATGGCGCTGACCCCGATTCGCCACGGGGACAGGCTGGCCAGAGCCGGGACCGCGGCGGCAATCCCGTTCTCCCAGATGAACACGTAGGTGAGGCCGATGAGGGTGGCCCGCTTTAGGAGATAGCCAAGCGGGACGAACAGTGCGGCGTAGGCGGCGGTGCCAATAGCAGTGCCAACCAGCAAGGGGACGAAGTACGCAAATGTGTCGACCGCTATGCCAACGAGAATGCCAAACGCCGCGGCGCCAACGCCGGTGATCAGGAAGGCCTCGAGGAAGGCAGCGGTGGTCTTCGCCGCCGCAATCATGTAGCGGCGGATCGGGCGCAATACGAGGAACGACATAGTGTTGTCGCGGCGCTCGTCACCGAGTACCGAAGAGGCAATGATCAGGGTCACTACCGGTACGACGATGTTCATGAAGACACCGACCGTCATACCGATCGACGTCTCGAATGCCGTCTCTATGTTGCGAGCGCTCGTCCCCCTGGTTCCAATCATGTACAGCAGGTACATGGCGGCCGGAGATCCAGCGAGCAGCATCAGGCCGAGCGCTCGCTTCAGGCTGAGGGTCTGGCGGATAGTCACCCGGACTATGGCTGCAAAGCGCTTCATCGTCCGCCCACCAGGTAGCGGAATACGCTCTCGAGGGACTCATCTTCCGGGGCGAACTTGCTTATGCGCACATCCAGGTCTCGAGCCAGCCTTGACACAATGGAGCCAAGTCCGAGTAGATCGCTTGTCTCGAGCCGGAGACGTGAGTTGTCGACACTCACTGAGTAGACGGCCTCGCTGTCCAGCAAGGCGGCGGCGAAGTGGCGACTCTTGTTGCACTCGATGAGTACCCGGTACGGGATGTCGGACATCGCCCGGCGAATGGCTGCGATATCGCCTGCGGCCGCCAACTTGCCATCGACGATGGCGATGACTCGATCGGTCATCCGCTCGACCTCCTGGAGGACGTGGGACGAGACGATCACCGTGTTTCCCTCTGCTGCCAGCCTGCCGAAGAGGCCGATCAGGTGAGCTCTCTGCACGGGATCGGTTCCATTGAGCGGTTCGTCGAGAACGAGGATCTCGGGATCGTGAACGAGGGCGGCGGCAACCTTGGTGCGTTGCCGCATGCCTTTGGAGAAGCCGCCGATTTGGCGATTGGCGTCTTCGGTCAGCTCCACTGTCTCTATTGCCCGGTCGGCGGCATCCTCGGGATCGGAGAGGCCGGTGAGCGTGGCGGCATACGCAACGTACTGGCGGGCGGTCAGAGTGTTGTAGAGAGCGCTCTCCTCGGGCACGAACCCGATGTTGCGGTACCGATCTACCTCGGCGCGGGGCAGCGCACCCTTGATGAGCACCTCGCCCTGGGAAGGCAGGATGAGGCCGGTGAGCATCCGCAAGAGCGTTGTCTTGCCGGCTCCGTTGGGACCGAGCAGCCCGGTCAAGCCCGGCCCGAAGGAGCAGGTCACGTCTGACACCGCAACCTTCTGTCCGAACCACTTCGACACGCCGGTGACTTCGACCGTCGGATCAGCGACGAGGGCGGGGTTCTCCGTCACAGCTCCCTCCGATAGCGGCGGGCCATGAGATAGACCGTGGCAACGCCGATCAACCCGATGATTACCGCCGAGAGCCATGGCTCGAATCCCACCGAAATCATCGGGATGCCGCTCTGCGACCTATCGAACACCCAGTTGCGCACGACTTCAGGGTGCTGCAGCAGCGAGATGAGGGTGCCGTACCGGGAACCTGTGAAGTTGAGGTTGCGGAACATCTCGGCGAATGCCGGCGATATGAAGATGACCGCAAGGTAGGTGCCTGCAGCTGGACCGACCCGGCGGGCGTAGGTCGAGATGAGCAGCGCCGGAGCTCCGTAGCCGACAACGTAGGCGAGCATGGTGGCGAGGATCTTCACCCAATCGTCGAGGTTGTTGAACAGCGCAGAAGCGAAGCCACGATCTTCGAGAGCAGCGAACCCGATGTACATGATCAAGTTCGGCAGGATGAAGAAGGCGGCGGCAACCCCGGCGAGCGCTCCGGCACGGCCCCAGATGTAGTCCCATGCAGTGAGCGGGCGAGAGCTGTAGACGGAAAGGACACCGTCCTCGCGGTCGGAGATGAGCAGGTTGGGGGCAGCCGAGGCAACGAACAAGATGATCACGGTGCCGATGAGGCCTATGTACTCAGGGTGGCCGCCGAATGGGCTGTCCGCGTCGGGGGCAAAGGAGCTGATAGCGAACGAGAGCCCGACGAACACCGCAGCGGGGAGAAATGCCAGCGAAACCAGGCCCCATGGATACACCTTCTTCCGGGCTTTGCGACGGATGCCGAAGGTGCGGCGAAGCCCGTCTTTGATCATGGCCCTGATTGCGCCCGCTCGTCCCAAGCGCTGCCCTTCGTAGGGCTGATAGCCGAGATCGTATACAACGCCGGTTCGGTCACTCATCGTCCGGCACCTCTCCGAGGAAGATGTCCTCCAGCGTTGTCGAGCGTGCGCCCAGTCTTCGCAGGGAGACATCGGTTGCCGCCAGGGCGTCGCGAGCGGCCAGGAAAGGGTCGCCCGGTGAGGAGGTGATTGTCAGCACTTCGCCTGTGGTCTCCACCGTTGCCCCGGTGCGGCGCAGCTCGGCGGCGACCAGATCAATGCTGTCCACCACTTCGAGCTCAACGACTCCCGTTTCCGTCAGGCCGCTGATCGGTCCGCTGCGTAGGACCCTGCCGCCGTCGAGCATCACCACCCAGTCGCAGGTCTGTTCGATGTCTGGGAGCACGTGCGAGGAGACGAGGACGTTGATGCCGAAGCCGCCAAGACGACTGATCAGATCGAGCATCTCTTCTCGCCCCGCCGGGTCGAGCCCGGCGGTTGGCTCGTCGAGGAAGACCATTTCCGGGTCGTGGACGATGGCTTGAGCGAGCATGGCTCGCTGTTTCATACCGGTGGAGAAGTCGCCGAGATAGCGGAACCTCTCCTCGTGGAGACCGACCATCGTCAGGATGTCTGATGCCCGCTGCCGCGACTCAGTCGGGGGAACCCCGGCGAGCTCTGCGGCGTAGCTGACGAAGTCTGCGGCGGTTTGGTCCTTGGGCAGGCACTCACCCTCGGGCATATATCCGATGCGGGACCGGACTCCGATGAGATCGTCCGCCGGGTCGACACCGAGCACCTCGACGCGGCCGACGGTCGGGGTGAGAATGCCCAGGAGGACCTTGATCAGGGTTGTTTTGCCCGCCCCATTGGCGCCAACGAGGCCGATACGGCCCGGTGGCACCTCAACATCGAGGTGGTGGAGGGCAACAATATCGCCGTAGGCGTGGCCGAGGTTGTAGGCAGACAGAGCGGCAACGGTCATAGGCGGGAGGCTATCAGCGGTCGACCCTGATCGTGAATCGGCCGACTCGATGAGTCGCCCGATTCGACGAATCGGCAATTACCCCAAGTTGCGGTCACGGAATCGCCGCACAAAGAACTGCCAGACCTTCTCCGGTGGGACGGTGGCCTTCTCCGGCTGGACGGCGGCTTCCTCGGGCGGCAGTTGCTCGTCGGTTGGTGGCGACTGGGGAACCGCCGAACCGGCGTTGCGCAACTCGGCGAGTCGCTCGCGGAGGAACGTAGCTTCGGTCTCGGCCTTGACCGCACGCTCCCGGGCCTCGGCCAGCTGCTGGCCGGCCTCATGCAGATTGCCCAGCTGGTTGAGCATTTTGTTCCACGCGTCGATCGGAACGATCATTGTCCCGGGCGGAGTCTCCTCGGTCGGGCCGGGAGGAGTCGCCGCGGGTTCTGACGTGTCGGAGGCGCCGGTCGCGGGCTCCGTCTTCGTCGCCCGTCCCAGCTCGACCGCTCGCCGCTCCACACCGTCTAGATCCACCATGCGCAACGTCGTCCCTCGATTGGTGGGAGCAAGGTAGGTGGGGACCGTTGCCCGCCGAGCCCACTTACGCAGCGTTTCAACCGGTATTCCGGTCTCCCGGCTGGCTTCGCGCAGCGTCACCCAGCGCCGATCCTCAGCGTTCGTTGCCGCCGCATCGATCTCAGCCTCGGCGACACGGTGCGCCGCAGAGCGCAGCGCTTCGGTTTCCCAGAGGAAGGCAGGGTCGCGGTCGTTCATGGCCGCATCATACGACGAGAGGCCCAATCCGTTTTGGCGGACGCTGCGCCAGCATATTGGCGTGAGATCCGCCAGAACGGGGAAGGGGAGGTGCCGGGACCGGGAAACCGCCGATCTGCCGGCGTGCTCCCTAGAATCCGCCCCATGCCGACCACTCCACCGAGTCGAATCCCGGGCCGCCCGAGCTCCGATGACGTTCGTGAGATGGTCACCCGGATCGTCGACGGGGTCCTGACCCAGCAGCCGGCTGAGTCGAATCCCGCTTCCGGTACCACCTCGCCGGATGCCGCTGCGGTTGCCAGCGGGATTGCCATCGGTGCCGACCACGGTGGTTTCCCGATGAAGGAGAAGCTCGCCTTTCGCCTCCGCGAGCAAGGTCATGAAGTACTCGACTGCGGTACCGATTCGACGAAATCGGTCGACTACCCCGATTTTGCTCACGCCGTTGCCAGCGCCGTCTCTGCGGGCAAGGTGGAGTGGGGGATCGTCATCGACGGAGCGGGCATCGGGTCGGCGATGGTCGCCAACAAGGTGCCCGGAGTGCGAGCGGCCCTCTGCTACGACCTCTCGAGTGCTCGCAACAGCAGGGAACACAACCTGGCCAACGTACTGACCCTGGGTGCCGGGCTGATCGGGGACAATCTCGCCTGGCAAATAGTCCAGGAGTGGCTGAAGACACCGTGGGGTGGCGACCGCCATGCCCGTCGTGTAGACAAGATCATGGAAATCGAACGACGCTATTCGAAAGCAGAGCAATGGACCGCGAAAAGCTGATTGAGGCCGTAACCCAGGAAGTGCTCACGGCGCTCACCATGCGCTACGACGTCTGCGAGTCACCGGAAGCCGTGCGCAACGTAGTGGCCAACGGCGCCGACCGGGTCAGCTTCCATGGCGAGGCCGCCGATGTGCCGATGGACCTCGCCAAGTACATCGACCACACACTGCTCAAACCAGAGGCTTCTGCGGAGGACATCGACAAACTGTGCAGCGAAGCCCGCGAGTACAGCTTTGCCTCGGTATGCATCAATCCCACCTGGGTGAAGCGGGCCGCAGACAGCTTGCGCGGCACCGAGGTGGTCACCTGCACCGTCATCGGGTTCCCGCTCGGTGCAAACACCACCGCCATCAAGTCAATGGAGGCACGGCGAGCGCTGCGGGACGGCGCACGTGAGATCGATATGGTCCTCAACGTCGGCGCTCTGAAGTCGGGCGAGTACGACCTGGTCCGAGATGACATTGCCAAGGTTGCCGAGGCCGCTCACGAGGTCGGCGGTCTGTGCAAGGTGATTCTGGAGACTGCGCTGCTCACCGACGAGGAGAAAGTGGTTGCCTCCTCACTGGCCAAGGAGGCCAAAGCCGACTTCGTCAAGACATCGACTGGGTTCGGTTCCGGGGGCGCGACTGTGTACGACGTGGCTCTGATGCGGGAGACCGTCGGTCCCGACATGGGCGTGAAAGCGTCCGGTGGCGTGCGTACCCTCGAGGATGTTGAAGACATGATTGCTGCAGGAGCGAGTCGGATCGGCGCCTCCGCAGGCGTCCAGATAGTCAGCGGAGACGAAGGAGACACAAATGGCGACCGGTATTGAGCTCAGGTCCTATGCGTTCCTCGACAGCCTGCAACCGCAGTACGCAGCATTCTTAGGTACCGTCGCCAAAGGGTTCCTGCCACTCGCTCACGACGCATCCCTCTGGGTTGAGGTGGCCCCCGGAATCGAGATCAACCGGTTGACCGATGTGGCACTCAAGGCAACGAAGGTTTGGCCCGGGATGCAGATCATCGAGCGCTACTACGGCGTGCTGGAGTTGCATTCACCGGATCAGGCGGAAACTCGGGCGGCCGGCGCCGCCATTCTCGATGCCATCGAGCTCACCGAGGAGGACCGTATCAAGCCGCGGCTCCTGTCGAGCCAGATCATCCGTCGTATCGACGACCACCACGCCCAACTCGTCAATCGCGACAGGCACGGTCACATGATCATCCCCGGCCAGACGCTCTATGTGCTGGAGTGTGAGCCGGCTGTCTACAGCGCCCTGGCGGCCAACGAGGCTGAAAAGGCGGCCGAAATCAACATCCTCGAGGTCAGGTCCTTCGGCTCGATGGGCCGCATGTATCTCGCCGGTGAAGAGCGAGATATCGACGTCGGCTGGCGTGCCGCCGTTGCAGCACTCGAAGGCGTCAGCGGACGCGACAAGTCTTAGTAACGAAAGGAGAAGCTTCATATGGCTGAAGCTCTTGGAATGATCGAGGCACGGGGCTTTGCGGCGATGGTCGAGGCATCCGACGCGATGGTGAAGGCGGCCAAGGTCGAACTCGTCAGCTACGAGAAGACCGGTGGTGGCTATGTAACCGCGATTGTGCGCGGCGACGTTGCCGCGGTGAAGGCCGCCGTTGATGCAGGTGTCCGCGGGGCCGAGAAGGTCGGCGAGGTCATTGCAACCCACGTCATCGCCCGTCCGCACCTCAACATCGATCTCGTGCTTCCCCTGGGGCGCGGCGAAGAGGCCGAGCAGGAGCTGGGCTGACCCGGAGGCAAGACCCAGGATTGTGACACCGGAGCCGGTGTCCCGACTTCGGGCTGAGGAGGTAGTCCATGCATCTGGGAAGGGTGGCCGGCACGCTGGTCGCCAGTCGAAAGGAAGAGCTGCTCGAGGGCATGAAGTTCCTGGTTGTTCGGCAACTCAACGCCGACAACGAGGAGACCGGTGGCTACGTGGTCGCAGTCGACGCCGTCGGTGCCGGAGTCGACGAGGTCGTCATGTACGCCTCAGGTAGCTCGGCCCGGCAGACGGAGCTGACCAGAGACAAACCCTGCGACGCCGTCATCATGGCCATCGTCGACACCTGGGAAGTCAACGGCGAAACCAGATATCAGAAGTGATCGCAGATGATTGACGAACAGGACGTCAAGGCCATCATCGAACGGGTCAAGGGACGGGTCGCGGCCGCCGACATCGCAGGCCGCGCCGGGCCGGCGCTCGAGGCGGGCGACCAACTGGCGGCCTACGAAGAGCAGTTGGGTGACGGGATCTTCCCGACGATCGACGCTGCGGTGGCTGCGGCGCGCCGTGCCTTTGTCGAGTTCCGCGGGATGGGGCTCGACGGCCGCCGCTCGATCGTCGATGCGATGCGCGCTGCGATGCTTCGGGAAGGAGAGAAGCTCGCCTACATGGCCAGGGAGGAGACCGGCCTGGGCCGGGCCGACGACAAGATCATCAAGAACCGCGTCGTCACCATCGGTACTCCCGGTCCCGAGGATCTCGAGCCCCATGCGGTCACCGGAGACGACGGGATGATGGTCACGGAATGGGCTCCCTACGGCGTCATCGGGTCGATTTCGCCCACCACGAATCCGACTTCCACGATCATCAACAACGCCATCGCGATGATCTCCGCCGGTAACGCCGTCGTCTTCAACGTGCACCCCAGCGCCAAACGTGTCTCCGTCGAGAACATCAAGCTTCTCAATCGGGCCATAGTGTCTGCCGGGGGGCCACCGGATCTGATCACGGCAATCCCGAATCCGACGTTGGAGAGCGCGCGCGAGGTCATGTACCACCCCGACGTCCGGGTGCTACTCGTCACCGGCGGGCCGGGTGTCGTCAAGGAGGCCCTCAAGACCCACAAGAAATCGATCACCGCCGGGCCCGGGAACCCGCCTGCAGTGGTCGACCAGACGGCCGATATCAGCAAAGCGGGTCGCGACATCGTCAACGGCGCTTCCTTCGACAACAACATCATCTGTGTCGATGAGAAGACGACCATCGTCGTCGACACGGTCGCCGATCGGCTGATTCAGGCAATGACGGCAGCAGGCGCCTACCGGCTCAAGGAGCACGAACTGAAGCGTCTCGAGCGGGTCATCTTCAAGGAGATGGGCCAACCGGGGAAGCCGGGCTTGATCAACCCGGAGTGGATCGGAAAGGACGCCGACAAGATCCTCGGCTCGATCGGAGTCGACACCGATCCATCCATCCGGCTTCTGCTTGCCGAGGTGCCCGCCGAGCACTCCCTCGTGTGGACCGAGCAGATGATGCCGGTGATGCCGGTGGTTCGAGTCAAGGATGTCGATGTGGCCATCGATCTGGCAGTCCGCTCCGAGCACAAGTTCCGTCACACGGCCTCGATCCACTCGACCAATGTGGCCACGATCACCAAGATGGCTCGTGTGATGAACTGCAGCATCTTTGTTGCCAACGGGCCCAACTACGCAGGGCTCGGAGAGGGCGGAGAGGGTTTCACCTCATTCTCGATCGCCTCACCGACCGGAGAGGGGTTGACCCGACCTCGCACCTTCTCACGGGTTCGTCGAGTGACTGTCGTCGGGGCGCTGAACTATGTCTGACATCGACAGCAACATGCCCGGAGTAGATCCCGCGGTGGCCATGGTCGAGTTTGCCTCGATCGCCGTCGGGATCACCGCCGGTGACGCAATGGTGAAGGCTTCCCCGCTGGGTTCGATCTACGCAGGCACTGTCCATCCCGGCAAGTATCTGGTTCTGGTCAGCGGGGACACCGCCAGTGTCGACGAGGCGCTCGGTGTCGGGCTCGAGGTAGGGGCTTCGTCGGTGCTTGATTCGGTCTTCCTCCCCGACATCCATCCTGCGGTTACCGGGGCCATCGCCGGCGGCGAGGAGGCGGCGTGGGTGACGGGAGATTCGCTCGGCATTATCGAAACGGACCGGGTTGCCACGGTGCTGCAGGCCGCCGACGCCGGGGTGAAAGCGGCCTACGTGGAGTTGAGCGCGGTCCGCATGGCGGATGGTCTCGGGGGAAAGGGATACGTCCTGTTCTCCGGCGTCGTTGCCGACGTTGAGGCCGCTGTTGAAGCAGCCGAGCAATGGAGCACCGATGCCGGTCACCTTCTCGAAGCCCGCCTGATTCCGCAACTTGCGCAAGAGATGGCATTCAACCTGCGATCCGACCTCCGCTTCCGGCACCGCATCGTGCTCCGGCCCGTGGAACGGGAGGGCTGACATGCAGCTGGCACGCGTCGAGGGCACAGTCGTTGCCACCGTGAAGTCACGAGGCCTGGAAGGTGTTCGCTTCCTTGTTGTGCAACCGCTCAACAAGCACCGGGAGCCGCAGGGGGAGCGGCTCATAGCCGCAGATGCCGTCCATATGGCCGGACCCGGCGAGTTGGTCTACTTCGTCAGCTCCCGAGAAGCGGCTGAGGCCATGCCGGTGCGGTTCGTCCCCGTCGACCACGCCATCGTTGGGATAGTGGACGACGTCCAGGTGACCCGATGAAGATCGGCGTCGTCTCCGGCAATGTGGTCTCGACCATCAACTTCCCTTTCTTCGACTCGAAGAAGCTGATGATCTGCGACTACCTCAATTCAGACGGATCAACCTCTGGGTACACCATTGCGGTGGACCGGGTCGGCGCCGGGGTGGGGGAGACGGTGCTGATAATGGACGAGGGTAATTCTGCCCGGCAGATGTTCGGGCTGGACACCGGCCCGATCCGGGCCGTGATCGTCGGGATTGTCGACGCGGCCGACTTCGGTGAAACCGAAGTCGGGTAGCACAACGGCTGCGCCGTTCTGCTGCTGTGATTGCTGCTGGAAGCCCGCAGCGGCAGGCGGTATTCCCGGCTAAATCCCAACCGAATCGAGCCGACAAGGAGTAGGGTTCCGGCTGCCGCGATCCGGTCGCGGTGGAGGGACGCCATCAGCTACCGAGGGGATAACCCGTAATGCGTAAGTTTGTGATGTTGGTTGCCGCGCTGGGATTGATTGCAGGTGCGTGCGGTGGAGACGATGCCGGCGGTTCCTGCGAGGCCGTTGCCGACGATGCGATCGATGTCTTTCAGGGAGTGATTGACGAAGTCGATGAGATGAGCCTCGAGGAGGCCGCTGCCATGGCCGACGGAGAACCCGCCTTCTTTGTCGAGATGGAACAGAGGTTTGAGGAGCTCGAGGCTCAGGCCGACAGCCTTGGTTGCTCGGATGCCGAGATGGAGGAGCTGTTCGTTGCCCGACTGGACAAGCTGACCGCAGACGGCATGCTCGGCCAAATGATGCTCGAGGAGTTCAGAAACCAGGGCGGCTTCTAGAAGCGCAGGCATTGTGAGCGAGGGCTTCTAGAGTTCCGCTCATGAATCGGAGCGGCAGAACCGGATTGATTGCGGTTCTGCCGCTTCTTCTTCTGTCCGCTTCGTGCACCGATCCGGTCGTCAATATCGAGGAGCCGGAGGAAGTCGACTCCTGCGAGTGGCTTGTTCCCGTCGGAATCGAGCTGGTCAACGACTACGTCTACACCCTCGAGGAGGTCGATCTCGGTGCGACCCAAGGCGACCCGGAGCTGCTACCGGAGGCGATCATCGCCCTCAATCTGCGCGGCGAGGAGCTTGACAAGCGAGTGGCCGAGCTCGACTGCGATGCGGTGATCATCAATGACGCTATCGCCGTCGCCACCGCGGGCATTGAGTCTGACGACCCCGTCATCCGTGTCTTCCTGGAGTCGGTGCGCGGCGGGATCGTTGCCCCATTGCTGCCGACGCAGGGGGACTGGGTGTTTCAGTCCGGAACTATTGCCGGCGGTGAGCTCACCCCGGTGCCGGACCATCCCATCACCCTCACCATCGAACGTGACTCGGCGAGCGGCTACGGCGGCTGCAGTGGCTACTACTACCCGGTGCAGCTCGCCGATGGTCTATGGAGTTGGGCTGAAGGGGCGCAGACCATTACTGAGCTTATCTGCACCGACGATGATGGTGAGGAACTCGCCGATGTCATGGATGCTGAGCTCACCTACATTCGTGCCTTCGAGCTGATCGCTACGTATGCGCTCCAAGGCGAGACGTTGGTGCTGACCGGCGACGGTGTCGAGCTCCGCTACGCCCGGTCAGCGGGGGACTGACCGCAACCGGGAGGCCGCAGCTTCGTCAACCATCCAGTGGACGTTGGCGGCTCCTGCGGCGACTTGCTGTGCCGGATACGGCCGGCCGTCATCGATGATCTCTGCGAGGACCCCGGCTTTGCTCTCTCCCTGGACGAGGAAGATGATCTCGCGTGCACTCGCCAGAAGCGGCAAGGATGCGGTGAGCCTCCATAAACCCTTCTGTTCCACCCATGTAGCCAGATATGCGCCTTCCGCAGCCAGCGCATCGGTACCGGGAAAGAGCGATGCGGTATGGCCGTCATCGCCCATGCCGAGCAAGACCAGATCCGGACGCCCGTCATGGAAGGCTTCTCTCAGTGCGTCTCCGTAGTGAGCGGCCGCCTCCTCCGGGTCACCGAAGGCGGTGTCGGGAGCCAGGAAAGCGCTCAATACATGGTCGACCAGCGTGCTGCGGGCCATCCTCGTGTTCGATTCCTCATGATCGTGCGGGACCCAGCGCTCGTCGCCCAGCCACATGACAACACGGCTCCACTGCACTTCCGCCTTGGCTAGCCGGCGATAGGTCGCGGCAGGCGTACCTCCTCCCGCCAGGCCGAGGCTGAAGGTGCGGTCGGTGGTATTGATCGCATCGGCGATGCGAGCGGCTGCGGCTGCGGCGAGATCGTCCGCAGTGGGGAGTACGTGAAGGCTCATGGTCCCAAAGTACTCGACCGCTAGCATCGCCGCCATGGCTCGCCGACTCGTCATCAAGTGGGGCACATCGGGCAAGGTGACCGCCCGTTTCGACCCGGGGACCGGGAAGATCGGAGCCGGGATACTTCTGGCGCACGGCGCCGGAGCCGGTCAAGATCACCCTTTCATGGTGGCCCTGCGCCGAAGTATGGCCGGCGCCGGACTCGGCGTGATGACCTTCAACTACGCCTACACCGAAGAAGGCCGCAAGGCGCCCGATCGACTCCCCAAACTGCTCGAAGTGCATCGTGCCGCAGCCGACCGGATGGCGACGTATTTCGACTCGGTCTACCTGGGCGGCAAATCAATGGGGGGGCGGGTGGGTTCCCACCTGGTGGGGGATGGCTCCTGGCCTGCGGCGGGGCTCGTCTACTACGGCTATCCACTGGTGGCAATGGGGAAGACCGAGCCGCGCGACACGTCGCACCTCAGCAGGATCGACGCCCCCCAGCTCTTCCTAGCCGGTTCTCGAGATCGGCTCAGCCCGCCCACCCTGATCGCCCCGCTGGCGAAGAGCCTGCCAGTTGGTCAAGCGGTGATCGTTGCTGACGGTGATCACTCGTTCAAGGTGCCGAAGCGGACGGGTCGTTCCCACGAAGAAGTGATCCGCGAGCTGGCCACAACCACGGTGGCCTGGATCGAAGGGCAATAGCCTCAGCCGCGACCTTCGTAGAAGCCGGAGACCACCTTGCCGTCGAGCAGGTCGAGAATCCAGACCGAGGCTTTGGGCCACTTGCGAGTCCCGCGCAGCTTCACTTTGCGCGAGTTCACATCCTTGATCAGCGGTCCGATCCAGTCCTTGTGCGTGCTGAGCACGATCGATCCCGGGCCGAGTGAGCCCAGGTAGTCATAGATCGCATCGAGTTCGGTGAACTCCTTGAGCATCTTTGTGGCCTGCACCTCGGTGCCCAGATGATCGGCGGTCGGGGCGACAGTTTCGAAACAGCGGAGCGCCGGACTCGAATAGATCTCAGTGATCGGATGGCGGGCCAGGATCTGGGCAATACCCAGTGATTGCTGTCGGCCCCGTTCCGTGAGCGGACGCTTCTTGTCGGGTCCTTTCCACTTGGAACGGACCCCGGCGTTGCCGTGGCGCACCAGATAGACGCGTGTCGAGGTTGGATTACGCAAGACGGCGTGGGCCCGCTCGACGAGTCGGGCATCGCGGTTGTAGGTGAGCAGCGCTTGGGCTCCGTGTAGCCCTACCCACTCGACGCGATCGACCTCGCTGTTTGGCTTGAAGCGGCCCTTCTGAGCCTTCAGCAGCCAGTACCTAACCAGCTTCACGCGACTTCGGTTTGTCTCATAGGTGACGGCACCGAGGTAGCCCCGCCGCGAGCTCTTGTAGCCGGTCTCCTCCAAGACCTCTCGCAGTGCACCATCCTTGAATCTCTCGCCGCGGTCGAGCTTGCCCTTGGGCAGTGACCAATCGTGATAGCGATTGCGATGGACCAAGAGGAATTCAGGCCCGCTATCGGGGTAGCCGTCGCGGTAGAGGACCCCTCCCGCGGCATAGATTGGTGTCGGCGGCATCAGTCAGTGCTCTCCGGTGGTTGCCCGCCAGAAAAGCCTAGCGGTCTCCTGCGATCGGGCGAGGTTGCTCAGGTGTGGTCTCGCTCGATCTCCAGGACCTTATTGAGGCGGCGAATGTACCTTTCCTCACGGATGAATTCGGCGTTCAGGTAAGCGATGACGATCTCCTCTGCAACCGCGACTCCGGTCACCCGCGCCGCTAGTGCCAGCAGATTGATGTCGTCGTGTTCGACGGCCTGGTGGGCGGTGTAGGTATCACATGCCTGAGCACAACGGATGCCGTCGAGCTTGTTGGCCGCGATGGCCGCGCCGGCCCCGGAGCCGCACACCACAATGCCCCGGTCAGCGCGGTCGGCCAGTACCGCCCGGCCTACGGCGGCGGCAAAGTCGGGATAGTCGACCGACTCGGTCGAGTCGGTTCCCAGATCGAGCACCGAATGCCCGGCGGCCGCGATGAATTCTCTGAGATGTTCCTTGAGTCCGAACCCGGCGTGGTCCGCTCCGATAGCGACGCGCATAGTGCCCTTTCTCGATGCCCGCGCAAAGAGTAATCGCCGTCTTGCGACTCACCTTCCCGCGAGGTCGCGGCTTTTCCCCGGCTCGCTCGTAGACTCCCGGTCATGGATTCGATAAGGGTCATCGGTGGCAACCCCGTTTCGGGCGAAGTCACTGTTCACGGAGCCAAGAACGCGGTGCTCAAGCACATGGTGGCGATGTTGCTGGCTCCGGGCAGCTACCGCCTCGACAACGTCCCGGGCATCCTCGATGTCGATGTGATGGGAGAAGTGCTCGACCACGTCGGCGCATCGTGTGTTCGCTCCGGCTCCGTTATCGAGGTGGATGTTCCCGACAGTCTCAATCCGGAGGCGCCTCTCGGGCTGGTGCGCAAGATGCGGGCGTCCATCTTGATTCTGGGAGCGCTCCTGGCGCGAGTCGGAGCAGCCCGCGTTGCCCAACCCGGTGGCGACGACTTCGGGTCGCGCCCGATCGGCATGCACATCGATGGCCTCGAGCAGATGGGTGCGGAGTTTGACCTCCGCCACGGTGTCCTTCACGCCAGTGCTCCGAATGGGCTGCGCGGTGCTGAGATTTTCCTCGAGTTCCCCAGCGTTGGAGCAACCGAAAACCTGCTGCTGGCCGCCGTGCTGGCAGAAGGGCGGACTGTGATCGGGAATGCAGCTCGAGAGCCGGAGCTGGCCGACCTGGCCGCCCTGCTCAACGCGATGGGTGCCAACGTGAGCGGCGCGGGTACCTCGACGATCACGGTCGATGGTGTCGCCCAGCTGCACCCCGCTGATCACACTGTCGTCGCCGACCGGCTGGTTGCCGGTACTTACGCTCTGGCCGCAGCGGCGACGGGAGGGACTCTGCATGTTTCTCGCTGCAACCCCGATTTCCTGAGGATGGAGCTGCGCAAGATGGAGGCGGCGGGCTGTCGGGTCGACCGGGGTGAGAACGAGTTCACAGTCACGGGGCCGGACCGTCCCAATCCTCAAGACATAGCAACTCTTCCGTACCCGGGTTTCCACACCGACATGCACCCGCAGATGGTTGCCTTCCT
>JASJDZ010000014.1 GCA_030065575.1 Acidimicrobiia bacterium
CGAGCGTGCTCAGTACATACATGTAATGGGTGAGAGCATCGCTGAACTCGCCGGCGCTGAAATAGCGGTCGGCCAGGGCCAGCCGCATACCGGGAATGTCGGGGTTCTGCGCCACGACGGCTTCCATCTCCTCGTTGCTGATCTCGTCGAGATTGACCCCGCCGTCGACAACGTCCTGGGCCACACCCTCCACACCGGAGCGATCCTCGGTATTGGCGGCAACCAGCCACAGGGCGACACCGACTACCGCAACCATCATGAAGCCAATTCCAAGCAGGCGCCGCCCGCTGAGCGCAGAGACGGATTCAGCTTCATTCTCGCTGAGCAGACGCTGCCTCTCCTCGAGATAGCGACTGCGCAACAGTTCGGCTGTGTCGCCATCGAGCTCGCCCTGTTCGACCTGCTGATCGAGCTCGGCCAGATCGGCCTCGACCTGGGCCAAACGTTCCTCGCGAGGAGAGGCGGGGCTCATCGGCTCTGCCTCTTCCAGATCACCCAGCCACCCGTGACCAGCGCCGCCGCGGGCACCGCCCAGAGAGCCACACCCCAACCGGTCAACGGAGGATCGAGCACCACCTGCTCACCGTAGGACGAGGCGAAGAAGTCGTAGATCTCGCCGTCGCTCCATCCAGCGTCGATCTTCTCGCGCATGATCACGACGAGGTCCCTCGCTACGGGCGAGTCCGACTCGGCAAGCGATTGCCCGTCACACCACGGGCAGGCAATGCGCTCGCTCAGGTACTGCTCGCGCTGGTCGGGATCGGCATCTGCCTCGCCCGGGAGTAGCCCGACGACAATGATCAGGAGCGCCACCGCCGAGACTGACCAGCCGGCGACACGCCGCAAAGACTCAGACATCCGCCGTCACCCTCTCCCGGGTGCGTTTCCGGGCATAAGCCCCCCACATCCCGCCACCGACGGCAATGAGGCCGCCGGCCCACAGCACCCACATCAGGGGGAAGATCATCACGTCGAGCACGACGTCCTCACCGGGCACCGTGGCGAGGGCGACGAACACGTCCTCGGTGATCCCGGTGCGGACCGCCGGTGTCGCCACGGCCGGCGGACGGGTGTAGCGGTTGAACACGGGCTCCATGGTCGCCAGCTCGGACGAGCAATCGGCCGCACGCAACGTGAGCACAGCGCCGGTGACCGTGCGGTTGGGCTCGACCCGGGAGGTAGGCGACTCATATGAGATGCAGTAGTCGTCAACAGTGGCCGACCCGCCGGCGGGGATTCGCACCTGGTCCCGGACGGCTAGCCCGCTCGATGCGGCGATGCCGACCGCAAGCAGAGCAACTCCGACGTGCGCAATCTGCCCGCCCCAGTATCCGGGGTCGCGACGTAGCACTCGCCCTGCCGCGCCAACCCGACCCCCGTCGAGCTTGGCCGACTGGCGCAGCAGCTCCTTGAAGACCGTGGCGATGACAAAGGTGCCGAGGACGACGATGATCACGACCGGTACCGATGAGACGCCAAGCAAGACGGTAAGGGCACCGGCAACGAGCCCGACGGCGAGTGGTGCCGCGATCCGCGGCCACACGACATCACGGCGAGCATATCGATACGGAGTCACCGCACCGATGCCCATCGCCAGCAGTAGGACAAAGGCGATCGGAATCGTGACCCGGTTGTAGTACGGAGTCCCCACCGAAACTCGGGCCCGCCCCATGGCTTCCAGGACGATCGGGTAGAGAGTCCCCAGCAGAACAGCCAGGGCGAACACAGTGAGAATCAGGTTGTTGATGAGGAAGATGCCTTCTCGACTCGCCACCGAGTCGAGCCGCGGTGCCGAGCTGACCAGATGGGACCGCCAGGCAAACAACAGAAGCGATCCGATGACGACCACCATGAGAAACCCGAGCAACACAGGCCCGACACCGGATTGGGTGAACGAATGCACCGAGATGATGGTGCCGGATCGGGTGAGGAATGTGCCGAGAATGGTCAGCGAGAACGTGGCAATGATCAGAATCAGATTCCACGCCTGCAGCATTCCCCGCCGCCGCTGCACAACAGCCGAGTGGATGAAAGCGGTGGCCGCGAGCCAGGGCAGCAGAGCTGCATTCTCCACCGGGTCCCACGCCCAGTAGCCGCCCCAGCCGAGTACCTCGTAGGACCACCATGCCCCGAGCAGGATGCCGAACCCGAGGAAGGCCCAGGCGATGACAGACCAGCGGCGGGTGCGCTCCAGCCACACACTGCCCTGTTCACCGCGGATCATCGCCGCAATGGCGAACGCAAACGGGGCGGTGAATCCGACGTAACCCACGTAGAGCATGGGCGGGTGCACCGCCATCAGGATGTGGTTCTGCAGTAGCGGATTGGCGCCGACACCGTCGGCGGGCGCAACGGCTGAGACAAAAGGCAGCCAACTGGAGTCGACACAAGACCTTCCGGCCAACTCCGTACACACCTCGAACGGGTTGGCCACCGTCGCCATCAGCCCGAACCAGAACAACGAGACGGCTCCGGTGACGGAGAGTGCGGTCAAGCCGAGCCTGTCCCCGTCGGTGACGCTGCGGGCGACGAAGTAGACGAGTAACGCGAGCACTGCGCCCCACAGCACGATGCTCCCTTCCAAAGCCGCCCAGGCACCGGCCAGCTTGAAGATGAGGGGGGTCGTAGTACTCGAGTTGTCGGCTACATACTCGAGGGTGAAGTCGTCGGTGAGGATGCCCAGCTCGAGAGCGGCAAAGGCAACCAGCGAACCGAGGAGCAACATCGCCACCGGCAGGCGGATGGCGGAGGCCCGCGGCTCGGGCACTCTCGATTCAGCCCACGCCCGCACGGTGAGCACCCCGGATGCGGCTACCGCCAGCAAGATGGAGAGCAGTCCGATAGTTGCGATCACGACTCTTCCAGTTGGTGCTCGTCCGAGTCGTAGATGACGTTGTCCTCAGTGCGGTATTGCTCGTCGTGACGGATGAGCATCGTGTCCGAATGGAACGTGGTGCCGTCCCAGACCCCTTCAACGATGACTCCCTGACCCTCGGCGAAGAGCTGCGGGACAACTCCGTCGTGTTGGACCAGAAGCGACTCGCGGCCGTCGGTGACGGTCAGGATCAACGACTCCCGGTCCTCCTCAACCGACCCGGCAACAACCTGCCCACCAAGCCGGAGTCGTTCCGTAGATGGAGTGACTTCCGTATTCAGCTCGGTCGGGGTGTGGAAGTAGACCAGGTTGCTCGACAGATTGACCAGCAGCACGACGAGGATGCCGAGAATCACGAAGGCAGGGATGAGGAACTTCCAATAGCGGCGCATCACGCGTCACCGCCCAACCTCTCCCGGGTTGTGCGCAGCCGCCATCCCAGCCAGGCGACGTAAGCCAGCAGCGTGCCGTAGGTCAGCAGGTACCCGATCACAACGTATCTCATGTTGATCCGATCGTCGGGGCCGACACTGCGTCACCGGCCACCGGCCCCTCGGCCGCAGCTGCCGCCCGGTGGGCCTCCAGCTCCATCTCGGCTAACTGGTAGCGACGGCGCAGCAGTGCGGCATATACGAGGGTGAATGCGGCCACCGAGACGAGAAGCGCCGCCAGGATCGGGCCGTCCATTTGGATGTCCCGGGGCCGGAATGTGTTGGTCTGATGCAGGGTCCGCCACCAGGTCACTGAGAAGTGGACGGGGATGAGCTGAACGAGCCCCAGGATGCCGAGCACAGATGATCTGCGGGCCCGGGCGACAGGATCGGGAATGGCCCGGCGCAGCGCCAGATACCCGATGTAGACGAACAGCATCACGGCGGTGAGTGTGAGCCTGGCATCCCAGGTCCAGTAGACATTCCAGGTTGCCTTGCCCCAGATCATGCCGCCGATGATGGCAACGGTGGTGAAAACCACGCCGATCTCAGCCGACGAACCGGCCACCAGATCCCATTTGAGCTTGCGGGTGACAAGAAAGGCGATGCTGGCGACGAATGTCACAGCAAAGGCGAGGTAGGCCAGCCAGATGGTGGGCACGTGGATGAACAGCATCCGGGCCGAGTCGCCCTGGGATTCGACCCTGGGGCTGACCATGGCGAACACGAGGGCGCCGACCACGGCGATCACCGCCGTGATGTCGAGCCAAGCAAGGCGTCCTCGGGCTGTCATCGAGTCTCCTGTAGGGGTCGTGCTGTGAGTACACCGACGATCGCGAGCACCAGAACAACGATCGCCATCAGCACCAGCCAGGACAGATTACCCCCGTCAGGATCTATGTTTTCGACGGTCTGCGTCGCACCGAGTAGCAGCGGAATGGCCAGCGGAGTCACCAGCAGCGGGACCAGCGCCGGGCCGGCCTGGACGCTGGCGGCAATCGCTCCCGAAATCGTGCCGAGCTCGGCGAGCCCTATGGCCGTCAGTGGCAGCACGATGATCATCCACCACCATCCGGAGATATCGATTCCGTAAAGGGCAACAGCAACTGCCGCCATCACGACCTCGAACACGAGTAGCACGACCGCCGACGCAGCAGTCTTACCGGCGAACTCTGCAACCGGGTCGATGCCGAGCAGGGCAATGGCATCCCGCTGCGGCGGTGTCTCGATGTTGGTACGACGAATGGAGGTGAGCACCCCGAACAGCATCACAACCACGAACAGCATGCCGGTACCGATCCGGGAGAGGACATCCTGGTTGATGCCGACGGCAAGGGGGACGAGCAGGAGCGCAATGGCCCCGAACGGAATGGTGACCCAAACCACCTCACCGGCGTGCCGCTCCCGTTCCAGATCACGCCGGGCCACCGCCATCGCCTGCCGCCAGAAGCCGCTATTCATTGGATCGTCCCCCCGCGTAGTTCGGCGGTGCGGGTCACCATCGGGGCCACTCTGTCGACATCGTGCGATACGAGCACTACTGCGCCGGAGCGCTGCAACACGCCGGCAACTATGTGCTCGACCAGCTCGATGGCACTCGGGTCGAGCGCAGAGTGCGGCTCGTCGAGCAGCAGCAAATCGGGTTGCAGCATGATCTCGCGAGCGAACTCGACCCGCCGCTGCATGCCAAACGACGCCTCTCCGGCCGGCCGGTCCGCGGCCTGCTCCATGCCGACGGCACGCAGCGCTTCGGCCGCAGCGGCGAGCGACACTCCCGAGACCCGAGCGGCAAACTCGAGGTTGGCCAGCAAGCTCAGCTCGGGATAGAGGGCGGGGCTGTGCCCGATCAGCCCGAGGCGGGGGCGGACATCGAATCGGTCTGGCGAATCCAGGTTGACCCCGAGTACGCGAGCGGAGCCGCCACTCGGCTTGAGCAGGGTGGCGACGACTCGGAGCAGGGTTGTCTTCCCGGCTCCATTCGCCCCAAAGAGACCGAGCGATTCGCCGGGAGCAACAGTCAGCTCGACATCGCGCAGTATGGTTGCCATCCCGATACGCACGCCGACACCGCTGAATTCGACATGGAAGTTGGAAGCAGGCACAGCTCGGGCAGTCTAAATGGGTGCGATCCCCGACCGATGAGGCAGAGGGCGGGAATATTCGCAGATCCTTATGTGTTTTGCAGGAGACCGAATTACCGGAGTGGATTGAAATGCCAACAGTTGAACTGACCAAGGACACCTTCGAGGAGACGATCGTCAACAACGACATCGTGCTCGTCGACTTCTGGGCCGATTGGTGTGGCCCATGCAAGATGTTTGCCCCGACCTACGAGAAGGTCTCGGAGAACCATGACGGGGTCGTCTTCGCCAAAGTCGATACCGAGGCTGAGCAGGAGCTGGCCTCCTACTTCCAGATCCGCTCGATCCCGACGCTGATGATCTTCCGCGACCAGATCGGCATCTTCTCGCAGCCGGGAGCGCTTCCCGAATCTGCGCTCGAGGATCTGATCAACCAGACCAAGGCCCTCGACATGGATGCCGTCCGCAAAGAGATCGAGGACCAGTCAGCCGACTCCGATCAGTGACCAACCGCACTTCCGATGCAAGGACCCGGGCTCAGCCCGGGTCCTTCTTCATTACCAGGTGGGCAATGAGGGGCTGGGCGGCGGATACGTTGGGTCGCTCCACCTCGATACGATGAACGACCGGAGCGCCAAATGGCCCCGGCTCGGTGAGGACGTTGGCCGGGATGCCGGCCTCCTCGAGCACACCCCATGCCTCCTCCGCCACCGTGCGATCATCAAACTCGGCAATGGGAACCAGTTTGTCCTTGCGCCACATCCGACTACCCCGCTGCCCCGCCGGTGAAGTTCCATCCCTCGAGATGCAGGCTGGGTACGTAGGTGAACCCGGGGCCGAACTCCGAGTCGGCAAACCTGGCGTCGCTACCAATGGCGTGAACCCGGCCCTGGGCCAGCGCGTCGACAAACGACTGGGTGAACCGCATGTTGGTCACCGCCCCGGTGATCCTCCCGTTCTCGATCATGAACGTGCCGTTGCGGGTGAGCCCGGTGACCGCAAGCGTTTTCGGGTCGAGCACCCGGCAGTAGTTGAATGTCGACACGTATAGGCCCCGCTCGACCGAGGCGATCATTTCATCGACAGAGGACTCCCCGGGCTCGAGGAACAGATGGGCCGGGATCGGGCCCCACTGATCCGAACCCGGGTCGCCGTGGCCCGTCGAATGGGTTCCTGCCTTGGCGGCGCTGCGCCGGTTGTGGGCAACTGCCTCGGTCACCCCGTTCTTGATCAGATCCAGCCGCCGCCGCGGAGTTCCTTCGGCATCGAAGCCAACGCCGATAGCGCGCACATCATGAACATCGTCATAGAGGTTGAGTGCGGCATCGAACTGTCGATGACCGACCTCGGCGAAAGACTGACCCTCGGCGTGTTGCTTGCCATTGAACCCGTAGTTCGCAAGGAAGATCCCGATGGTCCCGACACACTCGGGGGCCAACACCACTTCGTACTCGCCGGGCTTCAGGTCGAAAGCGTCCATCCCCTGCCGGGCGCGGCTAGCCGCGGTGGCTCCCACGGCAGACCCGTCGAGCTCAACGAACCGCCGCGAAGTGGCATGTCCCGAACCGGCCGATTCCTCGGTCTGATGGATCCCGTCGATGGTGGCGCGGGTGTAGCGGCCAAAGGCCCGGTGGCCAACTGTGTTGACGAAGGCAACATCATGGCCCAGCGTCTCGCAGAAGCCGGCGGCGCGCATTCCCGAGCCGGCGGCGACAAAATCGGCTACCTGACCGGCACGGTCGTCGGGCGTTGCCTCGGCAGTAAAGGCGTCGTAATGCCGGGGGTCGGTGACATCGAGTGGCTGGGCAAGCCCCGGCCAGTTCTCGTCTACCCGCTGCAGTTCGGCAATCGAGATCGTGTTGTCGACAAACTCGTCGAGGTTCTCCAGGCTGGTGGTCGCTCCGGCGTTGACCTTCCCGTCGACCGCCACCCGCAACGAAACCCCGTGGCCTTCCTCGGCCACATTCTGGTGGATGAACGAGTTGGCGAAGCGAGTCAGCGACGACACGCCTCCGGTGACGACAACTTCAGCCTCAGCTCGATCGCCGACTCTCTCCAGAACGTCGTGGGCAAGTTCGATGGTCCTGCTCATGCGCTCACCCCCACCCGTACCGTGGCAAATCGACCGGGGGCGGCCGAGTGACCGGTGTGCGCCACTTGCATGGGCTGCCCCTTCCCGCAGTTGGGGGTGCCCCAATGCACCCACTCATCGCCTCCGGCGAGCTTGTCCAGCTGGCCCCAGAATTGGGGGGTGATCCCCGTGTAGGTCGGGTTCTTCACCATCCGGCCCAGCTTCCCATCTTTGACCTCCCAACCGATCTCACAGCCAAACTGGAAATTGAGCCTCTTGTCGTCGATCGACCACGACCGGTTGGTAGCCATGTAGACCCCGTCCCTGGTGTCGGCGATGATCTCCTCCAGGCTCGAATCGCCGGCGAGGAGGCCGACATTGGTCATCCGCACCATGGGCAGCCGGTTGTAGCCGTCGCCACGCACCATCCCACCGGGCGGGAGCCCGGCAATCGACGCGGAATCCCGTCCCGACAGCACGCCGACCCACGTTCCTTCCTTGACGATGTCGACACGCTGCGCTGCGGTGCCCTCATCGTCGTAGCCGAATGTGCCGAGAGCTCCGGGCAGGGTCGCATCGGCGGTTATGTTCATCAGCGGCGACCCGTAACGATGGGTGTTGAGCTTGCTCAGCTCCAGGTGGGAAGTACCGGCAAAAGCAGCTTCCCAGCCGAGTATGCGATCGAGCTCAATGGCATGGCCGACGGATTCATGGATCTGCAGGGCGAGTTGTGACCCTTCCAAGATCAGCGACTTCTCCCCTTCTTCGAGATCGGGTGCTGCGAGCAGAGCCGCCGCCTCTTCACCGATGCGACCGGCGTTCCCCTCGTAATCCCAGCGGCGCACGGTCTCGTACCCGCCGGTCTCATACTGACCAAACGATTGCGGGTAAGAGCGACGCTGGGTTTCGCCTTCGCCCAGCGCAGTGGCGTCGTATCCGCCCCCCGACTCGACGAGATGCTGATGGATACGGTGACCCTGTGAGGAGACAAACCACTTGTTGGTGTCCCAGAAAGCCAGACTGCCGCTCGCCAGCGCCACCCCATCGACCTCGAGCATGGTCTTGGTCACTGCGATCAGCATGTCGACCTTCTCCGACACGGGAACCACAAACGGATCCTCCTGGTGCGGAGTCTCGTAGGAGTCCTCGACGACCGGCACATCAGCCAGTGGCATGTCCGGGCCGGGGACCGAGGCAGAGGCGCGCGAGATCGCGGCGCTCTGTTCGCCGGCGCGACGAGCCGCGGCGGGCGTGAGATCTGAGACTGCGTAGAAACCCCAGCCCGACCCGGTCAGCGCCCGAACGCCTACCCCGGCGCGTTCGATTTGGTCGATCGACAGCGGTTCGGCGTTGAATACCGAAATCGCCTGGTTCTTCGAGATGACCACCCGGGCGTCGGCATATTGCGCCCCGGCGGCAAGGGCACCCTCGACTGCGGCCTGAGCAAGGTCGAACACTGCAGAACTCCCGATTGGCGACAGGTGAGATGGTACCGCCTGCCTGCCCGGCAGGTTGCTACGCCGAGAGCAGTTTCAAGCGGAAGATGCTTCGCCCGTCGCTGTACACATAGGTGAGATCGCCACCCATGCGACGGGCCAGTTCCCGGGAAATGGACAGGCCAAGGCCGAGGGAGCCGAGAACCCGATCATCGCCTGCCTGGAAGTAGGGCACAAAAACCGCCTCGCGATGCTGGAGATCGATTCCATCACCGTTATCGCTCACCTCGACGAAGGGGCCGCTGGACTCTCCCGTACGCACCCTTATGTCCCTACCGCCGTATCGCAACGCATTGGTAATCAGATTGCGCAGGATCTGCCGGACCCGGATCACGTCCGCTGCTGCGATGACGGTCGGGCCGGTGACGTCAATCGACGGCACATCGGGCGCAGAACGAGCGCAATCCGCAATCGCCGCTTCGGCCACCGCGTGGAGATCTATCTCAGCAACGTCGACCGCAATTCGACCGGCTTCCAGATTGGCGGCCACGAGCAGATCATCCACGATCGAGCTGAGCTCGGCGGACTGAGCTGCTACGAGTCCCATGAGCTCGCGCAACTCGGGAGCGTCGAATCGCTCCCAGTTCTCGGCGATCTCCTCGGACAGCCCGAATACTGCGGCCAGCGGAGTTCGTAGTTCGTGGCTGACACTGGCAATGAATCGGTCCTTGTCGGCAACGAGGCGCTGCAACCTCCGCTCGGTGGCGCGCAACTGGGTGAGATCGAACAGGGACACGACTACGCGTGACATGTCCCGGCCTTGCGGGATACGCGGCACGATCCATCGCAGTCGGCACTCGAACGGTTGGTTGAGGAAGTTGACCCCGACGAAGTCGGCGGAGTAGCTGCTCCCGCCGTCCCACAGGGTGACGAACTGCTCCTCAAATGACGAAACCACCTCGGGGGTCAGCTCGTCGTCCCGGAATCCCTGCAGCACGGCCAGCACCGAGGGTGCTCGCAGCAGGTCGACTGTGGCGGTATTTGCCCGACTGGTCCGGATTGATTTGATTACCCGACGCACCTCGTCCGGGTTGCCGGCCATGTGCTCGCGGAGATCGGTGACGCCGGATCGCCTCAGCTGGTCCAGCCACACCTTGACCCCTGTGAAGTCCTCCTCCTTCATGGCCACCGGTGACCACTCGAAGAGCGAGCGGTAACGCTCCTCCTGCTCCTTCAGTTGGCGTTGGGCCGCATCCACAGAAGCGCGGTCGGTCACCATGATCCCGATCAACACACCGTCCTCGAGCGGAATCGGAAAGGCGCCGACTTCCACCAGCCGGTCCTGGGAGGTGCGCACTGCGATCGGGGACACTTCGAGCCCGCGACGCACTCCGTCCAACATACGCATCAGCGCGGTGGCACTGACACTCCAGAAACCGTCGAGCAGCCCTGCGGGCGCAGCTTCATCGATATCGAGGGTCTCGTGGGCAATCTGATTGGCGGCAACGATCGAAAGCTCCCCATCGACGACAAGCATCGGCGTCTGCGCGTGCTCGAAGAACGAGCCAAATAGGCTCTCCAGAGACGGTGTGACAGCAGGATCGATCAAGGTACTCACTTATCAGCGCTCGGATTCCATCGGCAAACCGACGCAAAGACCAAAGGGGGGATTTGGTGGCTTCAGGCGGGCGCTACGTCAGAGCCGGCATCTGCAGAGAACTGAACCATCACCTGCCCCAATTCCTTGCGGGTCAGTGCCGGAACCTCGCATCCGGGTGCGGGAAAGCCAATCGGGAACAGGGCGAATGGCCGCTCGTTTTCCGGCCGCTCCAGGAGTCGGGTCAGGAACCCCATCGGGCTCGGGGTGTGGGTGAGGGTGGCCAGGCCCATGTTGTGCAGCGCGGCCACAAACAGCCCGGCGGCGATACCGACGCTCTCCTTGACGTAGAAGTTCTTCAGAGTGTCGCCACTCGGGGTGATCGTGTATCGCTGCTCGAATAGCACAACGATCCAGGGCACGACCTCCAGGTAGGGCTTGCTCGATGTTGTGCCCAGCGGATCGAGCGCATCGCGCCAATGCTGCGGAAGGCGCCCACCCTCGTAGTTCTCCCTCTCCTCCCGCTCCGCAGCGAGCCGGATCCGACTCTTGATGTCGGCGTCCCCCACTACAACGAAGGTCCAGGGCTGGCGATGAGCCCCGGAGGGGGCGGTTGCGGCGGTGCGAATCGCAGTCTCGATGAGGCTTTGCGGTACGGGTTCCGGGGAGAAGGCGCGCACGCTGCGCCGGGAGCTCATCAGACGATGAAAGCCGTCGGCGCGGAGGGTCATCTGGTCCGCGTCGAGCCGGGTGAATTCGTAGGTGATCATTTCGGCGCTCACTGCCGCCCCCTCTCCTGATAGCCGGACACTAACGACGCTTGCCGGCACCTGCCGTCGGAGCAACTGCCGGGATCAAGGCGTAGCCAAGCCTGTGTGCCAGACCTCATCCGCAACTACCAGATCGTTTCCTGTTCCTACTCAGGATCGGCGTCGGAGACCGGAGACCTTTAGCCCAGAAGCTCCGGCCGCAAACGGACTAGTCGGACGGGCCACCGACGCATGGCAACTGCGTTCAAGTTCGCCGCCCCCGTGCCGACAGGATGCCAGTACGCAACATAGAGGTCCCAACGGTGAGTTCACCCAATGCCTCCGTCCCGGAGTCAGCGGTGGTACCCGACGAACCGCCCGCACAACCGGCAGCCTCCGAGGAGGCGGCCTCCATATCGCGGTCGCCCCGAGCCAATTGGGCGGTCCCCGCCCTGATCGCTGGCATGTTGCTGTGCGCCGCGCTCCTGTACGTCCTGCTGCTCAGGGTTGCGGCTCCCGGCGGGGCCCCCGGGAAACTGACCTGGTGGGCCCTCGCCATCGGCTTCACGATCACGGAGAGCCTGATCATTCACCTCCCGGTGCAGCGTGACTCGCACACGGTCTCCATGAGCGAGATTCCCTTGGTCCTCGGGCTGGCCCTTGCCGAACCGGCTGCGGTAATCGTTGGTCGCCTGGTAGCCGGCATCGTCGTGTTGGTGGCGCGTCGGCAGCCACTCTTCAAACTGATCTTCAACATGGCGCTGTTTACGCTCGAAACCACAGTCGCTTTGGCGGTCTACCGCACGATCCTTGGCGATGGCGCTCCCGCATCCCCGCTCGGCTGGATCGCGGCCATGGCCGCGGTCGGAATTGCCGTCACCGTCTCGGCAGCGTTGGTTGACGGAGTCATCGCCTTGAGCGACCGACACCGCCGGTTCTCGGTGATCCTCAAGTCCTTCGCCGCCGGCTCGTTGATCAGCATCGCAGTTGGGTTCCTGGGGACGATCGCTGTTGTTGTCGTCGAGTACGAGCCCCGCGCCAGCACGCTGCTGGCGGCCGCCCTCATATTCTTCTTCGCCCTATTCCGCTTCTTCAGCAGGGTGAGTCGCCGCCACGACGAGCTCAGCGCTCTGTACGACTTCACCAATCAAATGGACGGCACGCTCGGTGGTGCCGACATCGCGGCAGTGACCCTGCGGGAAGCAGTCTCGATTCTGCGGGCAGAACGCGGCGAAATCATCCTGTCGAATCCGACCGATTCGCACGCCTCCTACCTAGGTTTCACTGCGGGTAGTGATCACACGGTGCGTCGCATGCCCACCGCCGAGGTAGCCGAGCTCTTTGCGATCGCTGCGGGCCCCGAGAGCGAGCGGATCTATGGACCGGAGACGAAGGACAGTCGGCTTCGGATCTGTCTCGGACAAGAGAGTCTCTGTGGTGTGATTGCTCCGATTCAGTACGGCACCGGATCCGATGGTGTCCTCGTTCTCGCCGGACGCACCGGCATCACAAGACGCTTCTCGCCGGCCGACCTCGAGCTGCTCGACACCATTGCAAACCATGCCAGTCTCACTTTGGAACGCGCCAGTGTCATCGAGCGACTCAAGTCTGAGGTTGCAGAGAAGCTCGATGTGATCCGCTCGAAGGACCAACTGATCGCAGCGGTGAGCCACGAACTGCGCACACCCCTCACCGGGGTGCTCGGCTTCGCAGAGATGCTGCGCGACAACCGCACTGAGTTCAGCCGGGAAGACGAGGATGCGATGCTCCGCTCGATCGCTGAGGAAGCGGGCGACCTGACCAACCTGGTAGAAGATCTGCTCACCGCCGCCCGGGCTCAGATGGGATCGCTAACCATTGCCGCAAATCCGGTCCCGCTGCGCCCCCTGATCAGCCGGGTCATCGAGACCACTCTGGGCTCGGCTCATCACGTTGTGGTCAGCGGTCCGGAGACCGTCGTCTGGGCCGACGACGGAAGAGTGCGCCAGATCCTGCGCAATCTGATCACGAATGCCCAGCGCTACGGCGGGCATCAGATCCACGTGGCGACCCACGTTGCCGGCAAGACCGTCCACATCAGGGTGAGCGACAACGGTGACGGAATACCCGAAAGCGACCAGGAGCGGATTTTCGCCGCATATGAGAGCGCCCACGATCCCGGTACGCAGCCAGGCTCACTGGGACTGGGGCTTTCGATTTCCCGCTCGCTCGCCAGACTCATGGGCGGCGACCTTTCCTACCAACGCACCGACGGTTGGACCACATTCGACTTCCAACTGCCCGCGTTCATCGAGACCGAGGAACCGGTGCAACCGGCCTCGATTGAGTTCCAGCGCGTTTGAGCGCTCTCGCCCAGATGGCACACTGTTGTTGTGCACACCCACGAATGGCCCGGCGAGTTCACCTACTGTCCGCACTGCGGCACAGCGCTGACCGCCGCGCCCCTGCTGGGACGAGTCCGCAAGCACTGTCCGGAATGCGGATTCATCCACTTCCGCAATCCGGCCGTCGGCGCCGCCGCCGTTGTGTGGGACGACACGGGCAGGTTGCTGCTCATCCGACGCGGCCCGAGCGCCACCCGGCCCGGGCTCTGGGCGATCCCGGCCGGCTACGTTGACTACGGCGAGGAAGTGCGAGCAGCCGCCGCTAGAGAGTTAGAAGAAGAGACCGGGCTGATCGCCGACATCGGCGATGTGGTCTGGGTCGCGTCGAACTTCCACGACCCGGCCAAGCTGACGGTCGGAGTGTGGTTCGCTGCCAGCGTTACGGGTGGCGAGTTGGCCCCCGGCGATGATGCCGACGACGCCGGGTACTTCGCCCCGGATCAACTACCGCCGCTGGCATTCGACACCGATGCGGCCTACCTGCGGTCGATCGGGCACAACGTCGACTCGACCGACTAGCTCTCGAGACCGAGCTCAGACTCCATCCGAGCCACTCGCGCCCGCAGCTGAGCCAGCTCGGCCTCCAACTGCTCAATGCGGTCGGGTTCGGCTTGGGTGGGGGTTGCCGGCTCTAGGTCATCCGGCACAGCGCCAAGTAGGTGGGTATAGCGGGGCTCCTTCTCGCCCGGGCGACGCTCCAGCCTCTCGGCAAGGGGCTCTTCGCGACCGGCCAGGGCAGCCAACTCGCTCACGACTTCGTCGAGCGCGTTGAACTCGCAGTAGCGCCCCGTGCGGGTTCGCAGCTCGCCTCCGGTTTGTGGACCGCGCAATAGGAGGACCGCCAGCAATGACTTCTGTGCCTCGGTGAGTTCGAGCACGTCACCCGCAACATGCTTGTACTTGAGCACACGATCACCCTTGCCGTGCACGGTTCGGGCTAGGCCGCGCTCCCGCAGGGCATCGAGAGTCTCTTGCACCTCGAGCTCGGTGTAGTCGACAACCGGGTCACGGTTGGATCGCTGATTGCACGCCATGACGATCGAGTTCAGCGACATCGGGTAGTAGTCGGGTGTCGTCATCTCCTTCTCGATGAGACAGCCCAGGACACGTTGTTCGGGTGGGGTCAGTTCCATCAGCGAATAGTACGTGTCAATTGCGCAGGACGAGCCACAGATCGCCGACGTTGGTCCCGGTAGGGCCGGTGACGAGCTGTTCGCCCAGTGCAGCGAAGAACGAACCGGAGTCATTGTCGTCCAGGGCGGCCGCCGCATCGAGCCCGGCGCTCCGACCGCGCTCGAGGGTCCCTCCATCAACGATGGCGCCGGCCGCCGGGGTCGTTCCGTCGATGCCATCGGTGCCGGCCGCCAGGAACCAGGTTCCCTGCGTCCCGTCCAGGAGTGTCGCGGCAATGAGCGCCGCCTCCTGATTGCGCCCTCCACTACCGCGGCCGGTCACATCCACCGTGGTCTCCCCGGCATAGATCGAAAGCCCGGGACCCGACCGACGCAAAGCCTCCCCGGCCGCGGTGCCGGCGTCGCCCGTCATCCGGGTGTCGATGACCTTTGCCTGCAAACCAAAGCCCTCGCCTGCGGTGGCGGCGGCGTGGGCGGCTGCGGCAGCACCGGCAATGACCCGGTACTCGCCCGCAACCTCGGCGTGCGCCGATGGAGGGGTGCGCAGAGCCGCCTGCACCGCGGCAGGGAGATCTGCGGCAATCCCCAGCTTCCCGGTGACCCGTTGTGCCGCATCCGCATCATCTTCGGTCACAACGGTTGGCCCGGAGGCGATCACCTCGGGCAAGTCTCCGACTACATCGGACACTGCCAGCGTGATGAGCCGGGCTGGATGGGCCGCGGCGGCGAGACCGCCTCCCTTGAGAAGCGACAGGCGCCGGCGAACCGTGTTGGTGGCGACGATGTCCGCACCGGAGCGGAGTAGGAGCTCATTGGTGGCGGCAAGGTCGGCGAGGCTCACTCCGGGGACCGGCGCAACGGCGAGCGCAGAGCCGCCGCCGGATAGGAGAACAAGGGCTGTGTCGGCAGGACCGAGGGTGTCGGCCAGATCGAGAAGGGCCATTCCGGCATGGTGACTGCGATGGTCGGGAACCGGATGGCTGCCGATCAGCAGCTCCAGACCGGGAGGGATCTCATCCTCGTGGTTGCTCACCACGAGGCCCTCCAGCTCCGCACGTCCCAGAGCGGCAGCGGCTCCGCGGGCCATTGCCGGTGCTGCCTTCCCGAGCGCCATCACCACGACACGTCCCGACGTTGGGATCAGGTTGCGCTGCACCGCCGTCGCCGGATCCACCGCAGCCAGGCCGGCCTCGAAACATGCAACTAGAGCTCGTCGAGCAGCTGGGTCGTCCATCAGTCCAACATAGCGTCACGACCAGAGGACATCTCCTGGAGGAAGCGACCGGCTCGTTGCGGGTCCGATGTCCGCAGCAACCGCGGCAGAGATCGGAGAATCCGCTGTCCGTATCGCATCGCAGTGAGCCTCCGATCGAGAATCGCGATCATCCCATGATCGCCCTCGTTGCGAATCAGCCGCCCCGAGCCCTGGGCCAGCATGACCGTGGCGTGGGGAAGGTCGACCTCGTCGAAGGGGCTTCCCCCTCGGGCAGACACCACGTCGCGGCGAGCTTGCAGCAGCGGGTCGTCCGGGCGCGGAAACGGTATCCGATCGATGATGACCAACGACAGGGATGGGCCGGGAACATCGATCCCCTCCCAATAGCCCATGGTTGCCACGAGCGTTGCCGTCTCCTTGTCGCTGAACGCGGCGATGAGCTGACGTTTTGGTAGCTGGCCCTGCACGAGCACATCAAACGGGACATCGCCGAGGACCGCTGCTGCTCGCTCCATCATCCGATAGCTGGTGGTGAGAACCAACGCCCGGCCACCGGCAGCTTCCGTGAGAGACCGGATCTCAGCCGCAGCCGCGTCCGGCCACTCCGGCTGACGAGGATCGGGCAGACCGGCAGCTACGTAGAGCAGGCCCTGGCGGGCATAGTCAAACCCTCCCTCTACCCGCAACCCCGCATAGGTGCGGGACAGCGGCGCTTCGACATCGAGGGCCGCTGGATCTTCTTCAATCGGTTCAGCTACCAGCCCGAGCCGGCGGGCGAGCGGGGTAAACGATCCCCCAGTTGTGAGGGTGGCGCTGGTGAGGATCACCGGTAGGTGCACCAGCAGATTGGCTGCAATCGGGAAGTCGACGTTGATCGGGGCAACTCGCACAACGCGCCGAGCGGGTTCCGCCCAGGCCACGTGTCCGGCCGGAAGGTCGAGCGCCATCCCGAAGTCGGCCTGCACGTGCCCACCCTGGGAACGCGCCCTGGCCACGGCACCGGCGAGCTGATCCCCCTCCTCCACCTTGGGGAGAGCCTTGACCACCGCCGCAACGGCTCGAATCCCGCTGAGAATTGCCTCACCGAGCGGACCCTGGCTGGGAACGAGCCGAGCCTCCTCCAGTTGCTCGATGACACCGGCGAGTCGGGATGCTGAGGTGCGTACCGCCCCGATCAGTTCATCGCGCCGTTCCGGGCCCAGAAGGCGCTGCGAGTTGTTGGCGAATGAGACAAGCCGTCCCCCGCTGACGTCGACCCCGAACGCTGCTGTCGAAGCGGCTTCCAGCTTGTGCGCTTCATCGAAGATCACGAGGTCGTGGTCGGGAAGGATCCGGCGTCCTGAGGCCAGGTGCAGCGCGTATAGATGGTGATTGGTGATGACGATCTGCGCATCACGTGCCCGGTCCAGCGCCTCTTCCGCAAAGCAGGCGGATGCTTGCGGGCAGAGCTTCTTGCCCGGGCACTCCATCCCCGAGACGGATACCCGACGCCACTGGTCATCCGGCATCACCTCGGGAAGATCGTCCTGGTCGCCGTTGCCACCACCACGCACCCAGTCGACCAGGGCATCGAGGTCGGCGTCGCCATCGTCGAAGAGTTGTGTCACCGACCCGTCTAGCCCGGGACCGTATCGCTCAACGAGCTTCGCCATGCAAACGTAGGACTGGCGGCCCTTGATGACTGACCAGGTGACGGGAACAGGGAGATTCTCAGCGAGGAAGGGCAATTCCGAATCGGCAAGCTGGTTCTGCAGCGACTTGGTCGCCGTCGCAACTACAACTCGCCGCCCGGACAGAACAGCAGGGACCAAGTAGGCAAGCGACTTGCCGGTTCCGGTCCCGGCCTCGACAACGAGGTGGCGCTCGCCGGCAATAGCTTCCGCAACTGCCTTGACCATCTGCGCCTGCCCCTCCCTTTCGGCACCTTCCGGCATGGCCATGAGGACGTCGGAAAGGGCATCGAGCGAATCGGCGACCAGATTCTCCATCCGAACACGGTAACCGGCTCAGCGCAGCGGGCCATCCTCAGTGGGGAGGATGAAACCGACTTCGGCACCGCCGGAGGAGTCTCCAACGAAGACTTCCCCGCCATGATCCTCGGCAACCTTGGCGACGATCGAGAGACCAAGCCCCGACCCCGGTGTGGCCCGATCCCGTGTTGCGCGGTAGAAGCGGTCGAAGACGTGCGGCCGGTCGGCGGGGGCGATGCCGGGCCCGCGATCTGCCACGGTCACTCGACCTTCCTTCACCGTTACCGCAATAGGTTCGTCCACCGGGCCCCACTTCGCTGCGTTGTCGAGGAGGTTGGCGACGGCGCGCTCGATTTGAGCAACGTTGCCGCGTACGACCGTGCCGTCAACGGAAACGTCGATTGCCCGCCCGGTACGGCGCCGGTACTTGTCGGCCATCCGCTCCACCAGGTCACCCATCACGACCTCCTCGACATGGGCATCATCGGGCGGGGGCGCAGCAGCGAGATCAACCAGTTCGGTGACCAGCCCGCTCAGCTCCTGGATCTCGGATTCCATGTCGGCGATCATCTGGGACCGCTCGTCCGGGCTTATGTTCTCTGCTCTGCCCAGCAACTCGACGTTGGTGCGAATCGCCGTCAGCGGAGTGCGCAGCTCGTGGCCGGCGTCATGGACCAGTCGGCGCTGCTGCTGCCGGGAGCTCTCGAGAGCTGCGAGCATCGCGTTGAAGCTTTGCGCCAGCCTCCCAATCTCGTCATCTCGATCCACGTCGATACGAGAGGCAAGCTCTTGCGTCTCGGCAACATGCTCGGCCGCGGCGGCGAGCTGTCCGATGGGGCGTGCCGCCCCCCGAGCAATGAAGTAGCCGATCACCCCGGCGAGGACGACGCCGATCACGGCGGCAAACCGGAGGACCTGAGCAAGACCCTCCAGGCTTCCGTCAACTTCGTCGAGGGAGCGGGCTACCTGCACCGTGCCGGAGGAGATCTGTGCTGTCAGCATCCGGAGGTTTTCGTCACCGTCGCCTACGGTGCGGAACACAAACGGCACCTCTCCGGCGATGACTCTTTCCTCCTCCGGTCCGAGCGGCAGGTTGCCACCGACCTCAATGCGCGAGCCGTCATTGATGAAGAACCGCCAGTAGATGGCGTCGAAGCCGCGCCTGCCGCGCTCGAAGGGACTGCGGGAAGAGTCGTCAAACGGGCTCAATGCTGCAACGAGCTCGACGATGTTGCCGGCCCGCTCGAGTTTCTCAACTCGCTCGTTGAGGCTCTGATCTACCTCCGCGATCAGCTCGCTCCTGGTCGCGTTGAACGTGACCAGTGCGGCGACAGCAAAGGCAATCGCCACTGCCGTCGCCGAGATCAACGCAATCCGGACCCGCAGGCTCACTCATCCCTCCCGAATCACATAGCCGACGCCGCGCACTGTCTGAATGAGGCGCGGCGAATCGTCCTCTTCGGTCTTGCGGCGCAGATAGCCGATGTACACGTCGAGCGAGTTGGACGAGGTGGCGAAGTCGTATCCCCAGATCCGGTCGTAGATGGTGTCTCGATCGATCACGATGCCCGCGTTGCTCATGAGCAGCTCGAGCAGGTCGAACTCGGTCTTGGTGAGGGAAATCGGATTGCCGTGTCGTGTGACGGTACGGGCAGCCGTGTCCATCACCAGGTCTCCGACCCTCAGCACCTCGGCGATGGTGCCACCAGACCGACGCAGGAGCGCGCGCAACCGGGCAAGTAGCTCCTCGAGGGCAAACGGCTTGACCAGGTAGTCGTCGGCGCCGGCGTCGAGGCCGGCAACCCGGTCACTCACCTCCGTGCGTGCCGTGAGGATCAGGATCGGCGTCGTATCGCCACGGGCTCGGATCCTTCTGCAGGTTTCCAGACCATCAACGATGGGCATCATCACGTCGAGAACGATCGCCTCGATGTTGTCGTTAAGAACGATAGAGAGAGCCTCAGCACCATCCCGGGCGGTCACCACGTCGTAGCCTTCAAACGAGAGCGCACGCTCAACAGCGCGCCGTACCGCTCCATCATCTTCGACAACCAGTACACGTTGCCCGGTCGCTTCTGCCATCCATCGCTCCTTGCCGACCGTGACAGGTTTAGCAGGCCGAGATGAGAACAACATGAAAGGCCGGCACTGAGGAGCCCCCGGGAGCGATACCGGGGTTAAGAACGTCTCAAGACTTCAGCGGCTCAGCTCTCGGCCGATTCGACGAAGCGTCCCCGCACCCGGGGATAGCGCTTGGGAGCGTGGATGTGACAGAAGTCCTTGCTGTTGTAGCGGGAGATGAGGGTCTCACAACCCATTTCAGCGCACACTCGGTCCGAAGCGTATTGCTTCGGTCGCCGCGAGCGAGGCCGAATGGAACGACCCTTGATGGTGTCACTTCTCATGTCTCCACTTTCATCGGCACAACTGTTGTGCGCCCTAAGCAAGAAACCAGGTTTCCTTAAGAATCCCGGCCCCGCCCGCCGGACCGATATCTAGTCAGCGGCCAAGCCGGCCGGGCGTATGGCGCTCCCGAGCCGGCGCAATACAATCCGCCCATGACCGAGCCACATCTGTTCGTAATCCACGGGGCTACGGGTGACCTCTCCCGGCGCAAGCTCTTGCCATCGATGTACCGGATCATGGCGGAGGCGGGAATAACCGATCAGTCGATCCTGCTCGGTGTTTCCTCGAAGGACCTCGACGACGACGACTACCGCGATTTTGCCCGCAAGTCGTTGGCCGATGCAGGCGTCGACGACTACGAGCCCTGGTGCGATGAGCGGGTGTATTTCCAGAGGATCGAACGTGGTGCCGAGGACCTGAGTCCGCTGGCCGACAAGATCGCCGCGATCGAGGCCAGGCATCAACTCCCCGGCAATCGGATCTTCTACCTTGCCCTGCCCCCGACGGCATTCCCCCGAATGATTACCGGGCTCAGTGACGCCGGCCTGAACGAGAGCCCGGGGTGGACCCGCCTCGTGATTGAGAAGCCATTCGGTCGCGATCTCGCCTCGGCACATGAGCTGAACGAACTGGTCCACAGCCATTTCGACGAGACACAGGTCTATCGAATCGATCACTACCTGGGCAAGGAGACCGTGCGCAACTTGCTGGCCTTCCGCTTCGCCAACATGCTCTTCGAGTCAAACTGGAATCGTGATCGGGTGGATGCCATCGAGATCAACGTTGCCGAATCCCTGGGGATCGGCAGCCGCGCTGCCTATTACGACGGCGCCGGGGTCGTGCGCGACATGCTACAGAACCATCTCACTCAGCTCCTCGCCCTCGTGGCGATGGAGGCCCCGAATTCCTTTGAGGCCGAGGCAATCCGCGACGCCAAGGTGCAGCTGCTCGAAGCCGTGCGCGACATCGACCTGGATGAGCTGACCCTCGGTCAGTACGGTCCCGGAGAGGCCGATGGTGTACCGGTGCCCGGCTACCGCGACGAGCCGGATGTACCCGGGGACTCGACTACCCCCACCTACATCAGCGTGCGCATCGACGTTGACAACTGGCGTTGGGAGGGTGTGCCGTTCTACCTGCGGACCGGGAAGCGCATGCCGGCGAAGAGCTCGCAGATCGTCGTCCGATTCCGTCCTCCACCCATTTGCGTCTTCCATGGCAAAAGAGACAAGTGCGCCCAGCATCAGAACGTCATCAGGCTGATCCTGCAACCCAACGAGGGCTTCGATGTGCACTTCGATGTCAAGTCGCCGGGGGACTCGCTCCAACTGGTCGAGAAGAAGCTGCGGTTCACCTATGCCGACGAATTCGACCGGCTGCCCGACGCGTACCAGACGCTCATCTTCGACATAATGCAGGGAGATCAGACCCTGTTCGTCCGCGCCGACGAGGTGGAGGCATCCTGGCGTCTCTTTGACCCGGTCATCGCAGCGGCGGGTAGTGGGCATCCACTGGACAACTATGAGGCGGGAACTTGGGGGCCACCGCGGCGGCACACTCCAATTCAGTGGGCAGAGGGCCCGATCCGGGGAGAGACCCTAACCAGCCCGCAGGCGGCTATTCCTCAGACGACTCCTCCTGATCACGAAGGTCGATGACGATGTTGGTGCGCTCCTCGGTTGACAACGTCTCGGCCCCGCTGGGGAGGTTTGCCGTCCTGCGTTGATAGCGGGTCAGGCCCGGGTTGAGAACCTCCGGCGCGTCCGTGCTCTCATCCACGGCCGTGTCACGCCGGGTAGCCGCCGCGATGCGGTCGGCAAAGCCGGTTGTTTTTTCGCTCTTTCCACCGGAGCGACGACGCGCCATTTGCGAACCTCCGAGTTCCTACCCACAAGACTACCCACCCGAACGCCCACCGCTGACCGCAAGTGGTGAAGAGTCTCAGAACCGGTCTCGCACCGGCGGCATCGGGATTCGCACGGGCTCGTCCGCAGCGCGCACGCCTGCGTACCACTCGTGTAGCTCGTGATCGCCGCCGCGATGCTCGGCAAGGGCGAGCCGGTAGCCCTCCTCGGCTGCGAGCACCGGTTCGGCGCGGTCACCCACAGTACGGGCCAGGCCGTCGATTGCGATGCCCCACCCGCGCAGGATGAATAGGTTCTGTGGGCTCACCCGGAATCCCTTGAGGAAGACCTCGCTGGCGTCGAGATACGCTGCCGCAGCCTGCTCGGCCTCGAGGCGATGGGCTCGCTCGAGGTGTGCCCACGCCCTACCCACGTAGGTGTCGATCACGCCCTTCTTGGCCTCCGATGCCGTCGCAAAGCTCACCGCGGCCTGTTCCAGCAGGCTGATTGCGGCCGGCGTATCGGCCAGCATGGCCCTCTTCATGGCGATCTCCCCCACCATCAGGTTGGCGGCGAAGCTACCCGGTCGCAGCTTCACGGCGTCGTTTGCCTTCTCAGCTGCCTCCGCCAGCAGGTTGTCGGCGAACAGACCGGCAACTCTGGCTTGCAGGATGAGGTCGTCGGCTTCGCTGAGGAAGACGTCGTGGGTCATCTTGCTCGAGGACAGCGCAGCCTCGGCATCGATCTGGACGACCGGCTGGTCCTCAACCCCCGGTAGCTGCGTCAGTGGTTGCTCCGGGGGACGGGCCGTGCGGTCGGCCACTCGACGCGGCAGGACCTGGGTGAAGAAGAACCAGCCGAGGCCGACCACAACGGTGGTGATGAGACTGCCGAGCAGCCAATCTCCCATTGACTCACCTCCTGGGCCTTACCGTAGTAAACGTCGAGCAATCCCTGCCTGTCCTTTAGGCAGATCCTCACCTCGAGTTCGTTGGTGAGTTGGATTACCGCGCCGGTCGCGTAGTCTCGCCCCATGCATGATGATCTGAGAGAGGCCGTCGATCGGTTGATGCCCGAGTTGCGACGTGACCTCGATTCGCTTGTTCGCATCCCATCCGTCAGCGCTCCCGGCTACGACCCGGGCGAAGTGCGCCGCAGCGCGGAATTCACCGCAGATCTCTATCGCAGAGCAGGCTTCACAGAGGTCCGGCTACTCGAGATCGAAGGCGCGCATCCTGCCGTGTTTGCGGAAATCCCCACACCACCGGGAGCCCCGACGGTTCTGCTGTATGCCCATCACGACGTGCAACCCCCCGGCCCGGACAGCGAGTGGGAAACGGCTCCCTTCGAGCCGTTCGAGCGGGACGGTCGCGTGTACGGGCGGGGAACCAGCGACGACAAGGCGGGCGTCATCGTTCACGCCGGTGCCATCCGGGCACTGCAGAGCCAGCCGCCCGTTGGCGTGAAAGTGATCGTCGAGGGTGAAGAGGAAGTCGGCTCGACACACCTGGGTGACTTCTTGAATACCTATCACGAATTGCTGGCAGCAGACGCGATCGTGATTCACGACCTGGGCAATTGGGCGGTCGGCGTCCCAACCCTGACCACGTCGCTGCGCGGCCTCGTCGATTGCACAGTTGAGGTTCGGACGCTGCTTCATGCCGTACACAGCGGAAGCTTCGGGGGTGCGATTCCCGATGCGATCACAACACTGGCGCGGCTGCTGGCAACCCTGCATGAGGAGAACGGCGAGGTTGCGGTGGCCGGTCTCGACTCCTCCGACGACACCGACATCGATCTCACCGAAGCGGAACTGCGCGCCCAGGCAGGACCGGTCGACGGTCTGCAACTGATCGGGAGCGGCTCGGTCACGGCTCGGCTGTGGACCAAGCCGGCCATCTCAGTCCTGGCCATAGATGCTCCTCCAATCAGCGACGCAATCAACCAACTGGTGCCGGTAGCGCGAGCCAAGGTGAGCCTGCGCCTCTCCCCCGGCCAGGACCCGGCCGAGGCTCTGGCGGCGCTCACCAATCATCTCGAAAGCAACATCGATTGGGGAGCAGAAGTAACTGTGACCCCGGGGGCAATGGGAGAGTCCTTTTCGCTGACAACGAGCGGCGAGGCGTTCGACATCTTCCGCGAGGCATTGAAGGAGGCCTACGGAACCAATCCCGTCGAGATGGGTGTTGGCGGATCCATCCCGTTCGTTGCCGACTTCTCCCACCGCTATCCCGAGGCAACGATCCTGCTCACGGGTGTCGCCGACCCAACCAGCCGGGCGCACGGGCCCAACGAGAGCCAGGATCTCGGCGACCTCCAGGCCGGCATTCTCGCCGAGGCTATTGCATTGCGCCTGCTGGGCGGCGCGGTCGCCACCGATTGATCGTAGGCTCGTTCCGATGAGGCAATGGCTCAGCATCGCGGTTGCGCTTGTGCTTGCCGCCGGTTGTGCGTCGAGCACCATCGAAACGACCACAACCGCAACCGGGGTGACCACCCTGGCACCGACTACAACGCAGACGACAACACCGCCAACGACGGTTGCCCCGTCGCTGCCACCGCCGCCACCCGAAGGACTGTGCCGCTCCTATGAGGACCCCGTCGTGGCGGGAACAATCGACAACGAGGCGGTAGTTGAGGTCTCCGGCATCGCTTCGTCCCGCAACTACGCAGACGTCATCTGGATGCACAACGATTCTCGTGGAGGCCCGTTTGTCTATGCGACAACGACTGACGGCGAGTCCCTGGGCACCTTTGAGCTGGACACGCTGACTTTCGACTGGGAGGACATCGCAATCGGTCCCGGCCCGGAGGCCGGGGTGGACTACCTCTACCTGGGCGACATCGGCGACAACTTCCACTTCCGGCCGGTGGTAACGGTGCATCGGATAGCCGAGCCATACCCGGACCCACCGGGCGGGTTCATCGCCGATGTAGAGGTGTTCGACCTGGTCTACCCGGAGCCGGGCCTCAATGCCGAAGCCATGTTCGTCGACCCTGTGACCGGACGGCTGATCATCGTCACCAAACCCGACGGGGGCGGATCGGCTGAGATATTCACCGCCCCGGCTGAGGCAATGGTCGATGGAGCAACTGTCCCTCTCCTTCCGATCGGTCGGTTCGGCCTACCGGGAGGGTTGTTCGTAACGGCCGCTGATATCCATCCGGCAGGAGCGGCGATCCTGTTCCGCGGCTATAACGAGGTCTGGTTGTGGGAACGCACCGACATCGACCTGGTCGAGACCTTTGCCGGGGAGCCGTGCGATGTGCCGTCGACTGCCGAGATCCAGGGCGAAGCTATCACCTTCGCCCGCGACGGATACTCGTACTACACGGTGTCGGAGGGCTCGATGCCCGACGTCAACTATGTGTTCAGCATCTTCGACTGACCGAGGTACTCGGTCATCTTCAGCTTGCGCCGTGTCGAGTCCGACGACATGTAACGCACCTTGCCGAAGATGGGACGCTCCGGTCCCCAGGCGCGGTCGTACCGACCCAGCACCCAGTGGATCCCCGAGATGGAGTTGGGGTCGCGCCCATCGAGGGCATAGCGGTCGTTGAGCTCGAACATGATGTCGTGCGCTTCCTCCGGGCTGCGGGTCCATTCGAGGATCTTCTTGCCCCACAGCATCCGTAGGTAGTTGTGAATCACACCATCGTGGCGGAGCTGTCGCTGTGCTGCGTTCCAAATTTCATCGTGGGTCTCTGCGGCATCCAGTTGCTCTTGTGAGTACACGAACTCGCGTGGATCTCCTGCGTGCTCGGCAAGCGTGGTCCGGGCCCACTGTGGCAGCGCCGAGTACGAGCCGTTGTCGGGCACATAGCGCGCCGACCGGTATCCGAGCTCGCGCCATGTGATCAGCTGATCGAGGAACCCCTCGGCGGCTGCGCTCATCCCCCACCACCCCGATCTCGCGCCGCTACTGGTATCGGCCAGGTCGGCCGGGGACCAGTCCTCGGCCCGGGCTATCGCAGCGAACACCGCGTGAGGAGAGACGTTCCCAAAATGGAGGTACGGCGAAAGCCCGCTCGTCACCCGAGCGTCCGGGTGGTTCCGTTCCTCGTATCGGTCAAGAGCGGCGGCGACGAAGTTGTCCAGTACACGCTGTCCCTCGGTTTGCCCGCCGATAGTGCTGATCGCCGGCACCTCGTGATCAATAGATAGGCGGGGTAGCAGGCTTCGGTCGGGCTCGGGCGAAGACCACCGCTTCTTGACCTCATCGAGTAGCCCCAACGGAGCCGGCGGCAGATCCGACAGCGGATCGGGTTCGGGGGTGTCGAGGAGGTGCGGCGGCAGCTCACGCTGGAGATAGCGGCGCAGGTCGAAAGCCCGAAGGAACACCTGCTCGGTTGCCGCCAGCGGCAAGATGCCATTGTGATCCACCCCTTCCATCAGAACCCTGACCCCACCGGCGGCTGCTCTCGTCATGGCCGGCAAGAAGAAGACCGGCGCATCGTCGGTAACGACCACTGCTGCGTCATCGGCCAATGCCGCAAGCAGTCCCTTGCCGCCACCGGATTGGGTTTCCACGTAGGTGAAGCCGACAGTCTTGGTGGGCGCAAGCGAGCGGTCGACGTCTCCCATGGAGTCGAGGATGAAGGCGTGCAAGCGGTCGGATGCCCACTGGTAGTCGAGGCGGACGGCGGACAGGACCACGAGCGGGAGCCCGAGATGGCGAGCCCAATCGGCTGCTCGCTGCAGCGCGAAGTTGGAGTGCGTGCGGCGATAAGCGGTCATCCAGTAGAGGACAAACTTGCCGTCGGCTCCGATCCCGGCACCGTTTAGCGCCCGAACCCGTAGGGGCGGTACCGAAGAGCGAGGTGGAGAAATCGGGTTGGTCATCACATTTGCTTCGTCGTGCCGGGCACCGTTGGATCGGGGACGCCCACCATTCTGGCTCACAACCTGCGAGCGACGCTATTGCCTTACCGGGCAGCCGGTACCCGGCAGGGACCTGCCCGTGAGCTACGCTCGGCTCATGGATGAAGAACGTATTGGCCTATTCATCGACTACGAGAACCTTGCGATCGGCGCCCGCGACGATCTGGGCATTCAGTTCGACTTCAAGCCGATAGCCGACGCTCTCGCCGAGCGCGGCCGGGTTGTGGTCCGGCGTGCCTATGCCGATTGGGCCTCCTTCGAGAAGGACCGGCAGATGCTCGCCGACAACCAGGTCGAACTCATTGAGATCCCGCAACGCCGCGGCCGGGTGCGTAAGAACGCAGCCGACATCAAGATGGCCGTTGACGCAGTCGAACTCGCCTTCGAGCGTGACTACGTCACCGCGTTTGTCATCTGCACCGGAGACAGCGACTTCACCCCGCTGGTACAGAAGCTACGGGAGCTCAACAAGCGGGTCATCGGTGTGGGGCTCAAGGCATCGACTTCGGCGATGCTGCCGCCGGCTTGCGACGAGTTTCTCTTCTACGAGCGGCTCGGTGGAGTCGAGTTGCCCAAAGCGAAGCCCAAGGCGACGAAGGCGAAGAAGCCGGAGCGCGCCGAGGAACCGCAGCCGCAGGCACCGGAGGATGTGGCCGCATTGGTGACCACCACTCTCGCAGGGTTGCAGCGATCAACCGATGGGACCGTTCGCTCCTCGTCGCTGAAACGGGCACTGCTCCGCAAGGATCCGACGTTCAGCGAAGCCGACCACGGCTTTCGCGGTTTTGGCGAGCTGCTCCGCCACCTCGCCAGCAACTCCATTGTCGAGCTGAACGAGGAAGGCACGCGCGGCGACCCGATCGTCGAGTTCCCCAAGGACGACGAGCACATCAAGGAGTTCGACCTGCTTGCCGCGATCGTGGGCAAGGGAGGATCGCAGCCGCTGTCCGGGCTCAAGGATCAGATGCGCAAACAGCAGAAGGGATTCAACGAGCGCCGGCTCGGCTACTCAGGGTTCCTCCGATTTGTGCAGGCAGCCAGCGCTCGCGGCGTGGTCAGCTTGAAGTGGGACGACGAGTCCGGCGACTACCTGGTCTCCCCGGCAGACTGAGCGTTACAGCTCCCGACCCTCGGCCCAGCGAACGGCCAGCCAGAGCGAAGCGGCAGTGAGGGCAAGGGTCGCCGAGGTTGCTCGCGCATACTCACCGATCGCCACTCCGCGCACCATGCCGTCGACGGCTCCGACGAGATAGCTGGGTAACCATTCTCCGATTGCCGGTGCAATGCCGATGATGGGCAGAAGCAATAGGACTCCCACCACGATCATCACCGTCACTAGAACCGATCTTGCCCTGGCCGCAACTGCGGCAACGACTGCAACGGCAAAGGCCAGATAGAGCGAGCCGAGCAGCGTACCCAGCGCCCAATCGACCACCGATAGCGATCCCATCAGGACTACCGACTCGTAAAGGGCGGTTACCGAGCCCAACACGAACGCTCCGACGACGGCTGCCGTCACCACTACGTACCGTGGGGTGATGATCTCCCGGACGCTGGCGACCCTGGTGCGGAGGAAAATGCCCATCTGCGGCTTGGCGTCGAAGGCAAGCGCAGCGGCCGCGATCCCCACTGTTACCAGCAGACCGATCTGCGCCGCATTGCCGACGTAGGCGGCGATGCCGTCGGCCGGCATCGGCTCCGGAACGGTGATCTGCACGCCACCGCCGAAGTTCTCCAGGATCTGCTCCATGTAGCGAACAGAGAGCGGCCCGAGGAACCCGAAGAAGACGTACACGCTCAGCAATCCGACAATCCGCTTGGTTCGCACCAGGCGCACCCACTCGAGTTTCCATAGGTTCACGACACCACCTCCAGGAACACATCCTCGAGCGACGGAGCCTCCGGGCTCAGCGAGACGACATGGGCATCCGCTGCAGTGAGTGCGGGCAGAAGCCGGGTCTCGAGAAGATCCAAGTTGCCTGCCCCCACCCGGATCTGCTCCGGTCCGACCATCTCCACGTCATCGATCCAATCGGCCGCAGCAAGCGACGCTACAACCGGCTCCAGCGGAGGGCGGAGCCTCACCACGTAGCGGGGCTGCGCCTTGCCGACGAGAAGCTCGTGAAGCCCTCCTTCGAATACGAGACGGCCCTGACGCAGGATGCCGACTGTGTCGCAGACCTCCTGGACATCCGCAAGGATGTGGCTGGAGAACACAACAGTGGCACTGCCCCGCATCCTGGCGATGAGGTCGAGCACCTCGCGACGACCGAGCGGGTCGAGAGCGGAGCAAGGCTCATCGAGTAGGACCAGTTCTGGATCCGCGACCAGGGATGCGGCAATGCCGAGCCGCTGCAGCATGCCCCGGGAGTAACCACCGACGGCTCGATCCGCTGCTTCGCCGATACCGGCATCATCCAGCATGGTGGTGACCCGATCTTCGTCGTGCTCACCGGTGGTCATGAACAGTGCCAGGTCAACTACCTCACGCCCGGTGAGCCAGGAGTCGAATAGCGGGGTGTCGGGCAAGACACCGACGCGGGTGGTGGCTATCGCTACCGCACCGGTAGTGGCGCGGCGCAACCCGGCCAGGATGCCCAGCAGCGTGGTCTTCCCGGCACCATTTGGCCCCACCAGCCCGTACACCGCACCGGCCGGCACATTGAGGTCGACGCCGTCGAGAGCATGCGTGTCGCCGTAGACCTTGCTCAGCCCCGTGGTCTCAATCATCGAATCGGCGAGTTGTCGCGCCCGATGAGCAGGTACACGATCCCACCGAGAGGAATCGAGATCACACAGATGATCGCCCACAACCACTTGGGCAGGTAGCGGACTTCATTGCGCGAGATATCTACGAAGCACCAGATCACAAAGCCCAGTGAAAGAAGCAGGATCGGGGCAAGCGCAGCCCAATTGATCTCAACGCCACCTACATCCACTTTCACACCTTCCTCTAGTTTGTTCTATTAATTATATAACAATCTAGTGGAAAGGCCAAGGCGCTCGTCGGGACGGCTCAGGCGGTGCGCAATGCTTCTGTCGGCGACATGCGAGCGGCCCTGATGGCCGGGTACAGACCGGCCACAGCACCGATCAGCAGCGCCGCCACCACCCCACCAATGATGGCGATCGGAGGAATGAGGGTGTCCCAGCCGCGCACGTTGGCGTAAACCCCGGTGACGGCCCAGCCGAGGGCAACACCCCCAATGCCACCAACGGCCGAGAGCAGGAGCGCCTCCCCCAGGAACTGTACGGCGACGTGACGCTTGGTTGCCCCCAGCGCCCGTCGCAGCCCGATCTCAGAGCGACGCTCGAGCACCGAGATCACCATCACGTTGGCAATCCCGACACCGCCGACGAGCAGCGCAACTGCCCCCAGGCCCAAGAAGAGCGCGGTGAAGGCATCGTCGGCAGCCTCCTTCGCTTCGAGCGCATCGGAAGGTCGCGCCACTTCGACCTCTTCCGGATTCTGCGGATTTGCCGTCGCGGCCAGGACAGAGGTGACGTCGTCTACGAAGTCGGGGTCCACTCTGATGAGAATCGAGGAGGGGACGACCTCGTGGTTCAGGTAACTCTCCGCGGCGGACATACCCACCAGTGCCGCCCGGTCGAGATCGGGATTGAGCTCGAACTGGTCAAGCAGGCCGACGACCGTGAACCACTGCTCTCCGAGCCAGATCTGCTGGGTACCGGTGACCTCGCGGATACCCAAACGTTCGGCGGCCACCGAGCCCAGAACCGCAGTTGGGTATTCCGCAGTCGCATCATCGAGGAACTTACCGTCGGCGACACGGCCGGCCAGAGTGTCGAGCAGGTTGATATCGACCGCCTGCACCGTGATGCCACCAGTCTGCCCCTCCGGGATGAAGTCCGACTTGTAGACGTTGGCGTCGACCGCACTGACCGTGCTGGTTTGCTCGACGGGCCCGATCCGGGAGATCATCCCGGCGGCCTCAGATGGCAGCTCGCCCGAGCCGATACCAATGCCGGTACCTGCCTGCACCGTCAGCAGGTTGGTACCCAACCGGTCGAGTTGGGCGAGCAGGTCGGACTTGGAGGACTCGGACAGGCCGAGGACGCCAACCATGGCTGCGATGCCGATCATGATGCCGAGTGCCGACAGCGCCGCCCGCAGCCGACGGGTACGAAGGCCGACGCTCGCAGTACGCAACACGTCGGCTCCGTGAAGCTGTGATGGCTCCAGCCCGTTGCCTCTACTCATGTGACAACCCCGTGTCGTACTCGATGCGGCCGTCGCGCAGCCCGGCAGTACGGGGGAATGCTCCGGCGATCTCGCGATTGTGGGTGATCACGACAAAGGTGACCCCCTCTTCGTTGATCTGACGGATCAAATCGACAATGGCGTCACTGTTCTCGGTATCCAGATTGCCTGTTGGCTCGTCGGCCAGCACGATCGAGGGTGTGCCGACGAGAGCCCGGGCCACCGCCACCCGCTGCCGCTCCCCACCCGAGAGCTTGGTAGCCACATGATCGAGCCGGTGACCCAGATCGACACGGCGCAGCGCCTGCTCCGCCATGTCTCGTCTGGTACGCAGATTCAGCCCGGTGTAGAGGAGCCCGTCTGCAACGTTGTCGAGCGCGGTGTAGCCGCTGAGTAGATGAAACTGCTGAAAGACGAATCCGATGTGGCGAGAGCGCAACGCCGATAGGTCCCTGTCGCTGAGATCGTCGATGTCGTAGCCGGCGACGGTCACTTCGCCGGCCGTTGGCCGATCCAGGGTTCCCATGATGTGCAGCAGCGTGGACTTGCCGCTTCCGGATGGCCCGACAACACCAACGAGCTCGCCACGGGTGACCGAGAAGTCGACACCGCGGAGCGCCCGCACCGGCGGGGTGGTTGGGTACTCCTTGGTCACGCCGTGGAGCGACAGAACGATGTCCCGGCCCGAGGTCGGTGTGGAGGAGTTTTCGGATAGAACAGCTGTCATTGTCTACCCCCTAGTGGCTGCCAAGCGTCGAAGAATCCGCAGGATTGTTCGACCGCTCGCAGAGCGAGCGGCCTCATGGAACGACAACCAGGTCGCCAACGTTGAGCCCGGCCGACTCCACTTCGACGAGACCGTCGGCATAGAACCCCGGCTCTACGGCAATGAGTTGGGTACCCGTTGCGGTCTGCACCTCAACGGCATAGCCGCCCTCGGCCAGCGCCACCAGCGCCGACACCGGGACGGCCACAACGCCCGCCACCGAGTCGGAGACGACTTCTACATCGACGGGGGCTTCATCGAGCCCGACGGCAACGGAGGGATCGTCAAGGACGATCTTGACTCCGAAGGTCGCATTGCCCTGGCCACCGGTTGCGACCGAGTCGATCTCAATGACCCTGCCCGGAGTGTCGCTGCCGTCCGGCATCTCAATGACCACCTCCTGCCCGACCGTGACCAGACCCTGGTCGGCGGCAGGTAGATCAAAGGTGACAAATTGATCAGAGGACGACACGCCAAGCACGGGCGTCCCGGGATTGACTGAGGAGCCGACCGAGGCGAGCACATCATTGACCCGCACCGGAGCGGGCAAAAAGACCACCTCGCCGAGATTGACAATCCCATCATCTTCGAGGCCGACGTCCCTCTGCCAGGCGAGAACCGCATCACTGGTGCCGGCGTCCCAGACCCCGTCCACAACCGGGCCTGTGTAGCCAAGAGCCACCAGCGCTTCTTCGAGTTGGAGCACATCATCACCCTCGAGCGGGTTACCGGTTGCGATCGCCAGGATCGGCTGGCCGGGGGCGACGGTGTCCCCGACTTCGACGTTGACCGCCAGCACCTCGCTTGCGGCGGGGATGAAGATCACGTCGCCGTACTCGACCCGGCCAGTTTCCTCGACGCCGAGGTCCGCCTGCCAGCGTTCCACCATGGTTTCGGTGTAGTTGCTGAACTCCTCATCGACGGCCGCGTTCGAGTTGGGGTCGTAACCGAGGGCAACAAGGGCCTGCTCGAGCTGTAGAACATCGGTACCGGTCATGTTCTCGTCAAGATCACGCAGGGTGCGGTAAGCAGGGCTATCGCCGTACATAGCCACGACCGGCTGGTCGTTGACCCGATAGATCACATCTCCCTGACCAATCGTCTCGCCGGCCGCGACCACCTCGGTGACTACACCGCTCTTGGCCCCGGCCAGCGCCATCGAGTCGTCAGTCGCTTGGAGTGTGCGGTAGGCGGGAAGTTCGCCGTAGATCAGCACGACGGGGTCGTTGTTCACCGTCAGGAACTCCTCACCCTGGCCGACCAGGGTCCCCACCTCGGCGGTTCGAGTGACGGTGCCGGCGATGGGGCTGACCACGGGGTCGCCTGCCTCGGTACCCAGCGTGCCGTCGAAGGAATCCATCTGGATCAAGTCGGTTCGCACAACTTCTTCAAACGAGAGCGCCGCCACAGTGTCCGTGGTCGTGTCTCCGGATTCGATGTCGACCAGGGTCAGGGTGGCCACAACCGCGGCGGCGACCATAGCGGTGCCACCGATCCACCACCAGAGACGGCTCGGGCGAGGCCGCTGCACCTCCTCATCCCGGTGAGGATCCAGTTCTGGCTTTGTCATCGTTCTCCCCATCACTTTCCGGCTCCCCAGCCCTTGGCCCGCGACAGGCCGCCGAGCAACTCGCCGCACGCTTCGTTGGCGGCGATGAAATCGGGATCGTCCCGGTCGATCTGGCCAAAGGGGCCGGCTTTCCCGCCTTCGTCCGGGTTGTCTCCGGAGCCGGGGCCGAAGCTGGAGAAGTCGGGGTCGTCCATATCGTATCCATTGTCCCGCATGCAGGCTGCGTACTCGACCAGCATGTCCTGCATCTCGGTCGGGTCGAAGTCACGCCCACCAAAGCCGAGGACAACGTCGCCCAGTTGCTCGTGACAGGCGTCCTTGGCAGCACTGATCGTGTCACGATCGGCGGGCGGGTCACCCGCTTCGCCACCACCACGGAACGCACCGAACTGGACATTGCCGTCGGCGTCAACGGTGGGATCATCGATGTCCAAACCCTGCTCGCGAAGGCAGGCGGCAAGGGCCATCATTGCCTGCTCGGGATCGACGTCCTCGGCGACGTCTTCCTTTGTGTCCGCGCCGGCCGGATCCGCTGCATCCGTCTGAATGGTGGCGATCCCTTCGCTTGCCGAGGCGGAGCCGCCGCAGGCCCCAGCAACTAGCACCAGCCCCAACAACCACACCATCGACCAGCTCTTCATCGCCTGCCCTTTCGAGAACCTCACAGCATCATGGGCCACGCCACCCGGCCATTGTCTGAAGGCGAGCTAAGAATCAGCTGAGAAGCTCAACCCCCGCCGGCAAGGCCGGGTATGCCGGGCAGCTGATCTTCGCAGGCTTCCAGAGCAGCCTCGAAGTCCGGGTCACCCAGTTCCGGCTCCCAACCCGGGAACGGGGGCCGACCTTCCAGGATGCCGGCGAAGTCGGGGTCGGGCATGTCGATCCCGTTCTCCCTCATGCAACCGGCAAAGACAACGACCTGGTCCTGAAACTCCGTCTCGAAGACTCGCTCGAACCCAAAGTTGACCCCTTCGAGGAACTGGGCACACAGCTCGAACGCAGCTTGCAGCTCAGCCTCATCGATCTCGGCCAAGCCGCTCATTGCCTCGAGGTCAAACCCGACATTGCCATCGGCATCGACAACGGGATCCGGAAAGCCGATACCCCCATCTCGCATACACGCTGCGAATTCCAGCACTTTCTCCTCGTCTGTCGGCCCAGGACTGTCGGGGGTCTCAGCCATGCTGGTTGTGGTCACGTCGGCAAGGTCCTCAATCGACGCAACCCCGGAGCCATCACCGTCGCCACCGCAGGCGGCGAGCCCGAAGGCGAGAACGAGAGTGAGCAAGATGTTCCTCGAGATCATCCTGCAAGGTTAAAACCGTTTGCTGATTAGCTAGCCGGTCCGCAGTACCCTGCCCCCATGCTGTGCACCATCGGCGACCTGGTCGAAGACGTAGTCGTTTGGCTCGAAGCCGCCCCCGTGTACGGCACCGACACCCCGGCCCGGATCTTCCGCCGTCGCGGCGGAAGTGCAGCGAATTTCGCCGCCCGGGCTGTGACGGCAGGGATGCGCTCGCGGTTCATCGGCCAGGTCGGCGACGACCCGCTCGGCAAGCAACTCGTTGCCGAGCTGGCAGGCCTCGGCGTCGAAGTGCTCACCAACCGGCGCGGCACGACGGGGTCGATAGTCGTTCTTGTCGATGGCACCGGCGAGAGAACCATGCTGCCGGATCGCGCAGCAGCAATGAGCCTCGACAGTCTCCCCGAGGGAGCGTTGACCGATACCACCTGGCTGCATGTGCCCGCCTACTCACTCGTCGTCGAGCCGCTTGGAGCTACAAGCCGGAACGCAATCGCTACCGCCCAAAACGGCGGTGCCGCAATCAGTATCGACGCATCATCGACCGGGGCGCTCAACGAGTTCGGAGTAGCACCCTTCCTCGAGATGCTGGCGTCGCTGCAACCGGACGTCTTCTTTGCCAATCAGGACGAAGCAGCGCTACTCGGCTTGGGGCCGGACACGCCCCTGCCCGGGTCCGCACTCACCGTGATCAAGGCCGGGTCCGACCCCGTTCTTCTGGTGGACGCCTCGGGCATGACCAGTACGGTGCCGGCGACTCCAGTCGAAGTGGTGGCCGACACCACCGGAGCGGGCGACGCCTTTGCTGCCGGATTCGTTGTCGCCAGGATGACCGGTGCCGATCCGACCGAAGCTGCGGAGAGCGGTTGCCTGCAGGCCGCTACCGTTCTGGCTCAGCCGGGATCAGGAGACTAGGAGACGGCAATGCCGCAACTGAGAATCAGCGCTGAGGTGCAGGACGCACTTGCTCACGGTCACGCCGTGGTGGGCTTGGAGAGCACCATCTACAGCAATCTTGGTCTTCCGTCACCCGCCAACCACGAGGCGCTGCAAAGGTCGACCGACGCAATTCGCGCCCAGGGCGCGGTGCCGGCGATCACTGCCATTCTCGATGGCGTGGCTTGCGTTGGGCTGGAGCCCCGGGAGCACGAGCGCATCCTCGGCCCCGCGCAGAAGACGGCCGAGCGGGACATTGCCGTTGCTCTGACCCAACGCTGGCAGTTCGGAGCGACAACGGTGTCGGCATCGCTGGCGCTGTGTGCGGCCGCCGGGATCAGTGTCTTCGCCACCGGCGGCATCGGCGGTGTCCATCTCGGCTCGGAGGAAACCGGAGACATTAGCGGCGATCTGGGGGCCATCGCGTTGCATCCGGTGCTCACCGTATGCGCCGGGGCCAAGGCATTCCTCAACATCCCGCAGACCGTTGAGTTTCTCGAGACCGAAGCCGTTCCCGTACTCGGCTATCAGACCGACGAGTTCCCGATGTTCTACGCCCGTTCGAGCGGAGTGCGAGCCCCGGTGCGGGTTGAGTCGCCGGCCGAGGTGGCTGAGATCCTGGCGCACCGACTGATCTGGGACCAGGGTGGTGTGCTGCTGGCTGTGCCGATACCTGCTGCGGACGCGATCCCGGCGGAGGAGATTCTGGGGGCAATCGAAGCGGCGCTGTCGCGAACGTCCGATGTGCGCGGTGCCGCGGTGACCCCGCTCGTGCTGGAGCAGATCGCCGAGATCACGGGGGGCAGAAGCATCCCCGCCAATCTCTCCCTCGCCGAAAACAACGCTTCGGTAGCAGCGCAAGTGGCGGTGGCATTCGCCCGCCTTCTGGCCTAGCCACCACCGTTTTGGCGTAGATACGTACCGTATGTGAAACACAGATACGCCAAAACCAGAGAAGCGATGCCCCAAATCGTTCTGGCGTAGATCTGTGCCGCATGTGAAACACAGATACGCCAAAACGGTGGGAGAAGGCGGCTCTAGGCCGTGCCCTCTTCCTCGCCGCGCTGTTTGTGGATGCGGCCGGGGACACCCCGTAGCGATAGCCCGCTGCCGTCACCGCCGTAGCGGGCCTGAACGATCTCGCCGAGGATCGATACGGCCATCTCGACTGGAGTCTCGGCTCCGATATCGAGACCGATCGGCCCGTAGATCGAATCCAGCTGTTCCTGACTCCACCCGGCTGCGGCCAGACGTTCGAGACGAGCCCGATGGGTGCGGCGGCTGCCGATGGCGCCCAGGTAGCGGATCGGCTGACTGTGTACTGCCTCGAACACCGGCTCCTCAAAACGGGGATCGTGGCTGAGCAGAACGACGTACGTCCGTCGCTCCAGCGGGATCTCGTCGAACACCGCATCGGGCCAACCGACGATGACTCGATCCGCATCCGGGAAGCGGTCCTCGGTTGCCCACATCGGCCGGGCATCAGCGACAACGACCCGGAAGCCCATCATCTTGGCCATGGTGGTCAGCGGCTGAGCGTTATGACCTGCACCGAAGATGAGCATGACCGGCTGCGGCGCCAGCACTTCGATGAAGATCGACGTTTCGCCATAGGTGAGGGTGCGGCTCTGCTCCCGCTCCATCAGCCCTCGGGCATCGCCGAGAGCGTCGACCGCGACCCAATCCGGCAGAGCGCCGGCGATCACACCGTCCTCGAAGTCGATGATCGCCTTAGTCCCAATCCCACCTCCAGCAACCACCGTTGCCACGGCGCCAAGGCGCTCGCCGGCCAGCAAACTCTTGATCGCCTCGATGGTTGGGCTCATTGCCACTTCTCGATGAAGACGTTGATGGTTCCGCCGCAGGTCAGACCCACCTCGAAAGCGTCATCGTCGGCAATGCCGTATGTCACCAGCCGCGGCTCACCGGTGGCCAGGACCTCTTTGGCATGGAAGAAGACGTCGTTCTCCACACAACCGCCGGAGACCGAGCCCTCCATTTCGCCGGCGGAGGACACGAAGAACTTCGATCCTTCCGGCCGCGGCGCTGATCCCTTCACCCCGACGACCGTGGCCACGGCGACATCCTTGCCTTCAGCCTTCCACTTCTCATAGACTGCGATGTCGGTTCGCATCGGGCTCCTCACTCGATCCAGGTGTCATGCGGCAGATCGACCCGTGACGCTCGCAACAAGGCGAACGGGCTCACATTGGCGAAATTGGCCACCCGGGATGTATAGCAGTCCGCGTACTTCTCCACCTGCCGAGCGAACAAGCTCTTGTCGATTCCCGACCGCATAAGCGGGCCCCACGCTTCATTGCGAAGACGGGAAGCCGCTATCGCCAACGGGGTGATCTTCTCGTCGATGGCGACAAGCTCGCTGCGAATAGCGTCGAGTCGCTCCTTGTCGGCCACAACGCCGGCGGGCGGATCCGCATAGCCGAGGCGAGTTCGCTGGAGAGCAAGCCGGACGGCCGACATCTCTGCCTCTAGCTCCGACTTGCTGGCCATGAGGCGCTCCAGTTCCTGCTCGTGTGGACGGAACTCGAGCAGCCCATCCACCTCGCTCTCGAGCTCCCGCAGGATGAGCGCAGTACGCCACCGGAGGAGAGCCTTCGAAAAATGCACATCGCCAAACAGATGGTCACCAACGTAGAGAATCTCATCGCCGGACAGACCCAGGAACGCCTCGACCTGGGCGGCACATCCGCCGTGGAACACACTCCCCGGCTCTATCTCTCCAATGTGTGGTCGAAGCAGCGCGGCGCCTTCATCGACGACCTTGTACAGCTGCTTGTTCGACGTGAAGAACGAGGGCTTGTCGGCGGACACGATGACGGCGGCGAACAGATCGCGCCAGCTCATCCCGGCCGGGAGAAACGGATCGAATGCATACTCCATAATGCGGACCGTGTACTCCCATTCGGAGTTGGTGATCAGCATGAGGCGCTTCCCGGCCTTGAACTGATCAACCAGCGCCATCACTCCGTCGGGATCCAGATCAACGAACCGATCCGGGGCGGCAAGGATCGCCTGTTTGAGCGATCCCTCGTTGTGGGCCCCGTCGAGGGACTGCACAACTGCTTGATAGAGGCCGCGATAGCCGATCCCCTTCTCGATCTTCCCAGCATCCATGAGGTCGACCAACTGGGCGTAGAGGCTGGCTTCCGAAAGCGAGAAGAGCGTGTTGACGAACTCGAATCGATCTTCGGCGAGATCGACGAGGGTCCCAGCGTAGCTTCGCCGCACCTGGTCGTAGCCCAAGAATGTGCTGCCGTGGGATGCCCGGATCACGTAGCCAAATCGGGTTGCCTTCACGAGGTTGCCTTCTTCGAGATCGATCGCCAGACCTCTGATCACGGTCTGCGGATCGAACTCGATATCCGCAACGGGATATCCCATTTCGAGCAGATTCGCTTTGGCGTAGGCAAACGCAGCCGTCTCCCAGGCAGCGGCGTGATAGTGGACGAGCGTGTAGTCCATGTCGTAGCCGATTGCCTTGATCGACCGAAAGTTGATTGTCCTGTTGACGAAGATCCCTTGGCGGGGAGCTATGTGGGGCGGGTTCATGCCACTACTCGATACGGCGGAGTCTCCGGAAACCACATCTCCTCCTCGCTACGTTCGCGGGACCGTTCGTCGGCCCAGCCCTGCCCGTCCGCGGCGCGCCGCATCGCTCGGACGCCGGATGGCGAAGGATAGGACTGACAGTGCGTCGAGCTCAGTTTCGACCGAACAGCTTGCTCAGCAGGAACAGCACCAAACCAGCCACCGCCCCCAGTACGGCTGCCTGCTGAACCGTGATCAGGATTTCGGACTGCTCGAGGTTGGCCCGACCGGCGACGAGCAGGCCGACCCTACCTCCGGCGACATTGGCCTCAACAGTCACCATCTGCCCGACGGTCGCCTCGCTCAGCTCGGCGCCACCACCGGCAATGAGGGTTCCAGCACCGCCATAGCTCAGATTGACATCACCACCGGCCACGACGAACCCTGCGCCGCCTTCTCGGATATCGAGATTTCCGCCGGCAACCATTGCCAACGACCCGCCTTCCCTCATGGCGATATCGCCTTCAGCCTGCACTACCGGGAAGAACCCTTCGCTCAGTTCAGTTGTTGTGTTCTCATCCATTGTCATCCTCTCCTGGTCTCATCTCGCTCACGACCGACTCCACCTCGATGGTCGCCGCTTCGATTCGGCTTCGACACAACCGGATCAACTCGGCAGACCGGCGTACCTTGACCGCCAGCTCATCGACATCCACCTGTTCTTCTTCGAGTTCCGTGAGCAGTAGTTCCAACTCCGCCAGGGCATCCCGATAACTGATGTCTTCAGTCATTCTTCAACTCCTCAACTACAACACTGGCCAGCTCGCCGCCCGCAACCGTGGTCCGTAGGCGGGACCCCGGTGCAGCCTCTGCGGGATCCGTGATCACAGTTCCATCCTGACTTCTCGTGATCGACCAGCCTCGCGCCAGGAGCCGATCGGGATCGGATAGGTCAATCCGGTGCTGGAGATCGTTCAGGTGGTTTTGCGCCGAAACGAGGCTCCGGCCCGCCACGCCCTCCATCGCCACCGCCATCCTATCGAGCGAGTCGACCGCAGCAGCCAGCCGGACTGCTCCGGTCCTGGCAATGCGCCCGGCGACTTGCTCCAGCCCCTCTCGCCGACGCCGCAACACCCCTTCGCCGGCTCGCAGGCTGCGGGACGTCAGGGCATCGAGCCGGTATCGCGAGCGCGCGGCCGCCGTGCCGGCAGCGCGATCCAGCCTGGCGGTGAACGAGGACAGGTCGCTGCGTGCTGTATCCAGCCGCCGCTGCGCCGCCCGGTCCGCAGCGGTGGCAAGACGGTCGAGACCATCCAAGTAGCTGCGCACCAGCGCAACTAGGGCCGCGCCACACGCAGTAGGCGTCTTGTGGCTGCGGGCGACGAGGTCGGTAACCGTCATGTCGATCTCGTGCCCGATTCCGGCGAGCACCGGAACAGGAGTGTTCGCCACGGCAACAGCTATGGCCTCATCGTCGAAGGCAGCAAGGTCCGTCTGGGCTCCCCCACCGCGGACCAGAGCAATGGCATCGACACCTCTGGTTGCGAGTATCCCGAGGGCCGCAACAACGTCCGATGCGGAGTCGCGTCCCTGCATGCGGGAATCGACGGAAACGACCCTCCAGGCGTATCCACTACTGCGCAACTCGTCGAGGAAATCGGCTTCGGCCGCGCTGCCCCGGCTGGTTACCAGCCCGACGTGAAGGGGAACCAGCGGCATCGGTAGCGAGCGGTTCTTCGTGAGAAGACCCCGCTGCTCCAGGCTCCTGATGAGTCGCTCTCGTTCTGCCGCCAATCTGCCCAGCGTGTAGTCAGTGTCGATCCACGTCATCCGCAGCTGCACGGTCCCCCGGGCGGCATAGTGGGCGACCCGGCCCCGGATGCGCACTTCGACACCGTCGGTCATTCGAACTGCACCCGATCTCTGTAGCACCCGATTGACCGCGACCTTGTCCGACGAGAAGAGCGTCACCGGGAGTAGGGCCGGCGGGCCATCGATCGAGTCGCCATCGACCAGCGAGAAGTAGACGTGACCGCTCGGCGCCCGATTGAGATCGCGGATTTCCCCCCGCACCCAGATCTCATCGGGCAGCGCCCTGCTGACCGCGCGGGCAACAACCTGTGACAACTCTCCAACGGAATACGTGGTCATGACGGGGACGCTACACAAGGATCGGGGAGGAAAGCACCGGGTCGTGCCTGGCGAGCGCGTCCCCAGTCGGCTCAATGGCCGACATGGTGAGCGCAACCGCTAACTTTGGGACGTTCATGACCACGCTTCGCGCCAAGGCGCGGCAACTCGCCAACTCCAGAGGGCAGACCGCCTTCCTTGCTGCCGCGCTCGTCATCGGGTTCATCGTTGGTCTGGCCGTGGTCTTGCTCGTCATCCTGGTCGAAGCAGCCAGCGAGGGGGCAGCCTGGGTGCACGAGCAGGTAGGCAGCCATAGCGTTGGGTTCTTCCTGACCGTTCCCGCCGGCTTGCTCATTGCCTGGATCATCGCCGATCGGTTCTCCAAGAACATAGAAAGTGGCGGCGTGACCGAGACCATCTCCGCAGTCGGTCTGCGTGCCGGTTACCTATCGACCCGCACCATCCTGCCCAAGATCGCCAGCACCGCGGCCACCCTGGGAGGAGGGGGAAGCGGTGGTCGGGAGGGCCCGATCGTGATGATCGGCGCCGCGATCGGATCTTCGCTGTCCCGCTACACCCGGTTCAGCGAGGACCGCATCCGTAGCCTGGTTGCCGCGGGGGCGGGCGCCGGCATCGGCGCAACTTTCGATGCGCCAATCGCCGGGATGCTGTTCGCCATGGAAGTGATCCTCGGCAACCTCGCCATCCGCCATCTGAATGCTGTCGTCGTTGCATCCGTCGTGGCCGCGGTCACCACCCACACTCTGGTTGGCGAAGAACAGATTCTGTCCTCCCCCGGCGGTAGCTTCGATGACCCGCGCGAGTTGATCCTCTACCTCGTCCTCGGCCTGCTTGCCGTGGGAGCAGGGTTGCTCTTCGTCCGCATTCTCACCTGGGTCAACGACCTCAAGGCCCGATACCGGTACCCCGACTGGACTCGCCCACTCGCTGCCGGGTTGCTGATCGCCAGCATCGGCTTGATCGACGATCGCGCCCTCGGCACCGGTCAGGCGTTTCTCTCCGGGCTCATGCGAATCGAGAGCACATCCGGCACCGATCTGGTGTTGTGGACACTGCCGTTACTGATCCTGTTCAAGATGGTCACCAATGCGCTGACCCGATCCGGTGGCGGATCGGCGGGCACGTTCATGCCCAGCCTCTTCATCGGGGGCATTCTCGGCACCGGCCTCGTGCTGGCCGTTGAGCCGCTGTGGTTCGGAGATCTCGAGCCGGCGTCATACGCCATGGTCGGTATGGCGGCGACGTTTGCTGCGGTGGCCCGGGCACCTCTCACTTCGATCATCATGGTGTTTGAGATCACCGGCAACTACGAGCTCGTGCTGCCGCTGATGTTGGCCGCATCGATCGCATCGTTCATCGCCGATCGCATCCAGCCGGACAGCGTCTACACAATGCCGCTCACCAAGGCCGGGGTACACCTCGTGCAGAACGAGGACGTTGATCTTCTCGACACCGTGACCGTGGGCGAAGTGATGACTCATCTCGACGACACACTGTCACCAACGATGACTATCGCCGAGGCCGCGCGGTTCCTCGATGAGTCCCGTCACCACGGCATGCCGGTCGTAGAGCAGAACGGGAGGCTGGCCGGCGTGCTGACCCTCATCGATGTCGCCCTGGCCGAAGGCGATCCGGAGCAGACACTGGTGCGGGACGCCATGACCGACCGGCCGATCACCGTCACCCCGACCATGCCGGTGTCATCCGCACTGGCTCGGATGGCTGCTCTCGGAGTAGGGAGATTGCCCGTGGTCGACGACGTTGACCCGAGGCGGTGCGTCGGCATGTTCCGCCGCAACAGCGTCGTCGCTGCCTACCACCACGCCCTGGGAGCAGTCACGGACCGCCACCTCTACCGGCAGCGCCTGCGCCAGCGAGTGCAGCCGGGGGCTACCTTCTACGAGGTACCGGTTCTGCCCGGGTCGGAGGCCGCCGGGCAGCTCATCAGGGACCTTCATTGGCCGGAGGAGGCCGTACTGGTTTCCATCCGGCGAGATGCCTCCGTGATCATCCCCCACGGCGACACCGTGCTGCGGGTGAATGACACGATCACGGCGTTCGGGCACGGGGACTCGCGCATCGCAGTTGCCTACCTCCTAGAGCAGAATCAGCCGGCCGACGGATCGGGCTCTGCCGGCTCGCCGGGCGACTCGTAGCCACCGTTTTGGGACGAGCTGGATGCGTAATGCTTTGGCGCTACGGCCAGGTGTCGATACATTGGCATGGTGACTGAATACCAACACGTAGTACCCGTCCTGATGTCGGGTGGATCCGGGACCCGGCTCTGGCCGGCATCCAGGTCCGATCGCCCCAAACAATTCCTGCCCCTGGTCGACGATCGCACGATGGTCCGCGCCACCATCGATCGCCTCGACGGGCTCGACACGGCACCACCGTTGATCGTCGCCAATGCGACCCACGCCGACCTGGTCCGGGCCGAATTGGAGGGCGCCGGCTACGACGGTGACCGAATGATTCTGGAGCCCGTCGGCCGCAACACAGCACCGGCCGCAGCCGTCGCAGCGCTGGAACTGACCCGGAACGGCGATGACCCCCTGATGCTGCTGCTTCCCGCCGACCACGTGATCGAGGACGAAGCTGCGTTTCACGGCGCCACCCGGCATGCTTGCCAGCTGGCTGCCGACGGCCGCCTGGTGACGTTCGGTATCGTTCCCGATCGCCCCGAGACCGGCTACGGGTACATCCGAACGGGTGCACCAATCGACGATGCAGCACTGATCGTTGCCGAGTTTGTCGAGAAGCCGAACGCCGCAACTGCTGCGAGCTACGTGACGAGCGGCAACTACCTGTGGAACAGCGGCATGTTCGTCTTCCGCTGCTCGGACTACCTGGAGGCTCTGGGCGAGTTCGCCCCGCAAATCAAAGAAGGCTGCGAGATGACGCTCGATCAGTCGAAACGAAGCGGAGGGGTCTACCTCGACTCCGAGCTGTTTGCGGCGACGCCTTCGGACTCGATCGACTACGCCGTGATGGAGCACACCACCGCCGGCGCTGTTGTCCCGCTCAACGCCGGCTGGAACGATGTCGGGTCGTGGACGGCTCTTCACGCTATCGCCGCTCGCGACGAGGCGGGCAATGTAGTGATCGGCGACGTCACCGTTATCGAGAGCTCCGGTTCCTACATCCGGGCCGACGGCCGTCTCGTCACCGTCGCCGGCCTGGAGAATGCCGTCGTGATCGACACACCGGACGCCTTACTCGTGACCACCCTCAATCGAGCCCAACTCGTGAAGGATGTGGTTGACAAGCTGCAGGAGGAAGGCCGCGACGAAGCCATCCGTTCGACCGGTTTGGAGGCGTGACTTGGAGAACTTCTGGGAGATTGCACTACCGCTGTTGGCGCTGTTCGGATCGATCATCCTTGCCGTAGTTCTTCTGGCACGAGCCCGGCAGAGCGCCCGGCCCAAAGAGGAAGAAGAAGAGAAGCGGGCGTACCCGCCATCGGCAAGCCGACGACAGAAGAAGATCCTCGCCCAGTTCGAGCCCGATCCGGAGATACCCACTCTGATGGACATGGTTCGCGCCGAAATCGAGGAGCTCGGGATCGAAGAGATACCGGGCGGCGAAGGCGTCGGCGGGGCCGTGCTGCTCAAGGTCTACCGCCGTGACTGGAAGGATACGTGGTCCCAGGACGACATCGAGTTTCGTGTCGCCGAGGGCGTCGACCCCGGTGCTGCGGAAGAAGACGACGTTGTGCTGATCGGCAAGGAGGGCGCCGAGCCGCCCGAAGACGACGAAACCGGAAGTGACTCAGGTCAGGGCAGCGAAGCTGCTCCCCCGTCGCCACCGGATGAGTAGGGCTGCGGCCGGGATCACTGTCAGCGAACCGACCACGGCGACGGTAGCGAGCCTCTCCGAGCAGGTCGGGGCACAGTCTCCGCCTGACAAATCGACGGATCGGATCACCACCGCGGGGCGAATCTGCGAATCCAAACCCTGCCCTGCGGCCGTTACCCGGCGACCCACCTGATTGCGATTAACGTAGCAACACTTCATATGGATTTCTGTTTTCATTGTGGACACAAGACCGACCCCGACTGGGTGTTTTGCCGCGCCTGCGGCAGCGCCCTCGAAGACGACGCCGACCTTGCAGTGCCGGTGCAAAACGCCGGTACCCCAAAGGTCGAGCTGATCAGTCGCGGATGGGACGAGGAGATCGTTGAGACCATCGAGGTGAGCGACGACCCGCTCACCTATGAGGAAGTGACCCCCGCCCCCGTACCGCCGGGCGGCATCGAGATCAAGGTCGACGACATCACCGTCATCGAGGCAACCGACGCAGATCCGGCGCCGGATCCGGTAGAACCGCCCGACCCGTGGAACCATCTGCGCCCGAGAGGTGAGCTACCTCCGCTGCGTCACCACGTGACGCGACCCGGTCGAGTCGGCCAGGCGTTAGCGCTACTCGCTGCGCTGGGTGCGCTCAGTGCCGCAGCTATTCACTTCTACCTCAACACCCAACTCAACGCCTTCAGCGATGGCACGGCGACGGCACGGACCATCGACGACCTACGAGCGATTGCCGACATGAGCTTGATCGTTGCGGCATCGCTCGTCTTAGTAGCAGCCGGTGGCCTGTCCTGGTGGGCCTACCGCTCACTGCCCGGCGCCTACTTCCGCCGGGGACAGGGAGGGACTGTCGCTTTTGGTGCTCTTGTTGCCGGAGTCGGGCTGGTGGGGTGGTCTCTTCTGGTCGACGCCGATAGCTTGACGCGGGCGATCGGCACCAACAGCCTGATCGTGCTCGGCCTTGGCCTTGTTATGGCAGCTTGCCTAGCTGCAGTACGAGCCGTGGATCGGATCGACCGCAGGGAACCTGCGTGAGCGATCGCAAGGTCGTCGCCGTCTTCGGCTCTTCCCAAGCTCGACCCGGTGGCGGCGAGTACGAAACCGGATTGCGCTGCGGTCGCCTGCTCGCCGAAGCGGGCCTGACTGTGGCCACAGGGGGCTACGGAGGCCTCATGGAGGCCGTTTGCCGGGGGGCAGCGGAAGCGGATGGGGAGACGATCGGGGTCACTGCGCCAACGGTGTTCCCGGGACGCGCGGGCGCCAACCGATGGGTGCAAACAGAGATGCCGGCCGAGGATCTCATCCGGCGGATCGCCCTGCTCACCGATGTAGCCGACGCCTACGTCGCCCTGCCCGGCTCCATCGGGACTCTGGCCGAGCTGGTGGTCGCGTGGAACCTGGCATTTGTTGCCCCGCTCGCCGACCGGCCCTTTGGCCCGATTGCGACCGTCGGAGAAACATGGAGCGAACTCGTACCCCTGCTCAACACGAAGCTCGCCAGCGACCGATCCTCCATCGCAACCTGCGCCACCGTAGAAGAGGCGGTGGCTCACATCGCGACCGAGCTCGCCTAGGGCAACCGAACCTCCGCATCGGCAACGACGTCTCGCACCGCCGCAGCTATCTCCCCGGACCGCGGGTTGCCTGCGGTGACACCGGCCTCCACTTCGTCGAGGCGGTCGTAGAGCGCGTTCCACTGCGCCTCCTCGCCCGCAACCAACCCGGGCAGATCGCCCACCATCGCATCGACGGCTGCAAGTCTTCGGACTGCGTTGGTCAGGTAGAGGTCGGGATCGGGAGCCCGTTCGAGCGCAAAGAGGGCCATCCGCAGTGTCGTCATCGTGATCGGGAGATGCGACGCAAACGCACCAGTGAACGGATCCAGCAGCGCCTTGTGGGGCATAGCCAGGGCACTGAAGAGCCGCGTCCGAATCAGGTCGCCGATGTGGTTGGAGCCGGAGGCATCCCCGAGCAGGTTGGGGATGATCTCAGTTTTGTCGTGCCGCATCCGCAAAGACGCCGCGTGCAGATACGCGGGACGCAGGTCGGCAGCGCCGAGACCCGAGAGAATGTACGCCTGATCCTCAGCCCGACCAAAAAAAGTGGGTGTGAACAGCCGCCAGCGGCGCAGCGTATCCACGCGCACGCCGTTGACCCCGCCGGTCACGTGAACCCGCTCGATCGGGTCTCCGGCCGGAGCACAGATCTCAGCTTCCGTTGAGATTGCCTGAGGAAGCCTCGGCCAGAAGAAAACATCCTCCCCTGAGGCCGGCTGACCGGCACGAACATCCGGCGTGAAGACAGATGAGGCAACGTCGGCGGCATTGACCAGGCCTCCGGCAATGAGACCAAGATCGAGAACTGCTCCGTTGGCGCCAACCCCCGCTGCCCCCCAATCGGCAGTAAGGAAACTCTCGAATGCAGACATACCTGTAGCTGCCACGAGCTCGCGTTGCGGGAAGGACTGGTCGAGGTCGATCTTGAAGGTAGCCCGCACTCGAGCATCGACACACACCGACCAGACAGCAGCAATCGCTTTCAAGAAGCTGTAGTGCCGGCCATACTCGCCAGAGACCCCGAGCACATCGAACCCACCCGGCTCATCGGGCCCCAGCGCCGAGCGCAGTGATCGGGCTCTGCTCTCGTCGAATACGAACACGCGAAGGTGGCGCAGCGGGGGGAGGTCCCGCACAACACGCTCGACATAGCGAATGGGCGCATCTGTGGGCTCGCGGCTGGTCGTGGAGACGGACAGCGCTATTGCAAGAGGTCCCCACCAGCCGGGGTGACGGTCGAGCTCGAACCCGACTGCCTCATCCAGCCGCAGGAGGCCGTGAGCGAGTTCAGTGCGCTGCGCCGGGGTGTCCATCGGAATCGGATGGTCGAATGAGAAATCCCGACCGCCGTCATCGACCAGCACGTTGGCGGTGAACAGGACTTCGGCAATGGGATCGACGATCGGTTGCCCGCTGAGCGAGGTGATTTCCACTCGCCGCGTGCGACGGAGGGCGGCCACGGCAGCTTCCCGGTCGGCAAGAAGACCTACCCCTTCGGGAAAGGTCACCGACCAGACTCGCTCGGTCGAAGGATCAGTTGCCGCGGCTTGCAGGGAAGCGGCGAAGTCGGGGGTGTCTAGCGCACGAGTGGCGATCTCGCTCCTTACCTGCGGAATCGCCGCTCGGAAGAACCCGGGTACATCGCCCGGTTCCGCGAGCACAGAGTCGGCAGATGGAGCAACCTTGGCCAGGGCAGCGATGAAGGCCGCCGCATGGCGGCGGCTGTCGTCCGCAGCAAGCAACTCGAGGTCGAGAGGCAGACGTGGGAAGGTACGCCGTCTGCTCAGCTGCTGGAGCAGACGGGCAAAGGTATCGATCGAGTCACTCAAGCGCATCCGCCATTGCTGCGGCCAGGATCTCGGCGGCGACTTCATAGGAGAAGTGCCGCTCTGCCCGCTCGTAGTTGCGCTCGACCGCACCGGCCCAACGATCCGGCTGTTCGATCCATCGGCGGGCGGTGGCAACAACTTCGTCGGAGAGGAACCCGTCCATTTCTATAGCCTCGAGCCCGGTGGCGGCGATGTCCGCCACGTAGACCGGGTATCGGTTGACCAGAATCGGCCGGCGGTAGTAGATCGCCTCGAGTAGGGCGTTCCCAAATCCCTCTATCCGGCTCGGATAGGCAACGAGGTCGGCCGCCGCGTATGCGTCGGCCAGCGCTGCAGCCGGGACGGCGGGCACAATGCGGAAGTCGACACCGAGGTGAACAGCCCGCTCAGCCAGTTCTGTCAGGTAGTCACTTCCCTCATCTGGCTCGGGGTGGGTCACCACTACACATGGGGAGAGATCGGCAAGGTGGGCGGCCAGCGCGATGGTGTCCTCGATTCGCTTACGAGGCACCATCCGGGTGGGCTGCAGAATGAGCGGCCGGTCGTCGTCGATGCCGGCGTTTCGACGGAAGAGACCGCCGTCGCCGTCACGGGGCGGATTTGCGAAGTCCATGATGTTGGGGAGTACCGAAGCCTGCGCTCCGGTTCGGTCGTGGAGGGCGTCGCGAGCCAGGGTGTTGATTACGAGATGCGAGAACTCCGGCCCGACTGCAGGGAACGCCTCCTCGAGGTAGCCGCCGATTCCGTTGGGCCAGAACCGCTCCCGCTCCCAGGCGAAGTCGTGATGGTGGGCCAGCACCGGGATACTCTCAGATCGTGCGAGACGAGCGATAGCGACACCCAGCGGAACCTGCATCGGGATGGCTAGGGCGTTCTGGGGCATCAGCAATTCGACACCGAACTCGCTCACAAACCGACTCAGCGCGCTCTGCAGCAAGCCGGCCCTGGTCTCGACCAATTCGAGAGACTCTGCTGAGCATTCGGCTACACCGAAGATCCGCCGGTTGAGCTCGCCGTTCTCAGTAGTGTCGAAGAAAGCCCTCTCGTCCTCCCGACCGGGACTGAAGTCGCCTTCGAGCCTTCCCCCGAACCAGCAAACCTCATTACCCAGCCCGGCGAGTACCTGCGCAATCTTGCGCGATTCCAGGGTCACTCCGTCGAGACCGGCGAAGCGAGTGCCGATCATCCCGATTCGCATCGCCACGACCAACTCCAAGCGTTGTTGACATTTGACTTCGAACGACGACAATTATGGCGCACAAGCGAGCACCATGCAGATAGACCCCAGCCAACCGATTCCGATCTACTTCCAGCTGAAGACGCTGATCCTCGAAGAGATCCTCGCCGGCACCTATCCCCCGGGGTCCCGTCTCCCCACCGAGTACGAGTTGTGCGAGCGCCTCGGCGTCAGTCGCACGCCCGTGTCCCGGGCTCTTTCCGAATTGGCCGACGAGGGGGTGATTCTGCGTAAACGACGCTCCGGGAGCTTCGTCAATCCGCACTGGGGACCGCGACCCGGAGCGCAAGGTGAACTGCGCGTCATCGTTTCGGACAAAGGCTTCGAGGATCAGATCCGGTCGGCAGAGGTACCAGCGGTCGGAGCCAACGTAGCTGTGGTGCCGTTCGAGGATCTGCGCCGCACGCTCACCCATGCGGTAGCGGAAGGACTGGCCCCCGACCTCGCCGTGATCGACTCGGTTTGGATGACCGAGATGGGTGATTCCGGCTTTCTGTGGGACCTCCGCGAGCTCGACGCCGGCTGGGTGGACACGGAACTGTCACCCGATCTGCTTCCCCCATTCACTGCAACCGGCAGCGAGCCGGTCTACGGAGTTGTGGCGGAGGCGAACGTTGCGGGTTTGTGGTTCAGGCGAGACGTGCTCGGAGAAGCCGGGGTGCTGGCGCCGACGAGCTGGAACGAGCTCATCACAACGGCCCAAGTCATCGCCGACTACGACCCTTCGATCAGTCCATTGGTGATGCCGGGAGGAACCCGCGCAGGCGAAACGACCACCTATTGCCTGCTTGCGTTACTTGCGACAAACGGTGTGACCGTGTTCTCCGATGGGACCGTCTCCCTCGACTCGGACGCCACGGTCGAGGCGCTTCGTCTTGTCAGAACCTTGGTGGAGACAGCCTTGCTGCCAACAGAGGTCGTTCGCTATGAGTGGGATCGCGCTGTAGGTCGCCTGGCTCGGGGCAAGGCTGCCATGAGTCTGGGCGGGTCCTACGAAGCTCGGGCACTGGCCAACGCAAGCGGTATTGCCATCGGCGAACTCTATGACCGGTACGGATTTGTGGCCATGCCTGCCGGTCCCCGTGGCCAGATTGCCAGCGTTGCGGGCGGCATGGCGTATGCGGTCTTCCGTCAGACCAAGCGACCCCAGCTCGCCCTGAGCCTGCTCAAGTCTGCGATGTCGGCTGAGTCCCTAGCCCGGTTGGCTCGTTCCACTTCGAAGATTCCGACACGGCGCTCGGCAGTGGAGATGGTCGAGGACGAGAAGCCATTCGTGGCGCTGACCGCCACCATCCTCGAGCAGGCCTTCATGAGGCCGGAGACAGAGATGTATCACCATGTCTCGCTGCAGCTGCAGCTAATGCTGGAGCACGTCATCACCCTGCAGCTTCCGCCGGCAGCCGCCGCCGGCCGTGCGGCCGAACACATCGGTGCCATCACAGGTATGAAGGTGGGTCACGCCGCGTTCTAGTTCGACCACCCTTCAGCGAGCTGGGACCACGCCTGTTCCCCGGAGTCCGATCAACCTGTGCTCGCGCCCAATCACGACCCTGGCCGGAAGAATGACTTTGCCATTGCTCGCCCCATGCTTGCCTGGAGTTTCGGCACCAAACCCCGAAGGTGAGACCACGCCTGATCGCCCCGAGTTCCATTGGATGGACTCGAAGTGAGCAGAGCAGCCCGATGTTTGGCGAAGCCAAACTCGATGCTGAATCGCTCCGCCCCTTCCCCGAGTTCGATTCCATCGAACTCGAAGCTTGCCTGGAGTTTCGGCACGAAACTCCCAAGGTAACTCGCTGCAAGCGAGTTACCCCTTGACCCCACCTGCCGTCAGTCCACCGGTCAGGAATCGCTCGATGAAGAAGAAGATAATCAGGATGGGCACGGTGATGATGACGCTGCCCGCCATCAAGAACGTTCTAGGTACTTCCTGACTGTCCAGCTGCTGCAAACCAAGCGGCAGTGTCCAGGCATCTGGATTCTCCACGAGGAACAGGAGTGCAAACAAGAACTCATTCCAGGCGATCATGAACACGTACAGACCTACGGTGGCAATCGCCGGTGCCGCCAGAGGAATTGTGACAAGCCACAACGCTCGCAGGCGCGAAGCCCCATCAATCCGTGCCGCCTCTTCCAGGTCTGGAGGGATTGTCTGGAAATAGCCACTCAGCATGTAGAGAGCAAGCGGCAGGGTGCTCGCCAGGTAGATCAACGAGACGCCAATCGGATTGCGTAACTGGATTCCAAGGCTCTGCTGAATGCGTATGAAGAAGACGAACAGCGGGATTGAGATCACGATGCCGGGGAACAGGTAGATCAGCAAGATTCCGACCTTCATCGCCTCGCGCCCCCTGAACCGCAGCCGACTCATGGCATAGGAGGACGGAACCGCAATGATGAGGCTCATCACGACCGTAGCCCCCGCCAGAATCAAGCTGTTGCGGATGAAGCGAAGGAAGTTGAACTCGATGAGCACAGCCGCATAGCTGCTGTTGCGCACCGCAGCATCACAGAACTCGGTATCCCCTCCGAAGATGCACCGGAGCGGCCTGAGGACTGTCTGAATGTCTTCGATACGTGGGACCAGACGGGTTGGATCGGTCAGCACATCCTGAAACGGCCGGAATGACAGATTCAACATCCAGTAGAAGGGGAACACTGTGATGAACATGAAGAAGGCGATGCTGAACCACTTGAGCGCTTTGCCGGCGCGGCGCTTGACGACATCACGTGACATGCGATTCCTCTTGGTGAGTGTTTGCTGTGTCACGATCTACTCCTCCGCCCCGACGCGTCTCTGGTAGACCCCAACGAAGATGATCAGAGCTGCCGCGAGGCCGACGCCCAGCGCGGCCGCAACGCCGATGTTCCTGCGAGCAAACAACCAGTTGAAGATTTGCACCGTGAGCACTTCAGTGCCGGCAGCGCCACCGTTGAGGAGGTAGATGTCTTCGAACTTGTAGAACGTCCAGATGAAGCGAAGGATGAAAAGGGTTGCGATGACGGTACGCAACTGCGGCAACGTTATGTACCGAAGCTGTTGCGAGGGTGACGCGCCATCGACCTGAGCGGCCTCGTACATGTCCGACGGAATCGCCTGGATCCTGGCCAGAATGAATAGAAAAGCGAAGGGGAAGTAGCGCCATATCTCGAAGGCGATGACGGTGAGCAGTGCGATTGGCAATTCGATACCGCCCAGGAATGGCATCTCCGCACTACGAGAAGTGAGCCAACCAATCGAGTCCCGACCCTCCAGCCCTAGTGCGGCGTTGACGATGCCGAAGTTCTTGTCCAGCATCAGGCGCCAGATGAAGGCCGAGGAAACGACCGGCGCAATGTAGGGGAACAGGATGAGCGCGCGGAAGGCGCCGCGTCCTCGGAACTTCTCCTTGGCCACAAGCGCTGCCCACAAGCCCAACACGATGGCACCCACAGTGCTTGCCACCGTGTAGATCATGGTCACACGCAAGGCTGCCCAGAATCGAGGGCCAAAGCCGTCGCGGTAGTTGTCCAGGGTCAGTTCGCTGAAGTCGAATAGGTTCAACTCGGGCAGATCTCTGAACCGTATCGGCCGGAAACTCAGCACGATGTTCCAGATCATCGGGAACAGAATGATCAGGAGGACTAGCAGAATCCCGGGCACCACCAGAAGGTATGCCAATCGTGCTTCTCTTGCCGCAAGCGTCATCCGCCTCCGGCGCTTCTGCTGCTGGCGGCCGCCGTTGCCGGGACCTTGCTCCACTTGCGCATCCTGCATTGGCCGATCTCCTCCACTCCGCCGAGGAAGGCGGGACCTAAGGGCAGAGAGTGCGGGCTTTCGCACTCTCTGCCCTCGCATCACATGAGGTGATGTCTTGCTGCTCGGCTACTCCTCAACGAGCGAAGCCGCAATCTCCTCCATGAGCGTCTGCAGTTCTTCTGCAGCTTCCGCTGGCGTGAGGAACCCTTCGATGACATCCGCGATCGTCTGCGGGATGATCCTCTCGGCCGAGACCGCGCTCAACAGCAGCCCCTGTCCCTGCGGGATGAACGGCCGATTGAGGCTGTTGGCTCCATCAACGACCTTCGCCAGGACGTCAGCGCTGTAGAAGTCGCTCAGCGGAGCCCGACGATCAACGCCAACCTCGAGCTGGCCCCAACCATCGATGTACGCAGTGGGATTGTCTGCGTTGCCCCGTCGCATCGGGAACTTGCCTTCAGCTGCGACACCCAACCAGTCGAGATAGCCATCGCTGAGCCAGAACTCAACGAACTCCTGAGCCGATGCCGTGTCAGCGCCGGTAGTGATGCCGGTGTAGCTGACCTGCCCCCACTGCGTTGGCGAGCCGCTCGGGCCGGCGAAGTCGCCGACAAAGGCGCTGTTCTTGGCAATGAACGCCGGATCGTCAGCACACTCCGGGCAGCTGGGGAATGCAGCATCGCGGAGACCCGCCATTTCGTCCATGATGAATGGCGACCAGTGCGTTATGCAAACGTCACCGGCGAAGTAGAAGGCGCGTGCTTGATCCCAATAGGTGGCTGTGTCCTTCGGGCCAACTTCGGCCATCAACTCGGTGTAATACGTCAGAGCCTCGATGAACTCAGGCGTATTCACGGTGGGATTGCCATCAGCGTCGGTGAACTCAACCCCATTGGCCATGGCGAAGTGCTCAAAGGTCTGTTGCGTGTACTCCTGTCCCGGGTCGGTGCCGGCCATGATGCCGATGAAGCCCTCTTCATCACAGGCTGCAGCGGCAGCGCGGATGGTTTCGTAGGTGGTCGGCGCAGCTAGACCGAGATCATCGAAGATATCTGTGCGATACACGAGGAACTGGCCCCAGCCGTCGGTTGGCACCGTCACCGGGTTGCCATCGATTGTGGCCATCCCAAGTGCGCCTTCTGAGAAGGTATCGACACCCAGAGAGTTGATGACGGCTGTTGCCGCCTGCGCATCCAGAAGGCCTTCGTTGTACCAGCCGAAGGTGAGCTCCAACGGATGGAAGACAACGTCAGGCAGTGTCCCTGCCGCCTGGTTTGCAGCCATGATGCTGGAGATGTTGTTGGCGTCGACAAGCACAAGGTCAACCACGATGCCCGAGTCAGCAGTGAAGCGATCGATGATCGCCTGGGTGCGCTCGGCACGGGCGGGCTGCGTCTCAGTGCTCCAGAAGCTGATTCTCGGTGCGTCGGTCGGAACTTCGACAGTCTCGCCTGGAACCTCAACAGTTTCGCCTGGTACCTCAACGGTCACTTCAACGATCGATGTCTCGGTGATGACCTCGGGATCGGCATCGCTACATGCAGCGAGCGAGACCACCCCGAGAACCAACGCGAGCGCTAGGACGGGTATACGTTTCATCTTGAACCTCCCAATCGCGCAGAACAGCTCCAATCCCTTCCGGGCGCTGCTGCACACAGTCGCTTTATCCTCTCAGCTCCAGCCATGTCTAATCCGATATGCCTCTCCTTCTCCAATGCGAGGCTCTTGAGCCGACCGGTAGCCGCATTTGAAGGCTACGCGGAATGGGCGGGCATCTGCGTTGCAATCTCCATCTTTTCTGCTTGCAGCTGAGCCCGGCCATCCTCTCCGTCAACCCCTCCTCCTGACAACCCGTTGCGTGCGGGCAGCCATTTGTCGTATCCTAACGTCAATAAGGTGGCCCCGCAATCGGCTGCGGTATTGGGATATCTCGTCGGGAAGCCATCAATGCGGCTCATTTGCCACTGCAGCGTGTTTTAAGGGCCCCAACGAGTCGAGGGAGTTGGCATGGACTGGCCGGCGCTGCTGGAAAGGGCGTATCCGGATAATCATGATCTGGAGGATCACGTCCGCGAACTCCTCGAGATCGAACACCACGGGCAATCCCCTGCCGCGCAGGACCACTGGTCGGAGCGTGACGCTTGGCTCATCACCTACGCCGACCAGTTCCACGGCGCCGACCACAACCCGCTGGCATCGCTCCACACCTTTTTCCAGTCACATCTCCGGCCGTGGATCAACGGGATTCACATCCTGCCGTTCTACCCGTGGTCCTCTGACGACGGGTACAGCGTGCTCGACTACACCGCCGTCGATGAGCGCTACGGCACGTGGGCGGATGTTGAGCGCCTGACTGCCGATGCCCGGGTCATGTTCGATGCTGTCATCAACCACGCGTCCGCAGGCAGCCGTTGGTTCCTGCGCTACCTGGAGGGAGACCCCCAGTACGCCGACTTCTTCATCTCGCTCCCACCCGATTCTGACCTCAGCGCCGTCGTTCGCCCGCGAACCAGCCCTTTGCTGACAGCTTTCGACTCCGATCGGGGCCAGGTGTGGGTGTGGACCACCTTCTCTGCCGATCAAGTGGATCTCAACTACCGCAACCCCCGGCTGTTTCTCAGGGTCCTCGGGGTACTCCTGGATTACGCCCGCCACGGGGCGTCCATGATCAGACTCGACGCCGTCCAGTTCCTCTGGAAGGAAGTTGGTGCGAGTTCGATCAATCTGCCGCAGGGTCACCTCATAATCCAGTTACTACGGGCGATCATGGATGAGGCCTATCCCGATCTCATCTTCGTGACTGAGACAAATGTCCCGCACCGCGAGAACATCTCGTACTTCGGTGGAGAGCAGCGCGAGGCCCAGATGGTCTACCAGTTCGCTTTGCCTCCGCTAGTGCTGGACGCTGTGCACACAGGAAGCGTGGACCTTCTGGAATCCTGGATCGACGAGCTCGACCCGCTCCCAGCCGGCTGCACCTATCTCAACTTCCTATCCAGCCACGATGGTGTTGGGGTCCGGCCCGTCGAGGGCATCCTCCCCGACTCACGCATAGCTGATCTCCTCAAACTGAACCGGCGCGGCGGTGGGCAACTCGGAGTTCGCAGCATCGGGACCGACACGGCGCCGTACGAACTCAACACGACTTGGTTCAGCCTCATGGAGACCGGCTACGAGCCCGAGCAGGCAGTACAGCGGCACCTGGCGTCGCACGCCATCATGCTGGCTTTGCGCGGGATCCCGGCAATCTATGCGCTCAGCCTGGTGGGGGGACGCAGCGATCAGGCGAACTACGAGCAGACCGGCCAGGCTCGATCTCTCAATCGAACGAGGTTCGCAGTACGGCAACTGGAGCTACAACTGGCGGACTCCGACTCGGTCCCGAGTCGAGTCCTGACGGGCTTGGAGAGGATGCTGCGGTTCCGATCGAGCTCTGCGGCGTTCCATCCCGACTCACCACAGCGAGTCCTGACCACGCCTCCCGGCGTTATCGGTATCGAGCGGGGCAACGGCGATTCCCTGGCCCGCGTCTACGTCAACGTTGGCTCACAGCAAGTTCGCCTGACCCATCCCGGCCCCGACTGGCGACAGAGTGAGCCGGCAAATGGCGGCGACCAGCTACACCTGGGGCCGTGGCAGTCCGCCTGGCTGGCGCGGGACGCTTGAAGGTCGATCACCCGGTCGGGATGATTAGGTCCTGCTGTGGCTCGGTTGGGCTAGCGGCTACCTAGTCCAGAAGGAGCTCCGCCCCGCCGACGAGTGACCGTTTATTGTCAGGGAATGATCTAGGCGGGGGAGAAAAGACCTCATATGGCTACAGAAGGCTTCTACCTGGGTGGCGTCGTCGATGCGGCGACCGGCGAGCGTACCGGAGACATCGTTGACTACGACCCCGGCGATCTGACCACCCACGGTGTCATCGTCGGCATGACCGGCTCGGGGAAGACCGGCCTCGGCATCATCTACCTCGAAGAGGCCCTGCTATCGGGTATCCCGACGCTCATCCTCGACCCCAAGGGTGACATGACCAACCTCATGCTCACCTTCCCCGACCTTCTCCCTGCCAACTTCGAGCCGTGGGTCGACGAGGGCGAAGCTCGCAAGGAGGGCAAGACAGCCGGGGAGCTGGCCACGGAAAAAGCCGAGCTCTGGCGCAAAGGCCTCGGTTGGTGGGACCAGGATGGGACCCGTATCCGGGAACTACGGGACAAAGCCGGCTTCACGATCTATACCCCGGGTTCCGAGTCCGGAGTACCACTCAACATCATCGGCTCCCTCGCCTGTCCCGACACAAGCTGGGACACCGAAGCCGAAACGCTCCGCGACGAGATCGAGGGGTTCGTCTCCGGCTTGCTGGGCCTGGTCGGAATCGAGGCCGACCCGATCTCCTCACGCGAGCACATACTCATCGCCAACCTCGTCGAGCACGCCTGGCGTGCCGGCAGGGACCTCGACATGGCCACCCTGCTCGCCGAGATCCAACGCCCTCCCCTCCGCAAACTCGGCGTGTTCGACCTCGACACGTTCTTTCCGGAGAAGGAGCGGCTCGAGTTGGCGATGCAACTCAATGGACTGGTGGCGTCACCGGCCTTCTCCAGCTGGGTGCAGGGCCCCGATCTCGACATCGAGAAGCTGCTTTGGCAGGACGGCAAGCCGCAGGCGGCAATCGTCTACCTCGCCCACCTCAGCGACGAGGAACGCCAGTTCATCGTCACGCTCATCCTCTCCAAGGTCATCACCTGGATGCGGTCACAGGCGGGTACCGGCGATCTGCGTGCCCTCGTCTACATGGATGAGGTCTTCGGGTTCGTTCCCCCGACCGCCGAGCCTCCCGCCAAGAAGCCAATCCTCACCATGCTCAAGCAAGCGCGCGCATTCGGAGTCGGGATGTTGCTCTCCACTCAGAACCCGGTCGATCTCGACTACAAGGCCATGTCGAACGCGGGCACCTGGTGTATCGGCAGGTTGCAGACCGAACGCGACAAGGCACGGATTCTCGAGGCACTGCAATCGGCTCGCGGCGACACAGACGTATCCGAGTTGGACCGCACCATCTCCGGGCTGGACAAGCGACAGTTCCTCCTGCACAACACTCGCGAGCCGGAGCCGATCCTGTTCACAACTCGTTGGGCACTCTCATACCTGCGGGGGCCGCTCACCCGTGCGCAGATCGCAACGCTGACCTCATATGAACCGCCGCCACCTTCGGCGCCGGACCAGCGACCCGCCGAGCAGGAGCCAGCCCCGGAGCTCTCCAGTGACGAGACGCCGGTCATGCCTAAGGTGCCCGACTCGGTGCCGGTCTATCACCTCGCCCCCGATGCGCCGTGGGCAAATCGATTCGAGCTGAATCCGGGTTCGAACAGACACGTCGCTGCCCTGGCGGCCCGGGTGAGCCTTACCTATGACGAGCGAGTTGCCGACCTAGTGCACCAGGAGGAGTGGGAAGCGGTAGTCACGCCGCTCGGCAGTAGGTTCGATGCTGCGCAGGCGGTGTACGTCGACTACGACGATCGGGACTTCTCAGCAACCGCTCCCGAAGAAGCTGTCTACGTCATCCCGGAAGGCGCCATCGAGAAGGCGTCCTACTGGAAGAGCGCTGGGAGTGCGCTGAAAGACTTCCTCCACAGAGGGCAGAAGATCACGATCTTCAAGAATGCCGACCTCAAGCTGTACTCACGGGTCGGAGAATCTGAGCAGGACTTCCTCACCCGATGTGATGAGGTGGCTCAGGAACGAGCTGACGAGGAGTCCGCCAAGCTGCGCGACAAGTACGAGCGGCGGTTCAAGACGCTGCGCGACCAGGCGGCGGCCGCTGAGCGCCGAGCTGAGGAACTAGAGGTCGACCTCGCCGGCAGCAAGCAGCGCGAGATCATCGATGGAGCATCGTCGGTGATCAACATCCTGCTCGGGCGCCGCAGCACCAGGTCCGTCACCGGAACGGCTCGCAACCGCAGCGCAACTCGATCGAAGGAGGCCCGCCTGCGCACTGCCCAGGCGAAGGCCGACGACAAGTACGCGGCGCTCGCCGATCTCGAAGCCGAACTGGTCGAAGAGTTCGAGGAGATCAACGACCGTTGGGAGGAGCGGGGCGAGACCGTCACTCCGATGGAAGTTGGATTGGAGAAGGCCGACATTCAGGTGATCGAATTGTCGCTCCTCTGGCTACCGATCGAATGACGCGCCGATTGCGACGGCGAGCAGCCGCAAAGCCGTAGACTTCGTGACCGAGCAAGGCAGGGACCAATGAACAATCGCCCGGCAATCGTCCAGATCGACGAACACACCACAGAGGAAGAGACCAGCGTCAC